>JACQQF010000040.1 GCA_016207095.1 Candidatus Methylomirabilota bacterium | reverse complement strand
GTGACGCCGTTCGAGCCGGAGTGGGAGGGATTCGCCACGCTCGAGATCAGCAACACAACGCCGCTTCCTGCGAAGATCTATGCGAATGAGGGGATCGCCCAGGTTGTGTTCTTTGAGAGCGATGAGGTGTGCGAAGTGTCGTATGCCGATAAGAAGGGGAAGTACCAGGCGCAGCGAGACATCACGCTGCCGAGAATCTAGTGCTACAGGAATCGAAGTCGCGGTATGGATGGTGGCAGAGAAAAGAGTCTATGGATAAAGTCTATGTGGAGTATCGTCAGATGCATTCGATTGGGGTGAGTTTCGAAGAGAAAGAAATTTTTATTTTTTTTGTCGATTTGTGTTGACACAGAAGGAACGGTTGTTGTATAGATATCAACGATGAGGTGTTCTCGTGTTAATCCGACTGTTTTCCTCGGAAACCCGCGTCAGTCTTCTGACGTTATTTTTCAGTCGCTTGGACAGGCGGTTTTACGTGAGGGAGCTGGCTCGACAGCTTGGCCGAGATATTTCCGGGGTCAAGCGCGAATTAGACAATCTGGAGCGGGCTGGCTTGTTGACGAGCGAAAAGGTGGGGAATCTTCGCTATTACAACGTGAACAAGGCCTCTCCCATCTACGCAGAGATTAAGGGGATGATCGCTAAGACGACCGGCGTTCACGGAAGCGTTCGGGATGGACTCAGGCGGATCAAGGGGATCAAGACGGCCATTCTGTATGGGAGAGACCAGGGCGATGCAGAACAGGGTCTCGGCCCTGTACGGCTGATGATCATCGGGCAGGTTGACCTAAATGATGTGAATGATGCGGTGACGGCGTTGGAGAGCCGTTTGAATCGTGAGATCAGCTACCTCGTATTCGACGAGGCCGAGTTTCGCCGCAGAAAGGCAGAGGACGACCCATTCGTCGTTGAGGTTCTGAAGGGGCGAAGAACAATCCTGATCGGAACGGACGATGGCCTATGAAGAGCTTCGGGAGCGCGGGCTGGTCGAGGAAACAAGACCGGACTTCCGACAGATTTCAAAGTTGCTCGCCAGGGGCCTGCAAGACTTATCCACGGCCAGAGCCAACGTGAGCATCGACAAAGAGTGGGCATACACCATTGCTTATCAGGCCATGCTGAGGGCGGGGAAGGCCATCGTGATGGCTGAAGGGTGGAGACCGAGGGGTCGTGATCAGGCTCGGACTACCGTGTTGTTAGTGGGAGAAATCCTGGGTGAAGAGGCCCGATCGCTCGTCAATGGCTTTGACCGGATGCGGCGTAAGCGTCAGGACTTTATAGAGGACCCGGAGACCCCGATTCCCCGATATGAGGTAGAAGGGGCATTGAAAGACGCACAGACCCTGATTGAAAAGCTCGTGAGCTTCGCTCGTGAGAAGAATCCCCAGCTTGCCCTTTTGTAGGGACGGCAGACTGAGGAGCTGATGACGCAGAAGGGGGGTGAGAACAAACATGGCAGCGAAGAAGAAGGCGAAGAAGGCGAAGAAGAAGTAACCTCGGTCAAGGTTGTCTGACCTTGATATAGAAGGGGGGTGAGAACAAGCATGGCAGCGAAGAAGAAGGCAGCGAAGAAGGCGAAGAAGAAATAGTGCGATTCACGGACCCGGTGACGGGCTGAGCCCCGAGGAGGTGGTTCGGGCTGACTGGGTGTGGGCAGCCTGGTTGCTGATCGCCGGGGTGAGGATGTTCGAAGGCAGTAACAACACGGACACGGCCCACTGCCGGGGGAATGTATCCCCCGGCCGCCATGATCAGATCCTATCATACATCAAGGAATGGTTTTTCTGATGGAAATGCCGCCGGAGATGTCGTGTGGTCCCGAGTACGGGGTCAACCCGTCCCGAGGATCTTGTACGGAGGGTCGAATGGCTGAACCGTAAGAGATCGTTGTTAGACTGATCTGCTGCCGCCCTATCCTTTCACCTTGCCCCTATTGGGGAGCTGTGCCAGGGTTAAGCGTTCTATTGTGCAGGCTCTCCGGGCCCGCTTGGTTATTCCTCGAATCGCCTCCTGGGTTACCGTGCGTACAGATCTGTACCAGCCGTGATGGTCCTCGTGGTGTTCCAGTGGCAGATGCGCTCTCATCGATGAGTGAATCCTCCATGGCGAAGCGCCACCATCTCTTTACATCGCCTCCGCTTTATGTTATAGGAGGGCTGGAGTGCGAATGATTCGACACATCCTGTTGGTTTGCGTCGTTTCGGTGTCAACGATCACGACCCTTCTGCTGGCGCCAGCAACCGGGGCGCCGCCGCCGTCCCCGGTCCGACCGGGAGGCTCTGCGCCAGACGCCAAGATTAGCGGCTTCCATCTGGTGGAGACGAAGGACGGAACCAAACTCTGGGAGATATGGGGCGACTTGGCCGAGGTCTTCGAGAAGGAAGGCATAGCGAAGGTGACGAAGATTTCCAATCAGGTAACAGTCACACTCTATTCAGATCAGGGGAAGCTGACGTCACGCTCGGACAAGGCCACGCTCAACATGCAGACCAAGGACGTTCGCTTGGAGGGAAACGTGTCCGCCAGGTCGGAGCTGGGGAGCAGCCTGCAGACTGAGTCGCTCGCTTGGTCGGCCGAGGATCGCCGACTGTTCACTCGATCGCCTGTCACGTTGACCAAGGGCGGGCTGGTGAGTCGAGGAGTGGGGATGGAGGCGGAGACGAATCTCGAGCGGGCGAGGCTCCTCAGTCGTGTGCAATCGCGTATTCTCTCAGATAATGCCGGGTTGGTGACACAAGACGTTCCCAGGGACCGAAAAGGAGGGACCCGATGAGCCGTCGGCACTGGATCGTTGCGGGAGCTGTCGTCGTGAGCCTCAGCCTATTGGCCGGGTCCGGGCGGGCGGAGGAGAAGAAGACGGAGAAAAAGCCGATGACCATCACGGCTGATCACCTGGAGGTGAACCGGAAACTGCACAATGCGGTCTATACGGGCAATGTCACTGCCGATGACAAGGGCCGGGGTATGGTCATTCTCGCCGACAAGATGGAGTTTCTCTTCGATGAGAAGATGGAGCAGCTCCAGAAGGGGCTCGCCACGGGAAATGTCAGGATCTCCGCAGGAGAAAGACGGATTACCGCCGACCAGCTCGAGCTGTTCTCCGGGGAGGAGAGGGCGGTTCTGACGGGAGATCCCAGGGTGTGGCAGGGCAATGATCTCGTGACCGGGGCGAAGATCACCATCTTCCTGAAAGAGGATCGGGCGATCGTTGAGGGCGGTCCGTCCAAGCGGGTGACGGCCGTCTTGTATCCCCGATCGGAAGGAGAGGACAAGTCGAAGGCCGGGGCGACCGGGGAGGGTGGCGCGCCGGCTGCGGGCAAGGCTGGGCCCTGAGCGGGATGGAGCGGAGCCTTCGGACAGAGAGTCTGGTCAAGACGTTCAGAGGCCGAACGGTTGTGGCCGGCGTCAGCATCAGCCTCGAGGCCGGAGAGGTGGTGGGCCTGTTGGGGCCCAACGGAGCCGGAAAGACCACAACCTTCTACATGGTCCTTGGATTGCTCAAGCCGGACCGTGGCAGGGTGATGTTGAATGGGGAGGATATCACCGAGCTGCCAGTTTACAAGCGAGCCCGCAGGGGGTTGGGCTTTCTCTCCCAGGAGCCATCGATCTTCCGCAAATTGACGGTGGAGCAGAACCTGATGGCGATCCTCGAGATCCTCGATTTGACGAAGAGTGAGCGACAGCATCGCCTCGAGAGCCTGCTCCGGGAGCTTGATCTGACACACCTGGCCAAGAGCAAAGCCTACACGCTATCTGGCGGTGAGCGCCGCCGGGCGGAGATCACCCGCTCCCTCGTGACCGCTCCGCACTTCATGCTGCTGGATGAGCCGTTTGCCGGGATCGACCCGATCGCCGTGGCCGACATCCAGACCATCATCGCCCGGCTGAAGGAGAAGGGGATCGGCGTTTTGATCACCGATCACAACGTGCGGGAGACGTTGCAGATTGTGGATCGTGCCTATCTAATTTACGAAGGTCAGGTCTTGGTCTCCGGGACCGCCCGCGAGCTGGCATCCGACGAGCGGGCGAAGGAGATCTACCTGGGCAAACAGTTTAGCCTCTGAAGACGGGACGCTATGGCCTTTGAAGCGAAGCTGAGTCTGCGCCAGACCCAGAAGATGGTCATGACGCCGATGCTGCAGCAGGCGATTAGTCTCCTGCAGCTCTCTCGGCTTGAGATGCTTCAGGCCTTGCACCAGGAGTTAGAGGAAAACCCGATCCTGGAGGAAGTCACGGAGGGGATCGAGGAGTTGGAGGATGTCCCAGACCTGAACGCCGCTGGTGAGGAGCCGACCCCCGAGAGCAACGGAGAGGGGTCCGCTCCAGAAATCGATTGGGAGAGCTATCTCCAGGACGCCTCTGATTATCGCCCTTCTGTCCGACGCGAGGAGATCGAGCGGTTCGATAGCGAGAGCCTGCTCACGAGACCCGGCTCGCTGCAGGACCACCTCCTTTTCCAGCTCCATCTGACGGTCCGGGATCCGGAGCTCTTAGGGCTGGGCTCTCTCATCATTGGAGATCTTGACGACAACGGCTATCTTCGGAGCAGTCTTCCCGAGTTGGCCTCGCTTGGGGGCGCCACCCCGGAGTCGCTGGAAGCCGCTTTGCGGTGGGTGCAGACGTTGGATCCGACGGGGGTGGGGGCGAGAGACCTCCGAGAGTGCCTGCTGATTCAACTCGGGGCAAGACCCGAGAGACATGAGTTGGCCGAGGCCATTGTCAGCGGGCATCTCCATGAGTTGGAGCGTCGCCAGGCGGGAAAGATCGCCGATGCGCTAGGTGTTCCGCTTACAGAGGCCCAGGAGGCGGTGGCCCTGATCGTGTCTCTGGAGCCCAAGCCCGGAAAGACCTTCAGCGGCGAGGAGCCCCGCTATATTACACCCGATGTCAACATCCACAAGATCGACGGCCGCTATCTGGTGACGCTTAACGAGGAAGGCCTTCCACGCCTCCGGATCAGTAGGTATTACCGCGAGATTCTCTCCCGACGAGGGTCCGTCCCGCGGGAGGCCCGTGGCTACGTCGAAGAGAAGATGCGCTCCGCCCTGTGGTTCGTCCGGAGCATTGAGCAGCGAAAGCGCACGCTGGTCAAGGTGTGTGAAAGCCTTGTGAAGGTTCAGAGAGATTTTCTGGATTACGGGATCTCCCGCCTGAAGCCGCTCACGCTACGCGAGGTGGCCGATGACATCTCGATGCATGAATCGACCGTCAGTCGGGTCACCACCAGCAAGTACGTCCAGACCCCGCAAGGGCTGTTCGAGCTGAAATACTTCTTCCACCGCGGTGTTCCATCGACCGGCGGCGATACCGTTTCCTCAGTGAAGGTAAAGGATCTGGTTCGTCGGTACCTGACGGCGGAGGATTCCCAGAAGCCCCTCAGCGACCAAAGGCTTGTGGAGATCCTGGCAAGGGTTAACGGGGTCGAGATCGCGCGTCGCACCGTAGCCAAGTACCGGGGACAACTCAAGATTCCCTCATCAAACCGACGTCGCCAATTCTAATCGGGCATCCATTCGATCCGACGAGGAACCAGCCGGTGCAGATTGCGATTACGGGGCGCAACCTCGAAATCACGGAGGCCCTCAGGCGTTACGCCGAGGAAAAGGTCGCCCGCCTGCAAAGGTTCGTGGACCAGATCACCTCGGTCCATGTCATCCTTATAATCGAGAAGTACCGACAGATCGCCGAGATCACCCTACGCATCCGTGATCTCACCATCAGGGGGGAAGAGTCCAGCGACGATCTCTACTGCGCGATCGATCTGGTGGCCGACAAGATCGAGCGCCAGATCGTTCGCTACAAGGAGAAGATCGTTGAACACGCCGGTCGAGGCCCCGCGAGGTCTCGAGGCAGGGGCGAGATACCCGAAGGGGAGGCCGAACCGTTCTCCGGAGATGGACCCCGCATCGTCAAGACGAAGCGTTTCGCGATGAAGCCTTTATCTCCGGGCGAGGCCGCCCTTCAGATGAACCTGCTGGGGCACAATTTTTTCGTGTTCCGAAACGCTCGGACGGAGGAGGTGAACGTCCTCTATCGGAGACACGATGGAGATTACGGTTTGATCGAGCCCGAGAACTAGTGCCGGTCCAACTAACTTCGCCTAGCGACGTTGCCGGCCCCCGGGGCACTCCCTGCGACGTACTTGGTAACGTACGTCGGGTACCCGCGCAGTGGGTGCGACCCGCGGGGGCCGCGCCTTGCTATGCTCGTTTCTTGGACCGGCAGGCAGGACCCCAGATCAGGATGAAATAGTTGGAGGGCCACTAAGGACCAGGCGTTGCGGACGGGGCACCTCGAGAGGCGGATCCGGGCGCTTTCAATGCGGGAGAGCCAACCTGGTTTCGAGCGCATGCGCATGAAACGACGGTATGTCACTGCGGGTACGATCTTGGAGGGGTAAGAGCACCTCGGATATGAAGGGCGAGGGTCGGTGAAAGCAACCGAGTTCGTGATCATCACCGGGATGTCGGGGGCCGGCAAGAGCCAGGCGATCAAGTGTCTGGAGGACATCGGGTTTTTTTGCATCGATAACCTGCCAACGACATTGATCCCCACCTTCGCCCGGCTCTGCATGCAGTCGGAGCCGAGTTTTCAGCGGGTGGCCCTTGTCATAGACGTCCGGGAAGGGGAATTCCCGAGCTCTCTCCCGGGCATCCTGGCGACGCTCAGGGCAGAAGGCCATGGCGTCAAGATCGTGTTCCTGGACGCGAGCGATGAGGCCCTTGTTCGGCGCTTCAGCGAGAGCCGGCGCCCGCATCCACTGGCGGCGGGACGGTCGGCGCTCACTGGAATCACCCTTGAGCGACGAATCCTGGCGGGTCTCCGAGACCAAGCAGATCTCATCGTTGATACAAGCACGCTGACCATTCATGAACTGAAGCGGTTCCTCACGCAGGCGTTTCTTGCCGATCGTTCGACAGCCAAGATTGCCCTCTCCTTGGTCTCCTTCGGCTACAAGTATGGACTTCCGTTCGATGCCGATCTTGTGTTCGACCTACGGTTCATTCCCAGTCCTCATTTCAACGATGAGCTTCGGCCGCTCACCGGCCTCGACCTCCCGATCGGCCAGTTTCTCATGAGCGCCTCGGTGACCAAGCCCTACCTCCAACGCCTCACGGAGTTCCTCAACTTCTTCATCCCGCTGTGTGAAGAAGAAGGTCGGGCCTACTTGACCATCGCCCTTGGGTGCACCGGGGGCAGGCATCGCTCGGTCTTTCTTGTGGAACAGCTCTCCGGTCATTTTCGGGAGTCCGGTTATCTGGTCAACATTCGACACCGTGATATCGAAAAGGCCTGAAGAGCATTGTTCAGGGTTTAGGGCATAGGGTGTAGGCGGGTTGTCCCCCCTAGACCCTGTAGGCGTTCGGTGAGGTCTGGGGATGGGTAGAGCGGGGCGGCTTCTCATGATGGGCGCCTCCGATGGCCCCACCAACATGGGGGTGGATGAGGCGCTCGCAAGGCTCTGCCGGGACCATGCGGTCCTGCGATTTTATAGTTGGGAGCCGTCAGTTCTTTCAATCGGCTACTTCCAGCGCGCCGGCGAGATCGATCTTGCAGCCTGTCGCAAGGCTTCGATCTGCCTGGTGCGTCGGCCCACCGGCGGGCGCGCTGTGCTGCACCAACAGGACCTGACCTATAGTCTGGTCTTGCCATTACGCCTGCCCTGGAGGGAGTTCTCGATCGCGGAAAGCTACCGCCGGATCAATGCCTGTCTACAGCGCGGCCTTGAGCTGCTCGGCGTTCCGGTGAGCATGACCATCGACCTCGCCCATGCGCCATATCCTCTATCCCCCTTCTGTTTTTCCACCGTAGCTCGACACGAGGTTCTGGTCGGCGGAAAAAAGGTGATCGGCTCGGCCCAACGACGATTTCCCACGGCTCTTCTTCAGCAGGGCACCATCCTCCTGGATGTCGATCCCACAAGCCTCTTTGCCCTGCTGCGCCCCGACAAACGAGCGACGATGGAAGGCTCGCTCGATGCGATCGGCTCGCTGAGGGAGGCGCTAGGATCGGTCCCTGATCGCCTGGAGGTGGAGGCGGCGATCAAGGAGGGGTTTTGCCGCGAGATGGGGGTGGAGTTTGCCGAGGGAACACTTGAACGGGAGGAGGTCACGCTGGCCCGCGAACTATCAGCGAGTCGATATGCTTCTGATGACTGGACCTTTCGTCGATGATGACGGTTCGGGATCAACCTTGACAGGCTCCTTTAGCCTCTGCTACGGTATCGCCATGATCGGTTGTGTGGTCCGTTTTGGATCATTGAGCGCAGGGGAATGGGGCGGTGAGCTTTGATACACGGAAGGCGATCCAGAAGGCGATGACGCTGGTCCAGAGTCTCACAGGGACACGATAATGCAACTGGGCAGACGCGGTCGGGGTAAATCGGCGCAGGTCGCGGGCAATTCCAAAGGCTCGGGAGCCTCCTTGAACTTGCCGAATAAGTTGACCCTGGTGCGAATCTTCCTGGTCCCCTTCATCATCGTCTTTTTGATCGCCGGGGAGAAGGTGCCCAATTACACCGCCGCCGCGATCTTCTTTGCCGCGGTCCTGACAGATTGGCTGGACGGCAAGATCGCTCGCAGCACCCGGCAGGTCACCACGCTTGGGAAGCTGCTCGACCCGATCGCTGACAAGCTGCTCATCTCCACTGCCCTCATCTCGTTGGTGCAGGTGGGCCGCGCCCCCGCCTGGATGGTGGTCCTGATTGTGGGGCGTGAGATTGCGATCACCGGGCTGAGGACGATCGCCGCCTCCCAGAGCATCATTATCCATGCGAGCGATGTCGGAAAGTACAAGATGCTGGCCGAGGTCGCGGCGGTGACCCTGTTGATCCTTGACTGGCCGCCCCGATGGGGTATCGTCGCCATCCCCTCTCTTGGACTCCTGTGCCTGTGGGGGGCGATGCTGCTCAGCATCATCTCCGGCATCGACTACTTCCTGAAGTTCTGGAAAGTCATCGATCTCAACCGATGAGGCTGGTCCCCCCGAGAGGTCAATGGACGTAAGCCTGTGGCTAGTTCCGCTTGGGTACGTGTCAGGCTCCATCCCGTTCGGTCTCCTGATCGCCAAGGCATCGAAAGGGGTGGACGTGAGGGAGATCGGAAGTGGGAACATCGGTGCAACGAACGTCCTGCGGGCGGCCGGCAAGGGGGCAGCGGCGCTTGCCCTTGCCCTGGACATGCTGAAGGGGTGGGCGCCCGTTGCGCTTGGCCGGATGGTGGGGGCGTCGGATGTCCAGGTCGCAGGCGTGGCGCTGGCCGCATTCCTCGGCCACTTGTATCCGGTCTTCCTGAGGTTTCGCGGGGGGAAAGGCGTTGCCACCTTCCTGGGCGTTCTCTTGGCCCTTCTTCCGAAGGTCGCCTTCCTGGTCGTAGGCGTCTGGCTGTTCGTTGCCGCCGTCTTTCGCTACTCATCTCTTGCTGCCCTTGTCGCCGCTGCGGCGTCGCCCCTTCTCGTCTGGCTGCTTGACGGTCGGCGCAGTTTCGTCGCGCTCGCGGTTGTCCTCTCGGGTTTCATTCTCATCCGGCACCGCGAGAACATGCGCCGGCTTCTCGCGGGGGAAGAGAGAAGGATCGGGCAGAGGCTCCAGGGAGTTGTCGCCGATTTGCCAGGGAGCGATCGGCTCGCCTCATAGGAGTTGACGTGTCCCTTATTATCCAGAAGTATGGCGGCACATCAGTAGGCGACATCGAGCGGATCAAGCTGGTGGCCGAGCGAATCATACAGGCCAAGTCCGAGGGACATGATCTGGTCGTGGTGGTATCAGCGATGGCCGGAGAGACTGACCGTCTGTTGAGTCTCGCCGCCCAGGTCTCCGACGCGCCGGACGAGCGGGAGCTTGACGTCATCATTGCCACCGGTGAACAGATTTCGATCGGCCTCCTGGCGCTGGCCATCCAGCAACGTGGTCACAGGGCGCGCTCCTTTACGGGGAGCCAGGTCAGAATCCAGACCGACACCGCTCACACCAAGGCGAAGATCGTGAGCGTCGAGGTCGATCGGGTGCGGCTTGCGCTCCGGGAGGGCGCCATCGCCATCGTGGCTGGATTCCAGGGCGTGACGGCTGAGGAGGAGGTGACCACCCTGGGTCGGGGCGGCTCGGATCTCACCGCAGTCGCCATGGCGGCGGCGCTCAAGGCCGATCTGTGCGAGATCCACACCGATGTGGACGGGGTGTACACCGCTGACCCAAACCTGGTCCCAGAGGCAAGGAAGCTCGCAAGGATCTCCTACGACGAGATGCTCGAGATGGCCAGCCTGGGGGCGAAGGTGCTGCAGGCAAGGGCCGTGGAGTATGCCAAGAACTACGATGTTCCGGTTCACGTCCGTTCCAGCTTCAACGCGGGCCAGGGGACCCTGGTCGTACGGGAGGATATGGAGATGGAGAAGGTGGTCGTCTCGGGGATCGCCTACAACAAGAACGAGGCGAAGATCACCGTGCTCCGCGTGGCGGATCGGCCCGGGATCGCCGCCAAGCTCTTCACTCGGGTCGCGGAAGCCAATATTGTGGTGGACATGATCGTTCAGAATATCAGCCAGGACGGCACCACCGATATCTCCTTCACCGTGCCGAAGCCCGATTACCCGAAGGCGATGCAGATCGTTGCCGGGGTGGCCAAAGAGATCGGCGCCCCGCAGGTGGTGGGCGACGACAAGATCGCAAAGGTCTCCATCGTGGGCGTGGGGATGCGGACCCATTCGGGGGTCGCCGCCAGGATGTTCGAGGCCCTGGCCGGGGAGAAGATTAATATCATGATGATCAGCACTTCCGAGATCAAGGTCTCCTGCGTCATCGATGCCAAGTACGCAGAGCTGGCTGTTCGGGTCCTGCACGATGTCTTCGATTTGGCCAAGGGCGCTGTGGTCGAGGAACCTTCGTGAGGGAGGTGTACAGCAGGCGAGAGGCGATCGCCGCCAGCCTGCTCGGCCTCGCTATCGCCGCCATTGTGTGGGGTCCTGTCCTGCTCCGCCCCTTCGGGCCCGCCCCCGTGCCCGCGTCTCACACCCCCCGTCTCTCTGACCCCCCTCGAGTCCCGCACGCGCGTCTGTCGATATCAGCGCTCAGGATCGCGAAGGCCAAACCAACCACGCCGGTGGACATCAATCGGGCGAATGCCTTGGCGCTTCAGACGCTCCCCGGAATCGGACCGACTCTGGCCACGCGGATCGTCATGCACCGGCGGGCGCACGGCCCGTTTCAAGAGCCTGACGGGCTGATCGAGGTCGAGGGGATCGGCTCGAAACGATTCGAAAAGCTCAAGTCCTGGATCGTGGCGCGTTGAGGCATGACCTATCGCGTTCGACTGGAGATGTTCGAAGGACCCCTGGATCTCCTGCTCTACCTGATCCAGGTGAACGAGATCGACATCTACGACATCCCGATCGCGAAGATCACCGAGGAATACCTGGCCTGCCTGGCCACCATGCAGGAGTTGGATCTGGCGGTGGCCGGGGAATTTCTGGTGATCGCCGCCACGCTGATCCAAATCAAATCGAGGATGCTGATCCCCGCGGAGGAGCTGGAAGGCGAGGATCTCCCCCAGGAAGACCCGCGAAGGGAGTTGGTGGAACGTCTTTTGGAGTACAGGCGGTTCAAAGAGGCGGCGCTGACGTTGGACGAGTTGGAGTCCCGACAGCAGCTCCTCTATGCCAGGCTCGGCGAGCTCTCGCCTCCCGTCGCCGAAGGGCCGCTGCAGGTCACCCTGTCCGAGCTGCTTCGCGCCTTCGCGGCCATCGTGCAGCGGGCCCCGCAGGCGACGGCCCTTGAGATCGCGCCCGAGGCGATCACCGTCAGTGAACGGATGGTGATGGTCATTGACCGGCTGGCGCTCGAGAGCCCCTTGCCGTTCACCGCCCTCTTCGATGTGGCCGGGACACGCGTGATGCTGATCGCGACCTTCCTTGCGCTCCTGGAGTTGTTGCGCCGCGGCCTGGTTCGCGCTCGGCAATCGGAGCCGGAGGGAGAGATCATGGTGTATCGTGCCATCGAGGGGTCTGGGGGAGACGATGGACACCCTGCCTGATGTCGAGCCGCTGGCAATCCTCGAGGCACTGCTGTTTGTCTCCGAGGTCCCGGTGACCATGGAGCGAATCGAGGAGGTTCTCGAAGGGCGATCGAGGGCAGAGATCGTAGGGCTGATCGCGGGGTTTCAGGAGCGATGCCGGCAGGGGGATCGAGGACTCCTTCTTGTCGAGGTGGCCGGCGGCTACCGCCTTGTGACAAAGCCGGAGGTGGCTCCGTGGGTCCAGAGGTTCCGCGGGACCAAGCCCGCCAAGCTCTCCAAGGCGGCACTGGAGACGCTTGCCATCATCGCCTATAAGCAGCCGATCACCAAGCCGGAGATCGAAGCGATCCGTGGAGTGACGATCGATGGGGTGTTGAAGACACTGGTGGAGCGGGATCTGATCCGGATCCTGGGGCGAAAGCCGGAGGTGGGCCGGCCGATCCTCTACGGGACCAGTCGTGACTTCCTGGAGTACTTCGGCTTCAAAGACCTCTCGGAGCTGCCCACGCTGAAGGAGATCGAAAGCCTGGCGCCGGCCGCAGCCGGAAAAGAAACGTCGGATGAGGCGGTCGGAGATGCGGGGCAGCCAGGGTGATCCTCCCGGGGACGACCAGGAGCGGCTTCAACGGTATTTAGCCCGCTCCGGGCTCGGCTCGCGCAGGAGCTGCGAGATATTGATCCTCGAGGGCAGGGTCAGGGTCAACGGTCAGGTCGCGTCGAAGCTCGGGACGAAGGTCACTCCTGGGCTCGATGTGATCACGTGCGACGGCAGACGGGTCGCCCCAACGGAAGAGCAGGTCTATCTCCTCCTGCATAAGCCGGCCGGTGTCATTACCTCCCTTTCAGATCCTCGCCGGAGGCCGGTCATCCCTGACCTCCTTCCGCGACAGGGGCTACCACGACTGTTTCCGGTTGGACGCCTTGATTATCTGACTGAGGGGTTGTTGCTTCTGACCAACGATGGGGCACTCGCGCATGCCCTCATGCACCCCAGCTTCGAGGTCGAGAGGGAGTATCTTGCCAAGGTGAGGGGGCGCCCTATGCCGGCAGAGCTGCGCAGGTTGAGGGCGGGTGTGGTATTGGATGGAGGTCGGCTGCGGGCCGACGAGGTTGCGATACTGACCCATGGGGTCGATTCGACGTGGCTGAGGGTCGTCGTTCGGGAAGGGCGGTACCACGAGATCCGGCGTCTGTGCGAGGCGATCGGACATCCGGTACTCAGGCTCAAAAGGGTCCGCCTTGGGCCGATCGTCCTTGGGAGGCTGCCAAAGGGGGCATGGCGCCGGCTCTCTCCTCGTGAGGTTGCCAGCCTGCGCCGCCTGGTACGGCAAAAAGTCCTTGATAGAGCAGTATCGCATTCGATATAGTACGGCCACTCTTTGATGGAGAGGCGCATGAAGATTCCGAGACTGCGGCGAAAGATCGACGAGGTCGACTCGAGGGTTCTATCGCTCCTGAACGAGCGCGCTGAGCTGGTGATGGAGGTTGGCCGCGAAAAGGCCAGGGCGAAAATGGACCTCCATGTTCCTCAGCGCGAGGAGGAGATCTTTGCTCGCCTGGTTCGGGAAAACAAGGGGCGCTTCCCTGGCCGCGCGATTCGGCCTGTCTTCCGCGAGATCATCTCGGCCTGTCGGTCGTTGGAAGGTCCATTGAAGCTGGCCTATCTCGGTCCGGAAGGAACGTTCACCCACTTGGCGTGCACCAGGCGGTTCGGGGTGTCCGCCCACACTGTTCCTGTCGCCACCATTGGAGATGTCTTCGCCGAAGTGGAAAAGGGCAACGTCGAGTATGGAGTGGTCCCGATCGAGAACTCGAGTGAAGGCGTGGTCAGCCACACGCTGGACATGTTTGTCGAATCCGACCTGAAGATCTGCGGGGAGATCCTGCTGGAGGTGTCACACAGCCTTTTGTCGAAATCGGGCGATCTCAGGAAGGTCAAGAGGATATACTCGCATCCTCATGCCTTCGCCCAGTCCCGGAGATGGCTCGGGGTGAATCTTTCCCGCGTCCCGCTTTATGAGGCCCCCAGCACTGCTGCAGCCGCCGAGCTGGCTGCCAAGGAACCAGCGGCGGCGGCGATTGCGAGCGAACTCGCTGCCCATCTTTATAAACTTAAAGTGATTTCTCGGAAAATAGAGGATTCCCCTCATAATTTCACGAGATTTTTGATCATCGGCCAGAAGACCCCACCCCCCACCGATCGCGACAAGACTTCGCTGATGTTCTCGATTAAGGATCGGGTCGGGGCGTTGCATCGCATCCTGGAGCCGTTTGCCAAGCATCAAATTAACCTGACCAAGATCGAGTCTCGCCCCTCCAAGACCAAGGCCTGGGAGTACATCTTCTACTTGGACATTGAGGGACATGCCGCCGAAGAGCCGGTGAAGGCGGCACTGTCTACCTTGCAGGAGGAGTGCCTGTTCCTGAAGGTCCTCGGATCATACCCCAGGGGCAGGTCGATCGAGGCTGTGGAGAGCAGGTAGCGCGGTGCCAAAGTCCTTGGAAGAGCTGGCCTCCCCTTTTCTCAAGGGGCTTGTTCCTTACCTCCCGGGTAAACCGGTGGAGGAGGTGGAGCGGGAGCTTGGAATCAAGGGGGCGGTGAAACTCGCCTCGAACGAGAACCCATTGGGCCCATCGCCCCAGGCGGTGCGCGCTCTGCGAGAGGCGCTTTCGAATAGTCATCGATACCCGGATGGCGGGGGCTATTATCTGAAGCGGGCGTTGGCCGACCGGCTGGAGGTGACATCAGAGCATCTGATCCTCGGCAACGGTTGCAACGAGATCCTCGACCTGATGGCTCGCTGTTTTCTTCTGCCGGGAGATGAGGTGGTCATTGCTGATCCGGCCTTTGTCCTCTATGGCATGCTGGCTCACTTACAGGGGTGTGAGAAGATCCTCGTGCCGCTGAAGGGCTGGACCCACGACCTCGAGGCGATGGCGAAGGCTGTCACCTCAAAGACGAAGATGGTCTTCATTGGCAATCCGAACAATCCGACCGGGACGGCCGTAAAGCCTGGCGAGATCGAGGCGTTCATGCAGGCGGTTTCAGAGGACGTCCTCGTGGTCATTGACGAGGCCTATATCGAGTATGTCCCGGAAGAGTTGGTCCCGGATTCGGTTGGATTTGTCCGGCAGGGGCGGTGGGTGATTGTGTTGCGAACCTTTTCAAAGATCTATGGCCTGGCAGGCCTCAGGATCGGGTATGGGATCGCCCCGCCGTCCATGGTTGAGCTGTTAAATCGAGCGCGGGCGCCGTTCAATACCAACGTCCTGGCACAGCGGGCTGCGTTGGCTGCCCTCGATGACCGGCAACACATCGCCAGCAGCCGGAAGGTCAATGAACTGGGAAAGGCGTACTTGACCACGGAGCTCGGCCGATTGGGGCTTCAGGGTCCCCCCTCAGCGGCCAACTTCCTTCTGATCGATCTAAAGCGTGATGGACGGGCCGTTGCCGAGGCATTGCTGAGAAAAGGGGTCATCGTTCGGCCGTTGGGGGGCAGGTATCTCTCCACCCACATCCGGGTCACCATCGGGACCCCCCCGGAGAACGAACGGTTCATCGAGGCGCTCAAGTCTGTGCTCCAGTCAGGGTCTCATCTCCGCTCCTGAACCCAGGCGGCAGAGGGTGGAACCGCTTGAGGGCTAGCCCCTGGGGGGATAGGCTGTGAGAAGTTGCAGCCTAAGGCGACGGCCTGTGAAACCATCGTGTCATCCTGGCCCTTTACAATCAGGAGGATGCGATACGAACTTCGATCCAGAGCCGAGGAAAGGGTGAACCGTTCGGCCGAGCGGTAGACTGATTACGTGCCGGCGCTACTTAGGGTCCGTGGGTACCGGTTCTTCTTCTTCAGCATGGAGGGGCGCGAGCCACCTCACATCCACGTGGCCCATGCAGGACGGTATGCCAAGTTCTGGCTTGAGCCCGTTACGCTGGCAGAGGTACGGGGGTTTCGAGGGCATGAACTGACGGAGATCCGGCGGATAGTTCTTCAGAACAGACAGTTCTTTTTGGAGAGGTGGCATGAGTACTTTGGTGGAAAGAGCTGAGGCCCTGGCTGTTGAGGTATCGTGCACAGACGACACGCTGAGCGTGGTGCTCTCAGACGGGCGGATGATCTCCGCACCGCTTGCCTGGTTTCCACGGCTTCTCGATGCCACGGCGAAGCAAAGGGCCGAGTGGGAATTGATTGGCGATGGAATTGGCATTCACTGGGAAGCCATTGACGAGGACATCTCGGTTGCCAGCCTCCTACAGCCTCAACACTTCATGAGGCTGCCTAACAAGCGCATGCAGCCGGCGCGCGAGAAGCGACGTGCTCACGCGGGCCGCCGTGCCGGGCGCGGCTGATGCGCACGGCGTTAGCGTGCATCAGGTTGCAGCGAAGAGGGAGGAACTGTGACCAGCAGGAGGAAAAGGAACACACGCACGCGTGAAGGTGGCCGGAGGACTTCCACGCAGGCTCTACCCCGGTGCGGCCTCTGCGGTAAGGGCCGGACGCTTACCGAGACCGAGTGCTGCGGTCAGTGGATCTGCGATGACGAAGACCAGTACGTCATCTTCTCGTATGCGCGCAACAGTTGCCACCGGAACCACCGCCGGTACACACTCTGTGGTTACCACCATGCGGAAGGCCATCCTGGGACCTGGAAGGACTGCAAGACCTGCCGCGCTGACTTCGAAACGGAACTCTACGTCTACTACGGTACGAATGAATACAACTCTGAGAAGCTTGAGAACACTCCGAAGTATAAACCCACCCGATGTAGCAAGTGCAAGGCTGTTATCCGTCTCGGGGAGGATGGCTACAGCGTTTGCGGAAGGGAGTACTGGTGTGAAAGGTGTTCTGCGGAAAGGCTCCGAAACCTAGTCAAGTGAGCGGCGGAGGTTTTTCTGCGGCTTTTCACGCTAACAAGGCGATGGAGACCGACGCCAAGAAAACGGCGCGGCTCAGCGACCGGTTGTTAGGTCGGTGCGTAATCCTCAACGTCCCCTTCGCTCGCCTGAGTGCGTCGAAGGCTCCCCCCGGGGGGAGAAGGTTGGGATGAGGGGTGAGTATACCGGGCTTTCATGCGCATCGGCGTGCCTGGGCCTCATGGGGTATCGCTTCTAAAGTACCCCCTCTCCCCCGTGGGGGAGAGGATTAAGGTGAGGGGACAGTGGTGACGGACTTTCATGCCCATGGGCGCGCCGCAGGCTCGTGGGGTATTACGAGGGAGCGAGCACCTTGGCCTGTCATTGCATGGCCCCGACATGTCGGGGCCGAAGCAATCCCTGGACTGAGCTGGTCGAAGGCTCAAGACTCGGGCAGGCTCCACTTGAGGATGCGACGCGAATTTCGAACCAGAGCCGAGGAGATAGAGTGCCGCGAGTTGCGGCGTTTAGGGAATTAGACTGTTTTGTCTAATTCTAGTTGGCCGAAAGAGATGATGAAGATCAACAAGAGCACCCGACATGCGAAGATCACCGGCGACTTTGGCGAAGCGGTTGTACTCTACTGGCTGTCCAAATACGGATTTGAGTGTGCTCCAGTCGATCACACCGGGATCGACATCATTGCCCGGAATCTCCATACGAATGAGGTCATGGGGATTTCGGTCAAGAGCCGAAGCAGAACAGAAGGATCAGAAGAGGAATACGTCAGCATCCCAAACGACAGCTTCGACAAGGCAGAAGCCGCCTGCCAAGCCTTCGGCTGCTCGCCATATTTCGCTGTCGTCGTTGATGCTGGAGACACGATTCGTGCTTTTATCGTTCCCATGAAACGGCTGCTGGACCTGTTTCCCAAGGGCAAAAGGGGAACAGGGTGGAAGATGTCAGATCACTATCTGAGGCGATATGCTGAAGACCCCGACATCATGGCTTTCGAGTTTAAGGCGAAGACAGCCAGATGGTGGACGGCCGACAACGCGCTGCAACACTGCGCCGGGTCCGCTACGCGTCTCCAGCGAGGTTGAGCGCGAACGTTAGGCGTCTGGTGTTCGAGGAAAGCCGACCATACCAATCCTGATGCGGTACGGCGAGAGTTCTGAGGTGCTGGATTCAAGAGAGTTTGTCACTGAGGAAGCCCTTGAGATGGTCCTTGCATCTCATCCGGACTTGCTAAGACAGCAGGGGGAGTCTGCTTTGGGCTTTGTCGACCGTCAGGTGGAGCTTGGGGAGGCAGGCACGCTCGATTTGCTGTTCGTCAACGCCGACGGGTTGCCGGTCGCGGTTGAGGTCAAGCTCCAGCGCAACGCGCAGGCGCGGCGGGAAGTGGTAGCACAGGCGATTGATTACCTTTCGGCCTTGACCGCGCGCACGGTCGATGAACTGGACGATCTCGTTGACGGCAAGCTTGAGGACGCTCTTCGTAGCTTCTCTGATGAGGATGATGAGGCTGCATTTGACCGTCGCTGGAGGGCAGTTGGGGCCAACCTACGAGCCGGACTGGCGCGGCTCGTTTTGGCGCTTGATGCCGCCCCCAGTAGCCTTGAGCGGATCGTCCGATTCCTTGCCCAGAATTCGAGCCTTGACGTGCAGCTTATTACCGTGCATCAGTACGTGACCGGGAAAAAGGCAGAAGTCCTTGTGCCCCACTTTTCTGTCTCGGCGCAATCCGTCGACAAACCGGGTGGCCCTCCAACAACGAAGGCTCCACGGCCTGAGCTTCTCGCTGTCGTGGAGAACTACAACTTAAATGCCCCCGGGCATCTCTGGGCTGTGGGTTCAGGGGCAAATTATCGGCAAATTCGTCCGCCAGACTGGCCGACGTCTTTCCGGACGCATTACGAATTCTACCAGACCAGCAGCCAGATTGGTGCCGAGTTGCACATCGAGACGGATGCAGGAAAACCGCTGGCAGCGATCCTTTCGCCTTTGGCGGGGCGACCCGTTGCAGGCAATGCCACTGCACTCACCTGGGACGCTGGGTGGAGCAGTGGGCGGGGGCGGCTGATGGCAAAATTTCCGCCCTCGGAGGACCCAAGCGTTGTGGCGAAAGCAATGGAGGACCTAATTGCCCTTACGCATGTATCCGTGCGCGACAAGCTTATCGAGCTCGCGGGTGCTAGTCGGCCAAAGGCCTAACAGCCGTATGGAGCCGATGGCGGGCAGCGGGCTTAGAGGAGATGACAGTTGGTGAAACCCGCGGTGCCTGATCCGAGGCGATAGGTCGTTGTGCAATGGTGGGGGCATTGCTCCGAAAGAGGGTTGTCGTTGGTCCGCTGGGAGGCGGCTCGCCTAACCACATCCGGGTGAGCATCGGCGGCCCGCCGGAGAATGAGCGATTCATCGAGGCGCTCAGGACTGAATGCTGCCGGATGATGGGTGGCAACATGAGGTTCCTGCGAAGTTGTGGTAGAATCTTCCCATGAAGCCTGTTCCAAGGCTAATGTGGGCAATTGTGATGTTATTGAGTTTCGCATAATAAATGGAAAGTAATTCGCGTGCGAATCCCCCTCACCCCGACCCTCTCCCGCAGTGGGGAGAGGGGAGTATTATTAACCAAAGGAGCTAAAAGGGAACGATGATCATCGTGTTGAAGCCACATGCGACCGAGGCTGAGGTTGCACAGGTCATCAGGAAAATCGAAAGTTTCGGTCTGGCTGCTCATATCTCCAAAGGAACAGAACGGACCATCATCGGTGCCATCGGAGATGAGCGGGTCCTTCAAGAGGGGCAACTGGAAGCCTTCCCCTTCGTAGAGAAGGTCCTTCCGGTGTTGAAGCCGTACAAGCTGGCCAGCCGGGAGTTTCGGCCGGAAGGGTCCGTCGTGAACGTAGACGGGGTTCTGGTTGGCGGTCGGCGGGTGGTGGTGATGGCAGGGCCATGCGCGGTTGAGGGGCGCGAGGGCTTGTTGGAGACCGCTCGGTCCGTAAAGGCCGCTGGGGGACACATCCTGCGTGGTGGAGCCTATAAACCCCGGACCTCGCCCTACACCTTTCAGGGCCTTGGAGAAGAGGGGCTCAAGTATCTCGCGGAGGCCAAGCGTGAGACCGGGCTGCCGATCGTGACGGAGTTGATGGACACACGCGAGGCTTCCGTCGTGTATGAATACGCCGACCTGGTCCAGATCGGGGCAAGGAACATGCAGAATTTCAAGCTCCTGAAGGAGGTTGGCTCCCGCCAAACACCGGTGCTCCTGAAGCGGGGGATGAGCTCTACGGTGAAAGAGTTGCTCCTGGCCGCAGAGTACATCATGTCGGAGGGCAACTACGACGTCATCCTGTGCGAGCGCGGCATCAGGACGTTCGAGGACGCGACCCGTAATACCCTGGACCTATCGGTCGTCCCTCTGATCAAGCAGCTCTCCCATCTACCCGTAATCGTCGACCCGAGCCACGCGACCGGCAAGTGGGACCTGGTCCCGCCGATGGCCCTGGCCGCCGTGGCCGCGGGCGCCGACGGGATCATGGTCGAGGTCCATCCTCGCCCCGAGGAAGCCCTTTCAGACGGGCCACAAGCCCTTCTTCCGAGCACCTTCACGAAACTCATGCACGATCTCGGCACACTGGCTTCAGCCGTGGGACGCACCCTGTGACGTTCCGCTCCACACCCGAGTCGCCCATTGATGCCATCTCACGTGGCGTCCCGCTCTTTCAACGTGTTGCCATCATCGGCCTCGGCCTGATCGGCGGCAGCGTGGGGCTTGCCTGTCGCGCCCGCCGCCTGGCAAAAGAGGTTCGAGGGGCCGATCACGATCCGGGTCACCGCGCGCAGGCGATAGCGTTGGGGTGCGTGGGGGAGGCGTTCGAAGATTCGGCGGCGGCCATCGACGGGGCCGACCTCGTAGTGCTCGCCATCCCTGTTGGAGAGATCCCGAGGGTGATCCAGGGGATCGCGGCGCATTTGCCGCCGGGCGCGGTGGTGACCGACGTGGGGAGCGTAAAGGGGTCGATAGCAGCCACGATGGAGCGACTGCTGCCGGGCGGCAAGGCGGTCCCGGGCCACCCGATCGCAGGACGGGAGCTCTCTGGACCGATGGCGGCGTCTGCCGAGTTGTTTGTTGGGGCTAAGTGCATCTTGACGCCGATCCCAACAACCGATCCTGTTGCCCTGGAGCGCGTCCGAGGCTTGTGGACTGCGATCGGAGCTGATGTATTGGAGATGAGCCCTGAGCGGCACGACGAGATCTTCGCTGCCGTCAGCCACCTGCCACACATCGTCGCCTACGCACTGATGGGCACCATCGTCGATCTGTCCGAGGACGGGCAGGATCTGCATGAATTTGCGGCAGGCGGCCTGAAAGATTTCACACGGGTGGCGATGAGCCATCCGCTCATGTGGCGTGACATCTGTCTTGCCAACCGTCAGCAGATCCTGGAAATGATTCGCCGGTTCCAGAGCGCCCTCAGCCGGTTGATGTCGATGATCAGCGCGGAAGACGGCGAGGGGCTCTATCGGCAGTTCGCGAGGGCACGGACGGTCCGAGAGGCCGTGGGGCGTGTGAAGGGGGCGGGCAATCGTACACGCAGTGATGAGTGAAGGGCGAGAACGCGCGCTGCTGGTCGGGCTCCACAGGAAACGAACCCCCCGCTGGGAGGCCGAGGAATCGCTGGTCGAGCTCGGTCGTCTGGCGGAATCGGCCGGTGCCACAGTCGTTGCGACGATTCTGCAGGAGCGGGACTCACCGGACCCTCGCTATCTGATCGGCAAGGGCAAAGCGGAGGAGATCAAGGAGAGATGGCGCGAGGCGATCGACCTGTTGCTGGTGGACGAAGAGTTGTCAGGATCGCAGCAGCGGAGCCTGGAAGAGCTGACCGGGCGCAAGACCGTCGATCGCCCCTCGTTGATCCTGGATATCTTTGCCCAGCGCGCGAAGACCCGGGAAGGCAAGTTGCAGGTTGAACTGGCCCAGCTCGATTATCTGCTCCCCCGCCTGGTTGGTCGGGGGGTCGATCTCTCGCGGCTGGGGGGCGGCATCGGCACGCGTGGCCCCGGCGAGACCCAGTTGGAAACCGACCGTCGGACCATCCGCCGACGCATGGCCAGGATCCGCGGCGATCTGGAGAAGCTCCGCCGTCATCGGGCGCTATTGAGGCGGCCAAGGCGGCGCCACGCCATCCCGATCGTGGCGCTCGTCGGGTACACCAACGCCGGCAAATCGACCCTCTTTAACGCCTTGACGCACTCAGGTGTTCGCACGGATAACGCCCTCTTCGTGACCCTCGATCCGGTCCTTCGACGGGTGACCAACGCCGACGGTTTCGTGTTTCTGCTCTCAGATACGGTCGGGTTCATCAGGCGACTCCCTCCGCAGTTGGTGGCGGCATTCAAGGCGACACTCGAAGAGCTGCATGAGGCTGATCTCCTGGCGCATCTGATCGACGCAAGTCATCCCCAGATGATGGAGCAGAAACTGACAGTTGACGCGATCCTGGAGGAGCTTGGCCTCTCCGGGAAGCCGGTCGCGGAGGTGTATAATAAGGTGGATCTGCTTCCCTGGGGGGCTGAGCGGGCGTTCGCTCGTGTTGCAGATTCGACGCCACGTATAGCCGTTTCTGCCCGTACGGGGTATGGCCTCGATCGGCTGCGAGATCTGCTGCGGGACGTGCTTGTCTCGACGGATGGCCGGACAGTGGAACCTGCACCGGCTCCACGGTTAACCGTCCGAGGATAGGTTCGGTTAGGAGGAGTCATGGGACCCGATCATGACGGACGCGCTGTCGACGATCGGGGGTCCGAGGGATCGACCCCGGAAATGGCATCGTGATGGTGAACCTCGCCAATAGCCTCACGATCCTGCGGATTCTGATGGCCCCCGTCATCTCGATCCTGCTCGTCTACAGGTTCTGGAGGCTGGCCTTGGCCACCTTCCTGTTGGCTGGCATCACTGACGCGCTGGACGGGTTCTTCGCCCGTTCCAGAGCCGAGCGCACCGAGTTGGGGATGATCCTGGACCCCCTGGCCGATAAGCTCCTGCTATTTGCCGCGTTCATGCCCCTGGTCTACCTTCGCCGGATTCCGCGCTGGCTATTTATTATCGTCGTGAGCCGCGATCTGATCCTCATCGGCGGTTTCCTGGTCTTATACATCGCAATCGGAAAGAGCACTGTCTCCGTCTCGCAGATGGGCAAGCTCACGACCGGGCTACAGTTGGCAACCGTGTTGGGGACGATGCTCGAACGCGTGATGGGCGGCGTGGGGCCTTACCTGGCGCCTCTGATGTATGTGACGGCAGCCATCACGATCCTATCCGGGCTCGAGTATGTTCTGCGGGGAGCAAGGTTTCTCAGTCGCTGAAAGAAGACCTCGCTGTTCAGGGGAGACGTGATAGCCAGCGGCGCAGGTGTGGCAGCACCACCGTGTCCTGAATAGACTTGATCGCCTTGGCATCGGTCAGGGTCCCTTCGCGGTAGTCAACAACAGCCCGTCCGGTATCCAGGTCCACGCGAGCCGCAGTGGCTCCCTCGAGCCCCTCCAGGGCCCTTCTTACCCGATCTGCTCAGAGGCCGCAAAGCATCCCCTTCACGTCGAGGATCTTCCGTCGGCGTCGCGTTGAGGACCCGTGCGGGCGATCAGAGAGGATCGTTGCTGCCGGGTTGACAAGAAGATTTTTTGGCTTCATCGCGTTTGCGCTCGAAAAGGTCGACTTCGCAGTATAATGGTAGTGTAGGCGGGAATCCCTTACTCTGCAAGGTGAAACCGTCAGGAGAGATCGGGTGTCGTGGGACAGGGGCATGAACACGAAGGCAACACGTCGATGACGCCCATTCCCGTGGTGGCTATCGTTGGACGCCCCAATGTGGGGAAATCGACCCTTTTTAACCGGCTCGTGGGGCGCCGGAAGGCGATCATCCATAATGAGCCGGGCGTGACGAGGGACCGGCACTACGCCACGGGTCGCTGGAAAGGCCGCACGTTCATCCTTGCCGATACCGGAGGGCTCGAGCCCGGCGCCAAGACGGGCCTCCCCGCCATGGTGCTCGCGCAGGTTCGCCGCGCCGTTCAGGAAGCCGCCTTGATCGTGTTCGTGGTGGATGCCCGCGAGGGCGTGTTGCCGCTGGACCTGGAGATTGCCAGGTTGCTCCGACGGATTGCCAAGGCATCCATCGTTCTCGTGCCCAACAAGGTCGATCGGGCGGCCCAAGGGGATCTGCTGGTGCCAGAGTTCTCTCGCCTGGGGTTTGCCGAGGTCGTTCCGGTATCGGCCGAGCACGGACTGGGGGTTGCGGAACTGGCTGATCTCATCGTCGACGCGCTGCCATCCGGGGTTGACGAGACTGAGGAAACGGCTGTTCGAGTCGCTGTCGTGGGTCGTCCGAACGTGGGAAAATCATCGCTGGTTAACCGGATCCTCGGGCAGGAGCGTGTGATTGTGAGTGAGCAGCCGGGAACCACGAGGGACGTGATCGACACCCCATTCTCCTACCAAGACACCAATTACGTTCTGATCGACACTGCGGGTCTCCGCTCGCGTGCGAAGGTCCAATGGCCATTGGAGGGATTCAGTGCACTCAGGACGCTGCGGGCCATTGAACGTTGTGATGTGGTGCTGATCGTCCTTGATGGGCCGGATGGGGTGACGGAGCAGGACGCCAAGATCGCCGCCTACGTCCAGAAGGCTGGGTGCGGTTCGATCCTCGTGGTCAACAAGTGGGACCTGGCTCCACGAGGGCCCGAGGCTCACCAGCACCTCACCGTGATGATCCGTGACCGTCTGAGGCATCTGGACTATGCGCCGATTGCATTCGTCTCGGCCCTCACCGGCTTCGGGGTCACTCCGCTTTTCTCTCTGCTCACTGCCGTCGCGACATCGCGTTCGCGCCGGGTCCCGACCCACGAGATCAATACGCTCATCGGGGAGGCTGTTCGAAAACATCCCCCCCCATCAGGTGGCAACCGAGAGATCCGCTTTCGCTACGCTACGCAGGCAGCCGGGCCACCACCCACCTTTCTGCTCGTTGTCAGTGACCCTCAGAAAGTCCCGGCCTCGTACCGACGCTATCTCGTCAACCAACTGCGAGGAGCGTATGGGTTTGTAGGGACGCCCATCCGATTGGTCTTAAGGGCGAAACGGGCGTAGGCGGACGATTTCAGCGGCCGGTCGGGGGGAATCGATCAACACTGTCCTAGGGCCACCTGAGCTGAATGAGAATCTCGGAATCTTGTGGAGTTGGCGCTGACCAACGCACGACACCTCGGCATATGGGAGGTCTCCATTTGATCTGAATCATAGATATCCTTGATTTGGATCGTGGACAGCGAACGTGATTTGTCGTATGGCTTCAGGTGCTTGTGTCTACTGGCTGAATCGTCGCTGCGGCACGACACTCGGTTAGGGGAACTATTACTTGACAGGTATCCGTGCTCCATGTTAGCTTGCCCGCGTTGAGGGATGAGGCATCTTGCTTCATGTTTTCTTTGAGGAACGGACGCGTATCGAGTATGGCTCCCTCCCCTGTGCCGCATGGTGTGTTGACGCTCCTCGAGGTGATGCAGGGCTTCACGCTTCCCAGGGGAAGCCCCAATCAGATACGCCTTGCAGTCGCCTTCACTCCTCGCGTTTCCGATAGATAGATAGTCTGTTGCGGTAGCGAATTGCATGTGCAAGGGGCTATCGCGTTCTCTCCTGACTGCGATCAGCCCGAAATGGCAAGTGGCATCTCGATATCTGGACAAGGGGAGTCAACCATGAAGACTTTGGGGAGGTTTCAGACGGCAAGAGATGGTCACGCCATCACGTTGAAGGGGAGCCAGTTGGTTGTCCCCGATGATCCGATCATTCCCTTTATCGAGGGGGATGGGACTGGTCGCGACATCTGGCGTGCCTCGGTCCGCGTGTTCGATGCGGCGGTGAAAAAGGCGTATGGCGGCAAGCGCCGTATGGCCTGGTTCGAGGTCTATGCCGGGGAAAAGGCTTTTAATACGTTCAATAACTGGTTGCCAGACGACACAGTCGAGGCCTTCCGCACCTACCTGGTCGGCATTAAGGGACCGCTCACCACTCCCGTGGGGGGCGGCATTCGAAGCTTGAACGTTGCATTACGTCAATTGTTGGACCTCTACGTGTGCCTCAGGCCTGTCAAATATTTTCGCGGCGTGCCGAGCCCGGTAAAACACCCCGAGCTGGTCGATATGGTGATCTTCCGGGAGAACACAGAAGACATCTATGCTGGCATCGAGTGGGAAGCAGGATCGCCTGAGGCCAGGAAGATCATCGCTTTTCTTCAGACCGAAATGGCAGTGACGAAGATCCGGTTTCCGAAGACCTCGGCTATCGGGATCAAGCCTATCAGCCGAGAAGGGACTGAGCGCCTCGTCGATGCGGCGATTCAGTACGCCCTCGGCCACAAGCGGAAGTCCGTCAATATGGTCCACAAGGGTAACATCATGAAGTTCACGGAAGGGGCCTTTCGGGATTGGGGCTATGCGCTGGCCGCCAGGAAGTACAGGAACGAGACGGTCAGTATTCGGGAAAGCTGGATCCTGGACAACAAGGAGAAGAATACCAATCTGACGGTTGAGGAGAACGCCCGGGCGATCGAACCCGGCTACAAAGATATGACACCTGAGCAGCAGGCGACGGTCCGCACGGAAGTGGAGGCGGGCCTCGCGCTCTGGGCGACGCACGGCGGGGGCAAGTGGAAGAAAAAGCTGATGATCAAGGATTCGATCGCGGACGTCACGCTGCAGCAGACCATTACCCGCGCCGATGAGTTCGATGTCATCGCGACGCCGAACCTTAACGGTGACTATCTTTCCGATGCGCTCGCCGCCCAGATCGGTGGGATCGGGATTGCCCCGGGCGGCAACATTAATTATCTGACCGGCCACGCGATCTTCGAGGCGACCCATGGGACGGCCCCGAAGTACGCCGACCTTGACAAGGTAAATCCCGGATCCGTGATCCTTTCCGGAGACATGATGCTGCGCCACTTGGGATGGAACGAGGCAGCGGATCTGGTGGTGCGGGGCCTTGAGCAGACCATCGAGCAGAAACGAGTGACCTACGACTTCGCGCGTCTCCTTCGCGCCGAAGGGTCAACGGACGTCAAGGAGTTGAAGTGCTCGGAATTCGCCACGGCCGTTATCGAGAACATGGGTTAGTTGACGGTTCACTGTTGACGGTTGACGGACCGATACGCATCGCAGCTTTCTGTGAACGGTGACCCATCTGGAGATCCTGATGCGACCAAAGGTGACGGTAGTAGGGGGCGCGGGCAATGTCGGCGCCACGGTCGGCCAGTACCTAGTGACGAAGGAGCTGGCCGATGTGGTCCTTATCGACATCCTGGAGAGTGTGCAACATGGGAAGGGGCTGGATCTTCTTGAGGCGGGCCCGATTTTGGGTTCTGACAGCCGGATCGTTGGCACGAAGGAGTTCAAGGACACTGCCGACTCCGACATCGTCGTCATCACGGCGGGGATTCCCAGAAAACCTGGAATGAGTCGAGATGAGCTGCTGAACACCAATGCCAAGATCGTCGGCGGGGTGGTCGAGCAGGTGATAGCCCATTCGCCGAATTGCATTCTGATCGTGGTCAGCAACCCGCTCGACGTGATGACCCAGTTGGCACTTAAGCGGAGCGGCTTCCCTCGGGAGCGGGTCATTGGTATGGCCGGTGTCCTGGACTCCGCGCGCCTCCGGGCATTTATCGCACAGGAGCTTCGGGTGTCCGTCGAGAATATCCACGCCTTTGTCCTTGGCGGCCACGGCGACACGATGGTCCCACTCCCTCGATACTCAACAGTTGCAGGGATCCCGATCACCGAGCTGTTGGCGCCCGACCGGGTTGAGGCTCTAGTAAAGCGGACGGCGGGTGGTGGAGGGGAGATCGTCGCCCTTCTGGGGACAGGGAGCGCCTATTACGCGCCGGCGGCCTCAGTGATGGAAATGGTGGAGGCGATTCTGAAAGACAAGAAAAAGATCCTTCCGTGTTGTGTCTGTCTGGAGGGAGAGTACGGGATACGAGGGTTGTGCGTTGGTGTCCCGGTCAAGTTGGGCATCTCGGGTGTTGAGCAGATCATCGAAATCCGGCTGACACCCAGCGAGGCCTCAGCCCTGAATCGGTCTGCGGCTTCAGTGAAGGAGCTGGTCGATATCCTCAAGCTTTGAAATGCGTTCATAGTAGGAACAAGACGTTCGTAGTTCATAGGCAGAAGTAACAGTGGATTCCATCTATAAACTCTGAACGAGGAACTCTGAACCATTAACCGTTTAAGGAAGGAGGAGAGGCCGTTATGCGACAGGTAGGAAGGAACGTGGGGATCTCCATGATGTTGGTCGTGGGGTTGTTGCTCGCCGGGTGCGGGCAGGAGATGAAGAAGGAGAATGAGCAACTAAAAACGCAGGTTGCCTCGCTTCAGAAGGAGAACGCGGATCTCAAGACCGAGTCGATGGCGCTCAAGGGTGACAACGAGGCCCTGAAGAAGCAGCTCGATGGAATGAAGCAACATATGGATCAGATGCAGCAACGGATGAAGGCGGGCAAGTCCGTCAAGAAAAGATAGGGCCCGGAGACGGTAACGGCGCCAAGAGTGTATTGACCCGTCGAGGTGCTACGGGGTCGTGCATTCTTCGTCGTGTAACCGGAGGAGGCGGTTTCCTCCTCGTGCTGGCCGAGATCGTAGATTTCGGCACGATCAGATCTGACCCTCAAACCTGGGACCGGGCGTGTGACCCTTGTCGCTACCTCCTCATTCGGGTAGGTGATGGGACTCTGGAGTACGTCGATCGGGAAGAAGGCAGTGATGGCTGTCACTGGTTTCATTCTGGTCGGCTTCGTCATCGTTCATATGCTCGGGAACCTCAAGGTCTACCAGGGTGAGGAGAAGTTCAACGCCTATGCCGTCGGGCTCCGGGAGATTGGCAGCCCTGCCGTCGGACACGAGCAATTCCTCTGGTTAATGCGTCTCGTCTTGCTGACGGCAACCGGGCTCCACATCGTCGCGGCCGTGCAGCTCACGCAGATGAGCCACGCAGC
The DNA here is from genome assembly GCA_016207095.1 of Candidatus Methylomirabilota bacterium. Classification (GTDB taxonomy): domain Bacteria; phylum Methylomirabilota; class Methylomirabilia; order Methylomirabilales; family Methylomirabilaceae; genus Methylomirabilis. Next base: position 72,307 of record JACQQF010000040.1, on the reverse strand, counting down.
ACGGCCGGTGAGCTACGTGCAGAAGAAGGTCATCCAAGCGACCTACGCATCGCGAACCATGCGGTGGGGTGGCGTGATCATCACGCTCTTCGTAGTCTACCATATCCTCCACCTTACCTTTGGTGCTGTCGGGTTCCCGCCCGGGCAATACAGGCACTTGTCCGTGTATCGCAATGTCGTGACCGGATTCTCCCTGTGGTACGTATCAGCCTTCTACATCGCGGCAATGGTCGCGCTTGGGCTTCACATGTATCATGGGGTATGGAGTATGTTTCAGACGCTCGGCCTGAGCGACGAGAACACAGGTCGCCTCTACCGGTCGCTCGCCATCGTCTCGTCGTTCGTCGTCGTGGTGGGCAACATTTCTGTGCCGGCCGGAGTCCTGGTCGGACTCGTCAAGTGATGGGGGCGACAGACATGGATGTTGAGACGAGGGTCAGCGGTACAGTAGTGGACCCTGTACACGGCAGGCTCGATGCGAGGATCCCTCCGGGGCCAATCGATAAGAAATGGGAGCGGCATCGCTTCGACATGAAGCTGGTGAGCCCAGCCAATCGCCGCAACTGCACGATCCTGGTGGTGGGCTCGGGCCTCGCAGGATCTGCGGCGGCGGCGTCACTCGGCGAACTCGGTTACAACGTCAAGTGCTTCTCGTACCACGACAGCCCACGCCGCGCTCATTCGATCGCCGCCCAGGGCGGCATCAATGCGGCGAAGAATTACCGGAACGACGGCGACAGCGTGTTCCGCCTCTTTTACGACACGGTGAAGGGCGGAGACTTCCGGGCGCGGGAGGCTAACGTCTACCGGTTGGCCGAGCTGAGTGTGAACATCATCGACCAGTGCGTCGCTCAGGGTGTCCCCTTCGCGCGCGAGTACGGTGGGCTTCTCGACAACCGGTCGTTCGGTGGTGCCCAGGTGTCGCGCACATTCTACGCCAGGGGCCAGACAGGACAGCAACTGTTGCTGGGAGCATACCAGGCGCTCGAGCGCCAGGTCGGCCTCGGCACGGTGACCATGCAGACGCGCATGGAAATGCTCGACCTGGTCGTTGTGGAGGGACGGGCGCGCGGCATCGTGACGCGCGACCTGGTCACGGGTGCCATCGAGTCCCACGTCGGTGACGCCGTGGTCCTGGCCACCGGCGGCTACGTGAATGTCTTCTATCTTTCGACGAACGCGAAGGCGTCGAATGCAACGGCCATCTGGCGCGCCCACAAGCGTGGGGCCTTCTTCGGGAACCCATGCTTCACGCAGATCCACCCGACCTGCATCCCTGTGAGCGGCGACCACCAGTCGAAGCTCACGCTGATGAGCGAGTCGTTGCGGAACGACGGCCGCGTGTGGGTGCCAAAGAAAGCCGGGGACACGCGCGCACCAGACCAGATCCCGCCCAACGAGCGCGATTACTACCTCGAGCGCAAGTACCCGACCTACGGCAATCTCGCCCCGCGCGATATTGCCTCACGTGCGGCCAAGGAGGTCTGCGATGACAACCGCGGCGTCGGCCCCGGCGGGCGCGGGGTGTACCTTGACTTCACCGATGCCATCAAGCGTTTCGGCGAGTCGGCGATCAGGGAGAGGTACGGCAATCTGTTCGACATGTATGAGCGGATCAGCGGGGAGAACGCGTACCGCGTCCCGATGCGGATGTATCCCGCCGCCCACTATGTGATGGGCGGCCTCTGGGTTGATTATAACCTCATGTCAACCATCCCTGGGTTGTTTGTGGGCGGGGAAGCCAACTTCTCCGATCACGGCGCGAACCGGCTCGGCGCGAGCGCGCTGATGCAGGGGCTCGCCGACGGCTATTTCATCCTGCCGTATACTATCGCCGATTACATTGGGCGCACTCGGCCGGACAAGGTGGACGAAGGCCATCCGGCGTTCCGCGCGGTCGAGGAGGAGGTCCTGGGGCGTATCACGCGGCTGCTCGACGTCAAGGGCAAGCGCACGGTCGACTCGTTCCACCGGGAGCTCGGGCGGATCATGTGGGACGACTGTGGCATGGCACGCGATGACGCCGGGTTGCGTCGCGCCCTCGAGAAGATCCCAGAGCTTCGCGCGGAGTTTTGGAAGAGCGTTCGGGTGCTTGAAGGGAGCGAGGAGGTGAACCAGTCGCTTGAGAAAGCGGGCCGGGTGGCCGATTTCCTCGAGTTGGGCGAACTCATATGCATCGACGCGCTCCATCGCACAGAATCATGCGGCGGTCACTTCCGCAAGGAGAGTCAGACTCCGGACGGGGAGGCGCTTCGCGACGACGAGCACTTCGCCTACGTCGCGGCCTGGGAATACACAGGCACGCTGGCGCGTCCGAATCTCCATAAGGAACTCTTGCACTTCGAGTACGTCCACCTCACTCAGCGAAGCTACAAATGACGCCACATACATCGCTGGCAGGCCCCCCACCACGGCGGAGGCTCGTCTCGCGGAGCCCACTCTGATGAAGCTGACCCTCAGGGTGTGGCGCCAGAAGAACGCGAACGCCCGCGGCCGCTTTGTCACCTACGAAGCGAAGAACATCACTCCGGACATGTCGTTCCTCGAGATGCTCGACGTCGTCAACGAGGAGTTGATCGGGCGCGGCGAGGAGCCGATCGCGTTCGAACACGATTGCCGCGAGGGCATCTGCGGCTCGTGCGGCTTCATGATCGACGGCGTTGCGCACGGGCCGAAACGCGCCAGCACCGTGTGCCAGCTCCACATGCGGAGCTTCAGGGACGGCGACAGCCTCACGATCGAGCCCTGGCGTGCAAAGGCGTTCCCTGTCATCAAGGATCTCATTGTCGATCGGAGCGCCTTCGATCGGATCATCCAGGCTGGCGGCTTCATCAGCGTGCCGACGGGCTCGGCTCCCGATGCCAATGCGATCCTGGTCCCGAAAGAAAACGCGGAGCTCGCATTCGACGCCGCGGCCTGTATCGGCTGCGGGGCCTGCGTTGCGGCGTGCCCGAACGCCTCGGCCATGCTGTTCACGGCCGCGAAGGTATCGCACCTCCACCTCCTCCCGCAGGGGCAGCCCGAGCGCTACGATCGCGCGCGCAACATTGTGGCGACAATGGACAAGGAGGAGTTCGGGGGCTGTACAAACATCGGCGAGTGCGAGGCGGTGTGCCCTAAGGAGATCAGGCTCCACTTCATTGCGCTGATGAATCGCGACCTCATCAGGGCAAGTGTTAGGGATTGGAAGGTGGGGCGACGGGCCGCTGGAATGTGAGAGGGGCACTCATCAGGGTTGGTGCTCACGCTCTTCGGCGTGACCCGAGCCAACGCGCGCCACGCTGTATAGATCGATGTAGCGGATGAGGTAAGAGCTCCTTTGAGAGAGCTCTCCGGATCGTCCGGTGCTCAATTCACGGAGGTCCTCGAGCAGCGCTCGGGAGTTCCTGGGGGGAAGGCCGCATCGTGTTTCACCCGCAGTGAAGTTTGCCCCACACGGATCCGAGTAACCACGAGCATTGCCCACGTCAAGAGAGCCCCGGTTCAGCAGTCGCTGTGAGCGGGGGTGTCGAGGGCCGATCGGGAAATCAACGGCCAGGGGCCGAGGGGGACGTGAAGGATGAAGATCCATGAGTTCCAGGCTAAGGCGATCCTCGCCGAATATGGACTGCCGGTTCCGAAGGGCGAGGTGGCTCTTACGCCGGCCGAGGCGAGGAATGCCGCCGAGCGGCTTGGTGGAGCTGTGGTGATAAAGGCTCAGATTCACGCCGGGGGTCGCGGAAAGGCCGGCGGGATCGTGCTGGCATCTTCGCCAGGGGAGGCAGAGACTGCCGCAGAGCGACTCATCGGCTCCCGACTGGTCACGCATCAGACCGGCCCGGAGGGGAGCGTGGTCAAGCGGGTTCTTGTGGAGGAACGGACGTCCATCACCAGAGAGTTGTATGCCGGGATCGTGCTGGATCGCAAGACGGCGCTGCCCGTCATCATGGCCAGCACAGCGGGGGGCGTGGATATCGAAGAGGTGGCAGCCAAGAATCCCGAGAAGATCATCAAGGTTGCGGTGGACCCCACCACGCAGCTTCAGGCCTTTCACGCCCGCCAGCTATTCTTCGGGCTACGACTACCTCAGCCTCTCCAGAGGGCGGGTGTCGAGGTTTTTCGTGGTTTATACCGCGCATTCCAAGAGAAGGATTGTTCCCTGGTCGAGATCAACCCACTGGTGGTCACCGCCGAGAACAGGCTCCTGGCTCTGGATGCGAAGATAAACTTTGATGACAACGCCCTCTTTCGCCATCCCGATATCAAGGAGTTGCGCGACCTGGACGAGGAGTCTCCACTCGAGGTTGAGGCCTCGAAGTTCGGACTCAACTACATCAAGCTGGAGGGCACAGTGGGCTGCATGGTCAATGGGGCCGGCCTGGCCATGGCCACCATGGATATCGTCAAGCTTGCCGGCGGCGAGCCAGCGAACTTCCTGGATGTTGGGGGCGGCGCCAGCGCTGAACAGATCCAGAATGCGTTTCGTATCCTGACGTCCGACCGCTCGGTCAAGGCTGTTCTCATTAACATCTTCGGCGGCATCCTACGGTGTGACCGACTGGCGGAGGGGGTCATCCATGCTGTTCGGTCACTCCAGGTCACTTTACCGATTGTGATCCGGATGGAAGGGACCAACGTCCAGCAAGGGAGGCGGATGCTTCGGGAATCCGGCCTAAACTTCATTACTGCCGACGGGATGCGCGAGGCTGCCGAGAGGGCAGTGGCCGCTGCCCGACAGGGAAAGCGTTCATAGTTCGTAGTTCATCGCCGAAGGGCGAAATCGCGGCGGTATCGAATGTTCTGTCTATGACCTGTGAACGCTGAACAATGAACCGTTCCGAGGAGCCATGAGCATTCTGGTGGATAAGAAGACGCGGTTGGTCGTCCAGGGGATGACTGGCAGGGAGGGGACATTTCACGCGTTGGCGTGTCGTGACTACGGGACGACGGTGGTCGCAGGTGTCACCCCGGGAAAGGGCGGGAGCCGCCACGAGGGCATTCCGGTCTTCGACACGGTCCGCGAGGCAGTGGCGAAGGAGGGGGCGAACGCCGCGCTGATTTTTGTTCCACCCGCCTTCGCCGCCGATGCCATCCTGGAGGCGATCGATGCAGCCGTCCCGCTGGTGGTCTGTATCACCGAGGGGATTCCGACGCTGGACATGGTGCGGGTCGCCCGTTTCCTTCGTGGCTCGGGGACCCGGCTCATCGGTCCGAACTGTCCGGGGATCATCTCCCCGGGAAAGGCCAAGGTTGGGATCATGCCCGGACACATCCACAAGCGGGGCAAGGTCGGTGTGGTCTCCCGAAGCGGAACACTGACCTATGAGGCGGTTGGCCAGCTCACCCGTTTGGGCCTTGGTCAGTCCACTTGCGTGGGGATCGGCGGGGATCCGGTCATCGGCACGACCTTCGTGGACTGTCTGAGCCTGTTTGAGGACGACCCGGCCACCCACGCAATCTTGATGATCGGCGAGATCGGCGGGACAGCAGAGGAGGAGGCCGCCGCGTTCGTCAAGCGTCACGTCTCCAAACCGGTGGTTGGCTACATCGCCGGCCAGACAGCTCCTCCGGGCAGACGGATGGGTCATGCCGGGGCGATTATCTCGGGCGGGAAAGGGACAGCGGCGGAAAAGGTCACCGCCCTCCGGCGCGCCGGAATCGCCGTGGTGAAGAGCCCGTCAGAGATGGGAGCGGCGGTGAAGAAGGCCCTCAACGCGTAGGAGGGAAACGTCGAGCCGCAGGCCATCCCCATCGCGCGGGCGGTCTTCTTTTTCCTCACACCGAGGACGACCATGGAGCAGACCTTAGTAATTGTGAAGCCGGATGCCGTTTCCAGGAGGCTTATCGGCGAGGTGGTCCGGCGATTTGAGGCGGAAGGGTTGGTAGTCCGGGGGCTGAAGATGGTGGCGCTGGGGCAAAGAGAGGCTGAAGGATTCTATCAGGTCCATCGGCACCAGCCATTTTTCCAAAGCCTTACTCGCTTCATGGCGTCCGGCCCGTGTGTGGCGATGGTCCTCGAGGGAGAAGGGGCGATCCGGCGGGTCCGGGATATCATGGGCGCCACCGATCCGCTGAAGGCCGAGCAAGGCACGTTGCGCCGGAGCTTCGCCACCACGATCGAGCGGAACGTTGTTCATGGGTCCGATTCGGCCGAGTCAGCAGCCCTTGAGATCCCCTTTTTTTTCAGTCGTGTTGAGCTCATTTTGACGACCGGGAGCGTGACCCCGGCTTCAAGTTGACCCCCTAAGACATTGACCGTTTGGCGAGGAAATCCCTTGACTTCGGAGGAATGCCTCTGTATAATTCGCCAGTTTTGAGGGAGTCTTCGCGATGCTGGTGGAGCGATCACGAATCCCGCCTGAGGGTTTAGATCTCAGAGTTTGCGAGGAGCCACGCTGGGAAGGTGTTGAGGGTTTGTGGACATCTCTAGACCCGGTCGAGGCCTCCTTTCATTTGGAGCGGAAGGGTGGGGGCATCCTTGCGACGGGAGCCTTCGTCACAACGGCCGTGGTCCTTTGCAGTCGATGTTCAGAGGCGGTTTCTATCCCGGTGTCGGATCAGTTCGAGGTCCTGTACGGGGGAACCCCGAACGGCCCTCGCGGCGACGATAGCGAGTTGACTCCCGAGGAGACGGATGTGGAATTTCTTGAAGACGATCGGCTCGATCTGTCGGGGCTCTTACGTGAAAACGTGCTCTTGAACCTCCCACTTCAGCCTCTGTGTCGGGCCGAGTGCCGTGGCCTCTGTCCCCGCTGCGGGGTCAACCTGAACGAGATCTCCTGCCAGTGTCGCATCCCGGAACCCGACCCGAGGCTTCGTCCCCTTCAGCATCTCCTATAGCCTACGAATGTCCAGGAGGATCACGGATGCCTCTTCCGAAGCGGCGACATAGCAATGCCCGGACAAGAAAGCGTCGCTCCCACGATGCCCTCTCCGTCCCCAATCTGGTTGAATGCCCCAACTGTCATGAGCGGAAGCTTCCCCATCGCGCCTGTCCGGCCTGCGGACACTACCGCGGCCGCGAAGTCGTGAAACGGGAGGAGGCCTAGCCCCCCCCGCTCCCGATTGGGCAGATACATATGACGACTCGTGTAGCCCTTGACGCGATGGGGGGCGATCGAGGCCCGGTGGTCAACATCGAGGGAGCGGTGGCGGCTGCTCGGGAACTGGGTCTTTCCATCCTCCTGGTTGGAAACGAAGAAGAACTCAGTCGGAGCCTGCGACCCCACTCGACCAACGGCCTCGGCATCACCATCTGCCACGCCCCTGAGACGGTCGGCATGAATGAATCCCCCTCAGCCGCGCTTCGGAAAAAGAAGCATTCGTCGATCCGTGTCGGCTTGGAGCTGGTCAAGAGGGGAGAGGCCGATGCCTTCATTAGTGCAGGCAATACCGGGGCAGTGATGGCCACCGCCATGGTCACACTGGGTTCTTTGCCTGGGGTTGAGCGGCCCGCCATTGCCCTCATCGTCCCCACACTTCGGGGCCAGGCGATCTTGCTTGATGCCGGCGCCAACGCCGACTGTAAGCCGCGCCATCTCCTACAATTTGCCATCATGGGAGATATCTACGCCCGCCAGGTCATGGGGAAGACATCCCCGACGGTTGGATTGCTCAGCATTGGGGAAGAGGAGAGCAAGGGGAACGAACTGACCCGCGAGGCCTTTAAGGAGCTGGAAGAGGAGCGCTCTCTCAACTTTATCGGGAACGTGGAGGGTCGTGAGGTCTTCAGCGGGGCAGCCGACGTCATCGTGTGTGACGGGTTCACCGGGAATATTGCTTTGAAGATCAGCGAGAGCGCCGCCGAGTTCTTCACCGTCTCGCTGAAGGAGGAGTTGGAGAAGGGGCTGGTCGGAAAGTTGGGTGCCCTACTGACACGGGGCGCGTTTCGCAGATTTAAGAAGCGGGTCGACTATACCGAATATGGTGGGGCGCCCTTGTTGGGTGTGGGAGGCATGTGCATTATCAGCCACGGCCGGTCGACCGCCAAGGCCATCAAGAACGCCATCCGCGTGGCTGCCGAATGCGTGGAGAATAAGGTGATCGACCACATCAGGAAAGGAATTGCCGTCAGCTAGTTAAGGGGGGGACGACAATGTACGGCAGCAGGATTGCGGGCACAGGGTCCTCGGTTCCGGATCGAGTTCTCAGCAATGCAGATCTGGAACGAATCGTCAGCACTAGCGATGAGTGGATCGTTACCAGAACCGGCATCTCGGAGCGTCGAATCGCCGCTGATGGTGAAGCCACTTCGGATCTGGCCGAACGCGCGGGGCGACGCGCGCTCGAGGCGGCCGGCGTCGACCCGATCGATGTAGACCTGATCCTCGTCAGCACGGTGACGCCGGACATGTTTTTTCCCTCCACCGGATGTCTCCTCCAGGAGCGGTTGGGAACCCTGCATGCCGCCGCGTTCGATCTGTCCGCGGCCTGCTCCGGCTTTATCTACGGCTTGTCAGTGGCCGACGCCTATCTCCGAGCTGGCCTCATGCGGAACGTCCTGGTGATCGGTGCGGAGACCCTTTCAAAACTTGTAGACTGGAAGGACCGAAGCACCTGTGTCCTCTTCGCAGACGGTGCGGGAGCAGCGCTGGTTCAGCGGACAACAGGTGATGCTCGTGTTCTGTCTACGCACCTATACGCCGATGGATCGAAGGGAGGACAGCTCATTGTCCCCGGCGGCGGCTCGCGCCATCCTATCAGCCAGAAAGTCGTGGATGACAATCTTGCGAAGATCAAGATGGCGAACGGAAACGAGGTGTTCAAGACGGCGGTCCGGGCTATGGAGGAGGCCGCTGTGGCGGCACTCAAGGCCAACGGTGTAGAGATCTCCGATATCGACCTCTTTGTGCCGCATCAGGCGAACGGCAGGATCATCAGTGCGACCGCCCAGCGGTTAGGTTTGCCGAGGGAGCGGATTGTTGTCAATATCGACCGCTTCGGCAACACCTCCGCGGCTTCGATCCCGATTGCCCTTGACGAAGCGGTCAGGGCAGGGCGGCTTAAGCCAGGCGACCTGCTCCTTATGGTTGCCTTTGGGGGAGGCCTGACCTGGGGCTCGGCCCTGGTCCGATGGTGAGCGTGGTCCAACCTGCCAGGCGATGACCAGTATCGCGCTCGTCTTTCCCGGCCAGGGTTCGCAGCAGGTTGGAATGGGGCGCGATTTCTGGGAACAGGTCCCTGAGGCTCGTGAGCTCTTCGAGATGGGGGGACAGGCGCTGGGCTTTGACTTGGCTCGCCTTTGCTTTGAGGGGCCCCAGGATGCACTCACCCTGACCGCGAACGCGCAGCCCGCCATCCTGGCGGTCAGCATGGCTGCCTTTGCCGCATTCCATCGTGAGGGGATTCGGTTCGACTACGTCGCCGGTCATTCCCTCGGCGAGACGTCTGCGCTCGTGGCCGCCGGAAGCATCCGGTTTGAGGATGCGATCTGTATGGTCAGGAAGCGGGGCGAGTTCATGCAGGACGCGATTGCGCCCGGGCTCGGGGCGATGGCTGCCATCCTCGGCCTCGAGCGTGAGGCCCTCCTTGAGGTGTGTGAGGAGGCGGGCCGAACCGGGGTCGTCGAGGTTGCGAATTTCAACGGCCCTGGTCAAATCGTCATCGCCGGGGTGACGGAGGCGGTCGAACGTGCTATCGACTTGGCCAGGGACCGTGGGGCTAGACGCGCCGTCCGTTTGCAGGTGAGTGCGCCCTTCCATTGCTCTCTCATGCGACCGGCGGGGGAACGGCTGGCCGGCGTGCTGGAGACGTTCCCGATCGTCGATCCAGCGGTTCCGCTTGTGAACAATGCTGACGCCGAGCTCCTGACGAAAGGCGTCCACATCGCCAGGAGTCTCATCCGACAGGTATCAAGTCCGGTCCGCTGGGAAGAGGTGGTGCGAAGACTGGTGAAAGAAGGCGTCGGCCTCTTTGTGGAACTGGGCCCAGGAAAGGTGCTCACCGGTCTCATCAAGCGGATCGCCAAGGAGGCCTTGGCGCTTCACGCAGAGGATGTTGACTCCCTGCGCATTGCGCTGAAACAGGTCAGGGCAATTGCCTGATGGTGATGGCGGGCCGTCATGCGGGGAAGGTGGCCGTCGTCACGGGGGGCTCGCGGGGGATCGGTCGAGCAATCGCCCTCATGGTTGCAGCGGAAGGCGCAAAAGTCCTGATCTGCTCAAGGCGACAGGAGGCGGCGGAGATGGTGGCATCCGAGATCCGGTCAGCCGGCGGCGGAGGGGCCGCTGTGCGGGCAGACATGGCGCAGCGGGCGGATGTAGAGGCACTGATTACGGGATGCGTCGAGCGATTTGGCCGCCTGGACATCCTGGTCAATAACGCCGCGATCACGAAGGATGCGTTGGTGCTCCGGATGAAGGATGAAGATTGGGACGACGTGCTGGACGTCAATTTGAAGGGGGCATTTTTCACGACGAGGGCGGCGCTTCGGCCCATGCTCAAGCAGAAGAGCGGGCGAATCGTGAATATCAGCTCGGTTGTCGGGATGTTGGGTAACCCCGGACAGGCGAACTATGTTGCATCAAAGGCTGGCCTCGATGGTTTCACGAGAACGGTGGCGAGAGAGGTCGCGTCGCGGGCGATTACGGTGAATGCCGTGGCTCCCGGGTTCATCGAGACTGAAATGACCGAGGGCCTGTCCGGAGATCTCAAGGCCGGATATTGCAAGCAAATCCCCATGGGGCGATTCGGCGATCCGACGGAAGTCGCCGCCCTCGTTTCATTTCTTGCCTCAGAGGCGGCGAGTTATATTACGGGGCAGGTCATCAACGTCGATGGCGGGCTGCGAATGTAATCGATGGGACGGCACCGAGGCCGTAGGGAGGGGGAGCTGATGGCTGGCGTGACGGGACTAGAGGAAAAGGTGAAGAAAATCATCGTGGATCAGTTGGGAGTCGATGCAGCGGAGGTAACCCCGGAGGCCTCCTTCATCGAGGATCTGGGCGCCGACTCTCTGGACACGGTAGAGCTGGTGATGGCCCTGGAGGAAGAGTTTGGAATCGAAATCCCGGACGAGGAGGCCGAGAAGATTATGACCGTCAAACATGCCGTCGAGTATATCAAGGCGCATTCCGCGTAATGAGGTCCGGCCGGCGAAGATGGACCCTGAATTGCGAAGGGGACGAGAGGACATGAGGCGAGTGGTCGTGACAGGCCTGGGCGTGGTCGCCCCCAACGGGATCGGGACCGAAACCTTTTGGGAGAACCTGGTGGCGGGAGTCACGGGTATCGATCGAATCACTCGATTCGATGCCGGTCACCACGATTCGAAGATCGCCGGAGAGATCAAGGGCTTCGACCCGCTCCTCTACATGGAGAAGAAAGAGGTCAAGAAGATGGACCTCTTCATCCACTACGCCTTGGCCAGCGCGATTATGGCGGTCGACGATGCCCGATTAAAGTTCGAGGAGGGCGAGCGGGGCCGAATCGGCACACTGATCGGCACCGGCATGGGTGGGATCCCGGCCCTGGAGGAGTCTCACAACGTCCTGCTGGAGAAGGGGCCTGGCCGGATCAGTCCCTTCTTTATTCCTTCTATTATCACGAATTTGGCTTCCGGGCAGATCGCTATGCGGTATGGGTTTCGGGGACCGAACTCATGCGTCTCCACAGCCTGCGCAACCGGCAATCACGCCATCGGCGACTCCTTAGAGCTGATCAAGCGGGGAGCGGCGGACGTGATGATCGCGGGCGGAAGCGAAGCAGTCATCACCCCGCTCACGATCGGCGGGTTCAGTGCCATGAAGGCGCTGTCCACCAGGAACGATGAGCCCCGCCGGGCCAGCCGTCCCTTTGATAAGGGGCGGGACGGTTTTGTGATGGGGGAGGGCGCGGGAGTCCTGGTCCTCGAGGAGCTGCAGCACGCCGTGCGGCGTGGAGCGAAGATCTATGCCGAGTTGGTCGGTTACGGGATGTCGGCCGATGCCTACCACATGACGGCACCAGAGCCAGAAGGGATCGGGGCGATTGCCGCAATGCGGCTCGCGCTAGAGGCTGCGAGACTGAGCCCTGAGGATGTGGACTACATCAATGCCCACGGAACATCGACACCCATGGGCGACACCGCCGAGACCAGAGCGATCAAGCAGGTGTTCGGAGGCCATGCCTATCGCCTGGCCGTCAGCTCGGTCAAATCCATGACGGGGCACCTCCTAGGGGCGGCGGGCGGCGTCGAGTCGGTGGCGACCGTCCTCACCATCTATCACCGGCTGATCCCGCCTACGATTAACTACGACGAGCCAGACCCGGGCTGCGACCTCGATTACGTCCCTAACAAGGCGCGTCAAGCTGAGGTGAGGGTCGCCCTCACCAACTCCTTCGGGTTCGGCGGAACCAATGCCACCTTGGTGTTCAGGCAGTATGAGTAAGTGATGGGCAGCCTTCCGCTCTTGCTGACCGTTCGAATCCCGCCCTTCGCATTGATCCATCCATAGGCTGCGACAGCGCGAGCCACAACTCCCTTTTTTGAGCTGAAGAGGCTGCCTTAGGCCAGAGGTGCCGTGGAGCGGTCGTCGGCGAGCGTTTTGATCTTATCAAGGACGCCGTTGACAAAGGCACCGGAGTCCTTCCCTCCGAATGCCTTCGCTAATTCGATCGCTTCATCGATCGCGACCTTCGACGGTGTGTGTGGCTGAAAGAGGAGCTCATAGGCGGCTAATCGCAGGATGCAGAGATCCACGAGCGCCAGACGGGAGAGGATCCAGTGCTCAATCAGAGGGGAAAGAAGGCCATCGATCGAAATCCGATGGGCTATCGTGCCCCGCACCAACTCCTCGACGAAGGATCGGACCTCAGGCTTGACAGGGTGCTCCCCCCAGAAGGCGTTGAGGCGTTCCTCAAACGCCCCCACGGGGTGAAATTCCGACTGATAGAGGAAGGAGAGTGCGAGCTCTCTGGCCCGATGCCGCTTTCCCATTCGAATTGTGGGGGGTGGAGACCCCCCTTCCTAAAGATCACTTGAGTTGAGCGAACAGGCTGGCCATTTCTATGGCTGAAAGAGCTGCGGCAAACCCCTTATTGCCACCCTTGGTGCCGGCCCGCTCGATCGCCTGATCAACCGTATTCGCGGTGATGACCCCAAAGATGATCGGGACACCGGTTTCGAGGCTGGCCGAGGCGATCCCCTTTGCTGTCTCTCCGGCGACGTACTCGAAGTGGGGGGTGGCTCCCCGAATGACCGCTCCGAGGGCGATGACGGCGTCGTAATTACGAGAGACGGCCAGGCGCTTTGCCGTGTAGGGCAGCTCGAAGGCTCCAGGCACCTTGACCAGATGCAGGTCGCTTTCTTCCGCCCCGTGTCGAAGCAAACAGTCGAGGGCCCCTTCCACCAACTGTTTGGTGATGAAATCGTTGAAGCGGCTGACCACGAGAGCGAATCGGAATCCCCTGGCTGCGTATGTCCCCTCAGTGATTTTCAAAGGCATCCTCTCCACCGAGCCCTCTCTGCCATGTGACCGACCGCGTTGTTCGAGCGCTCCATGGTGGGACTGTGCATCCGCGCGGCGACCTGATTCACAGGGTCCCTGGAGCAGGTTGAGAAGCGACTACTGCCGCTCCAACCAATTTCGCCTAGCCGCGTTGCTAGCCCCTGGGGCACCTCCTGCGACGTACCCGAAAACGTACGTCGGGTACCCGCCCAGTGGGTGCGGCCCCAAGGGCTGCGCCTTGCTAAGCTCGTTTCTTGGACCGGCAGGTTGGACCACCATCTTAGGGCGAAATAGCTGGGAGGGCACTAGACCTTTTCCAGCAGGTGGCCCAACTTCTCGTGCTTGGTCTGCAGATAGGCGCGATTCTCGGCATTCGGGCGGATCTCGATGGGGAGTCGCTCCACCACATGCAGACCGTATGCCTCAAGCCCTACGATCTTCCGAGGGTTGTTGGTCAGTAGCCGAATCTTGGACAACCCGAGATCCGATAAGATCTGAGCCCCGATCCCGTACTCTCGTAGATCGGGTTTGAAGCCCAGCCTCGCATTGGCCTCCACCGTGTCCAGTCCCGTGTCCTGTAGCTCGTAGGCGCGCATCTTGTTTGCGAGGCCGATCCCTCTCCCTTCCTGTCGGATGTAGAGAAAGACCCCCTTTCCCTCTTTCGCGATCAGATCTAGCGCCTTGTCCATCTGAGGTCCGCAGTCGCACCGGAGCGAGCCGAATACGTCCCCCGTAAGGCACTCCGAGTGCACCCGCACGAGGGTGTCTTTGACGGCGTTCACGTCTCCCATGACCAGAGCCAGATGGTGTTTCTTATCCACTTGGCTGTAATACAGGATTGCGGTGAATCGGCCGTACCGTGTCGGCAGGACCGTTGTGGCGACCCGGCTCACGAATCGCTCGCGCTTCAATCGAAACTCGATCAGGCTTTTAACGGTGATCAGCTTGATGCCGTGTTCCCGAGCGAAGCGGTGCAACTCAGGAGTCCTGGCCATCGTCCCATCGTCATTCATGATCTCACAGATCACGCCCGCGGGGTACAGGCCGGCCAATCTTGCCAGGTCCACGGCGGCCTCCGTCTGCCCCGCGCGCGTCAGCACACCACCCTCCCTTGCTCGAAGCGGAAAGGTATGCCCGGGGCTGGTCAGGTCGTCGGCGGTCGCCTTAGGGTCGACGATGGTCCGGATCGTCATCGCTCGGTCATGGGCGGATATTCCGGTCGTTACCTTGCGCTTCGCATCGACGGAGACGGAGAAGGCCGTCTCGTACGGTGAGGTGTTGTCGTTTACCATTGGCCGGATCCGGAGCTCATCCAGCCGCTGCCCAGTGACGGCCACACAGATCAACCCTCGCCCCTTCGAGGCCATGAAGTTGATTGCCTCGGGCGTCACCTTCTCGGCTGCCATCGTGAGGTCGCCTTCGTTCTCGCGATCTTCATCGTCCACCACGATGATCATTTTGCCGTCATGGAGGTCTCGGATCGCTTCTTCAATAGTGTGGAACCGGATGGTTTCTTCCATTGTTACTCCGTTGACCCGGGCTCAGACGTACCCCCACTCCCGGAGGACCGACTGGGTAAGCACCACCTTTCTTCCCGAAGCCTGAAGTCCTTCAAGGTATCGGATGACGTATTTTCCTAGCAGGTCGGTTTCCAGGTTGACGCGTTGCCCCACCTGCTTGCTCCCTAATGTGGTGTGCCGATAGGTGTGCGGGATGATGGCAACCCCGAAGGAGACATCACCAAGGCTGGCAACCGTCAGACTGATCCCATCCACGGCAACAGATCCCTTCTCGACGAGCAGAGGGCGGAGGGGCTCTGGATAGGAGAACGAGAACCACCACGTCCCGCCGCTCTCGCGGGTCTCCAGGAGCGTGCCCACCCCGTCGATGTGACCGGTGACGATGTGTCCTCCGAGTCGGTCGGTTGCCCGACAAGGCCGCTCCAAGTTCACCTGATCCGCAGGGCCAAGACCACCCAGGGTGGTACGGACCAGGGTCTCGTCCGACAGTTCGACCTCGAAGACATCGTGCTCGGCCGTGGTGACCGTCAGGCACGTGCCATCGACCGCGATGCTGTCGCCGATCGAGAGGTCGGTCACGGCATCCTTTCCCCTGATGGCCAGCCTCGTGACGCCGCCCGCCCGTCGAACCTGTTGAACCACGCCCACTTCTTCGATGAGGCCTGTGAACATCGGTTCAGCCTACCCGCTCACCTCCTTCGGCGAGTGATATCCCTCGATCAGGAGGTCCTCGCCCAGTTGTTCGACGCGCACACGCTCTAGGCGCAAGGCCTGGACGAGATGTTCGATCCCCGCCCCTCCAAAAAGGCTCGGGGCCGTTTTCCCTCCGATCAAAATCGGAGCCACGAAGACGAGGAATCTGTCGATGATGCCCGCTTCAATGGCAGAGGTAAAGATCCCCTCGCCGCCCTCGATCATCACGCTTGTGACCTCGCGCTCTCCAAGGCGTTTCAGAAGATGATGAAGGTTGACCCTCCCATTGGAACCGCCTGCCTCGATGACCGTGAGGCCGTGCCGCTCCAGGATATCGATCCGTGTACGGGGCGCATCGGCGGTGACCGCAACCCAGGTTGGCGATGAAGAGGTGGAGTGAAACACCCGCGCGTGTAAGGGGAGAGAATCCCGTCCATCCACGATGACCCGGATCGGATTACGCCCACCCGATGGAAGCCGGGTTGTGAGCATCGGGTCGTCGCGCCGGATCGTGCCGAGCCCGACCATGACCGCATCGATCTGATCCCGTAATTCGTGGACCCGCTGCCGCGATTGTTCGCCGGAGATCCAGTGAGAGTCGCCGGTCCGGGTCGCGATCTTGCCGTCAAGGCTCACCGCAGCCTTGAGCACGACGAATGGAAGGCGGCTCTTGATGAATTTCATGAACGCTTCGTTCAGGATTGTCGACTCCTTGGATAGGAGTCCTAGTTCCACCAGGACCCCTGCAGCACGCAACGTCTCAACGCCCCTGCCCGAGACCAGCGGGTTCGGGTCCAACACCGATATGACGACTCGTCGGACCCCCGCGGCAATGATCCGATCGGTGCAGGGCGGCGTCCGGCCCTGATGGCAACAGGGCTCGAGCGTGACGTAGAGATCCGCTCCCGCAGTGGCCCCGGCAGCGGCCTCCAGCGCAACCACCTCGGCATGTGGTCCGCCGGCGTACGCGTGATAACCTTCTCCAAGGATGCCTCCGTTTCGCACCACCACAGCGCCCACCATAGGGTTGGGGCTCGTCCGGCCCAGCCCTTTCTTGGCAAGATCCAACGCCCGCCGCATCAATGGTTCATCGAATGCCATGCGCATCCTATCCCCTCAAGAGATGCAACCGTGTAACGCGATCTCCTGAGTGACACTAACACCGCGTCGTAGGGGTGTCAAGGTGAAAACCCCCGCCGGAGCGGCTAAGAGCTCACAAACAGGGCGTCTGTGAAGGCTTCGGGAGAGAATGGTTGAAGGTCGTCGAGCCCTTCGCCAAGACCAACGAACGCGATAGGGACTTTCAAATGCTGAGCGATGGCGACGACGATGCCGCCCTTCGCCGTCCCATCCAGCTTGGTCAGGACGAGGCCGGTGAGTCCAACGGCGTCGTGGAATTCCCTGGCCTGAGCCAGCGCGTTCAGGCCGGAGGTGGCGTCGAGAACCATGAACCGCTCGTAAGGGGCCCCCGGCATCTGCCGGGAGATGACACGGTGGATCTTCTTCAATTCCTCCATCAGATTTCGCTTGGTGTGGAGTCGGCCCGCGGTGTCGATGAGAAGGTGGGTTGCCTGTCGCGCCACAGCGGCCTGCAACGCATCGAAGACCACTGCGGAGGGATCGGCGCCGGCCTGGTGACAGACCACATGGGCCCCGACGCGCTTGCCCCAGACCTGAAGCTGCTCGATCGCGGCGGCGCGGAAGGTGTCGGCCCCGGCGACGATCACCTTGCCACCTTCATCGATCAGGCGTTTCGCGAATTTTCCGATGGTGGTGGTCTTGCCTGAACCGTTCACTCCCAGGAAGAGAAAGACTCGAGGTCGGGCATCGGGGTCTGCGCTCAAAGGAGGAGGGGTGGTTGCTTTCAGGACAGACAGGATCTCTTCCTTGACGGTCTCTTCCACGTGGCGAAGCTCCTTGAGGTCCCGACGACCGAGACGTTGATGCAGGGCGGCAATGATCTGTCCCGCCACAATCGGACCGAGGTCGGCGGCGATCAGGAGCTCCTCCAGCGCCTCCAACGTCGGGGCGCTACCGGCATTCGCGGCAAAGAGCCGCTCGATCTGCCCGATCAATCTCTGACGGGTTCGTGCGAGGCCAGCCACCAGCTGGCCGAAGAGACCTGTGGGAGGGGTACCGTTGGGGGGCATCGGTCGGAGGGTGCGCCGTTAAGCGGCCCGGGCCATTCGAAGAGAGAGAAGTTTGGAAACACCATGTTCCTCCATGGTGACCCCATAGAGGATATCAGCGGCTTCCATCGTCCGCTTGTTGTGTGTGATCAGGATAAACTGGGAGGTCGCGGCCATTTCCTTCAGTAGTGACACGAAGCGCTCTGCATTCACATCGTCGAGTGGGGCATCCACTTCGTCCAACAGACAGAAGGGGCTTGGGCGAGTCTCAAATAGCGCCAGCAGCAGCGCCAGGGCCGCGAGCGCCTTTTCGCCTCCAGACAAAAGATTGAGAGTGGCGCGCTTGCCAGGGACGCGCACCACCAACTCGAGCCCCGGCTCCTCGTCTCCCGGCTCAAGTTCAACCGCTTGGAGCTGCGCCTCGCCACCCGAGAAGAGTCTCTTCCACAACCGATCCAGATGGCCGTTGACGGTCATGAGGGTCTCATTGAACCGTTGCTGAATAGTGGTGTTGATCTCAGTGATGGCAGCGCGGAGCGATCGGACAGAAGAGTGGAGGTCCTGGGCTTGGACCGAGAGGAAGTGGTGCCGCCCAGCCAACTCCTGGTATTCCTCCAGGGCGGCAAGATTGACGCCACCAAGCTCCGCGATCTTCGCGGTGACGTCTGCCAGTTCAGAGTTGGCCTCCTCGAGGCCAAGGCCGTTTTCGGAGAGCCGTACGGCGATCGCCTCCACCTGTTCGAGCCCTTCATCGCGCAAGGCGTCTTCGAAAAGGGATATGGTGTTCCGTAGTTCGGCGCGCCGTATAGCCGTCGCGCTCAGGGCCTGCTGTACGTGGGCGAGCGACTGCCTCAGCGCTCGAACGCGCTCCTCTAACGATTCACGCTCCTCGACGAGTTCCTGATGTGCCTTGTCCTGCTCAGCGGCCGCCCGCTGCGCCACTCCCTCCTCCTGTATCAGCGCCGTGAGGCGCTCATGGAGATGAGCGATGGTCGCCTCCATCTGTTTCCGCCGCGTCTCTTCCTCGGTCAACTCGGCTTCGAGCGCTTCCATCTCGCGAACAAGTTGACCACTCTCGTCTTCGATCCTGGCGAGTCCAAGAGCGAGGAGATCTCGCTGCGCCTGGAGTGAGGTGAGCTGCACGCGGAGTTCACCGACATCACCGATGAGGTTGTCGCGGGCCTGCTGGTGGACGGCTGCCTCGGCCTCGAGCCGGGCAGCATCGGCTTGCGAGGCAGCGTATCGTCCCTCGTCCTCCAGCAGACTGGATTCGAATCTCCGGATCTCATCGGTCAAGACCCGGAGGTCCTCCTCATGACTTTTCGCTTCGTACGTCAACACCTCGATCTGCTGAAGGAGCCGGCGCCGCTCGCCACTCGTGTGGGAGAGCTCCTTTTCGGCCTTGAGGCGATCGATCTTCACTTCATCAAGTCGGCGGGTCAGCGACTCCAGGGAGTCTGTTAACTGTGATGAGCGGCGACAAGAAGCCTCCCATGAGGCGTCGACGGCCAGGAGGCTCTCGTGACGGTGACGGGCCTGTTCCTGGAGTTCGGAGATCTCGCGCCGTCGCGAGAGGATCCCACCGCCACCTCCCGGGCCGCCGACGATGATTCCACGGCTGGTGACCAACTCGCCAGCCAGGGTGGCAATCGCGAACGGGGGAGGGAGGTGCCGACGGAGGGAGAGCGCGTCGGAGAGATCTTTGACGATGATTCCGTCGGCGAGCAGAGCTTCGATGAGAGGCCGATCGCCCTCGGCGCAGTGGATCAGGTCGATGGCAACGCCCTCCAGCATAACCCCGCCTGCCAATACAACTGAGGGCGCTGGGCCAGTGTGCCGCGCCAGGGAGGGCATCGTTTCGGGGCCGGAGCGGCTCCCGGGAGAAAGGATGAACGTCGCGCGACCCTGGCCCCGCTCGGTCAAGAGACGAATGGCCTCCTCAGCGTCGTCGGCCCGCCCGATCACAAGCCCCTGCAGCGTGTCGCCGAGCAAGACCTCTACCGCTCGCTCATAGCGGGGCGGCACCTCGATAAGCTCGGCAAGAGAGGCCTTCAGTCCTGTCAACCGAGATTCTCCGCCGGCTTTTCGCTGGAGGAGGAATCGGTGTCCGCCATCGTAGCCCTCGAAGCTCTCGCTCAGTTCTATAAGGGATGTCAGACGGCTATTGAGCCGTGCGGTCTCCTCCCGGAGGCTATCACGCTCAGGCCTGATGGCGTCTCTGCCAGACTCCTCCGCGAGTGCCTGCTGGGTCAGCTCATCCCGTTCCCCATGAACCTGCGCAAGTTGTTCGACGACTCGAGCAAGGAATCGGCGCTGTTGCTCCTCAAGGGTGGCGAGGTCTCGATCCTGCTGTTCCAGCCCGCCCTTACGCTGACCGGCGATGTCGCGTTGTTTACCGTACAAGCGCTCTCGCTCTCGGAGGCCGCTGAGGTGATTTCGTCGCTCGGCGAGCAACGCGGCGTCTTGGATGAGACGTCGCCGCCGGTTCTCAAGCCCACTCACCCCTTCCGCGATCGTCTCCTCCAGCCCTCGAAGCATTGATGACTTCAGATCGAGATGCTTGCGCTGGGATTCGAGCTCTCCAGAGAGGAGCCGTTCCCGCTCTCGCGTGGGCGTTTCCTCCTGCGTCAGGACAGCCGTCCGCTCCTGCAGTCGCGTCAGACGCCGCCGCCGCTCCTCGAGTTGGTTGGTCGACGCATCGAGCATCTGACGCAGGTGGCTGAGCTCGGCCTCATCACGGGACAGGCGAGCCCTGGTATCGTAGAGCCGCTGTTGGAAGGACGCCCTCGCTTGACCTTGTTCCAGCTCGCGGATCCGAATCGATTCCTGCTGGGCTTCCAGGGCGACGAGTGCAGCCTGCACGGAGTCGACGTCCTGCTGCGCTGCCCGTTCCGAATGCTCCGCCGCATCAAGCTGTTGTTGCAGTTGTTGACCCTCATGGAATTTCAGAAAACCCTTGAGTTCTCGAAGCCGTTCCTGGTAGGCGCGGTAGCGCTCCGCCTTGTTCGCCTGTCGCTTGAGCGAGTTTCGCTGCCGCTCGACCTCGTGAATAATATCGTTGACCCGAAGCAGGTTCTGCTCTGCCGACTCTAACTTCACCAGTGCCGACTTCTTTCGCACCTTATAGGTCATGATGCCGGCAGCCTCCTCGATGAGGAGCCTGCGCTCGTGTCCCTTCGAGCTCACGGCGTCTCCGATGGAGCCTTGCTCGATGAGAGCGTAGGGCTCACCCCCAAGCCCGGTATCGAGGAACAGATCGGTGATATCTCGGAGACGGCACGGAACATGGTTGAGCAGGTACTCGCTCTCTCCGGAGCGATACAGTCGGCGGGTGACCGTCACCTCGTGGAACTCTGTAGGAATGTCGCCATGGTTATCGGTAAAGGTCAGGGATACATCGGCCACCCCGAGGGGTTTACGTCCACTGTTTCCGGCGAAAATCAGGTCATCCATTCGGTCCCCTCGGAGCAGCTTCGCGCTCTGTTCTCCGAGGGCCCATCGGATGGCGTCTGATAGATTGCTCTTGCCGCAGCCGTTGGGTCCAACGATCGCCGTGATGCCGGGTTCAAAGGTAACTTCGACCTTCTCGGCAAACGATTTGAACCCGAAGAGGGAAAGCCGCGTTAGCCGCATCGTCTCAGGTGGCCTTTTGCGGTTGTCATAGCCATCTCATGTTTGTCGAACACAACTCGAGAGAAGCGAGGCCCCGGAACGGCCTTAATGGCGGCAAGGGTATCATGTCATATTTCTCGGTGTCAAGGGTAATTACAAGAGCCAGTAGTTAGGTGGAGTCTCACTACTAGATATTGTGGGTATGTGGATGGCCAAAAGCCGCCATCGCCAGACGAGCAGCCTCCTGCTCGGCATCCTGCTTGTTTCGCCCGCTTCCCCGGCCGATAGCCGATTGGCCGACTCGGACCTCGACCTCGAATGATGGGGCATGGGGAGGGCCTGAACGACAAAGCAGATGATAGCGAGGCGTTTCGTGGAAGCGGGATTGCATCAACTGTTGCAACGCGGTTTTCGGATCGCAGCCGAGCCTCACACCAGGAAGCTGATCGTCGCAAACGCTGCGCGCCAACCGACGGATGAGTGCCCCGCCGCCATCCAAATAGATCGCCCCGATGACAGCTTCAAAGCCGCCAGACAGGACGGAAGCGCGCTCCCTACCACCGGTCGACTCTTCCCCCTTACTCAGGAAGAGCAAGGGAGGAAGGTCGAGGCTTTTCGCGAGTTCGGCCAGGGCAGCAGCGCTGACGAGGCGCGCACGACAAAGACTCAATTCGCCCTCTGGGGCCCCTGGCAAGAGGGAAATCAGGGCCTCGCTGATACAGCAATTCCATACCGCATCGCCCAGGAACTCAAGCTGCTGGTAGCGACGTCGCAGGTGGGCCAGCGAGCTGTCGACTGAAGAAGGGTGGCTCAGCGCGGCCTCGAGGAGTGTTTCATCCCTAAATCGATGGCCGAAGACGGAGGTGGGCAGGCGTGCGGCAGGGGATCTCGACCCTCTAGGCATGCTGCATCATAACTCTTGCGCCGCCGTTCCGTCAACCCGCTCATCGCCAACGGTTTGAAACAGCTTGACACTTGGGCGTCCTGTCCTTTACTATACGGCTGCCCTTGACGGAGAGCCCGGCGAGGGCATTGTTTCATAAGGGCCAGAGGGAGGGCCGCATGGCGTCCGATAAAGCCGTTCACGTCACTGACGCCGACTTTGAGGAGCGGGTCATCAAGGGGAAGGGGCTGATCCTCGTCGATTTTTGGGCTGAGTGGTGCGCTCCCTGCCGGATGGTCGCTCCTATACTCGAGGATCTCGCGGTCGAATATGAGGGACGGATGACCGTTACAAAACTGAACGTGGACGAGAATCGCCAGACGGCAGCCCAATTCGGCATCAGAAGTATCCCGACCATCCTCTTTTTCAAGGATGGGTCACAGGTTGAGCAGGTCATCGGCGCTCTGCCGAAATCGGCGATCAAAACGAAGATCCAACAGCATCTCTAGGTCGCCGCTCCCCAGGGCAACCCGTCCACGATATCCTACGACCCTCAGCGACATTCCCACGCCGAACCTCCCGGTGACCGGTTTTTGGCCCGGGGACACCGAGGGGTGTGATGTGTGAACGCGACACCTTTCCGGTCGAACAATAGCAAAGCAGGTGGATATGCTCAGCCCATCCTTCGATGAATTCTCACGGAAGGCCAGGGAAGGCAACCTGATCCCGGTCTATTGCGAGATCCTCGCCGACATGGAAACGCCGGTCTCCGCATTTCGAAAGATCGATAGCGGCGATTATGCCTTCCTCCTGGAGAGTATCGAAGGTGGGGAGAAGTGGGGGCGATACAGTTTTCTCGGCAGCAACCCGGGCCTCGTCTTCAAGGCAAAGGGGTCCAGGGCAGAGGTGATCACCAGCGATGGGATCCAGTTCCACGAGATCAACACAGACGTACTCGAACCCCTCAAGGCGATCTTGAGCCGGTACCGGCCGGTGCGAGCCGATGACCTCCCAAGGTTTTGTGGGGGAATGGTCGGGTTTCTGGCCTACGACGTGGTCCGTCAATTCGAGCGGCTTCCGGCTACGACCAAAGATGATCTCGACCTGCCGGATGCCCTGTTCCTGCTTACCGACACCCTGGTGATCTTCGATAATGTCTCTCACCGGATCAAGGTGGTCTCGAACGCCTATGTTCCTGACCCATCGCCCGAGGGGCTTCGGCGCGCCTACGAGGAGGCGACACGTAAGATCGATGGCATCATCAGGGCGCTGCGGCGCCCGCTGGGCGCGTCGGAGGAGCGCCGCGGAGCAGGAGAAGGGTTTCAGTTAAGCTCCACGATGAGCCGCGAAGAGTTTCTACGGGTCGTCGAGCATGCGAAAGAGTATGTGCGGGCCGGGGATATCGTTCAGGCGGTGGTCTCCCAGCGCCTCTCGGCCAAGACCTCCGCGGATCCCTTTGATATCTATCGCGCCCTGCGCGTGGTCAATCCGTCGCCATACATGTACTACCTGCGACTCGGCGATCTGCGGGTGGTCGGCAGTTCGCCCGAGGTGCTGGTTCGATTGGAAGGAAGCAGGATCCACCTTCGTCCGATCGCGGGGACCCGTCCCAGGGGGAGCAACGAGGAGCACGACCTGGCCCTCGAACGCGAGCTCCTCGATGATCCCAAGGAGCGGGCGGAGCATATCATGCTGGTGGATCTTGGCCGCAATGATGTCGGGAGGGTGGCGCGGATCGGTTCGGTCAAGGTCACCGAGCTGATGGTCGTCGAGCGATACTCCCACGTGATGCATATCGTCTCGAACATCAACGGGGAGTTGGAGGAAGGGCGTGACGCCTTTGATCTGCTCCGAGCCTGCTTTCCAGCAGGCACCGTGACCGGCGCCCCGAAGATCCGGGCCATGGAAATCATCGAGGAGCTGGAACGGGTCCGTCGGGGGCCCTATGCGGGCGCCGTCGGGTATTTCGGCTTCTCCGGCAACATGGACACGTGCATTACGATCCGCACGGTGCTGATCGCCGAGGGAAACGCCCACGTTCAGGTCGGTGCCGGCATAGTTGCTGATTCCAATCCGGAACGGGAGTATGAGGAGACGATGAACAAGGCGAAGGGGATGATCAAGGCGATCGAGATGGCGGAATCGGGCCACCTTCTCGTTGGCTGAGCGGGGTGCAGATGCTGGTCGTCATCGACAACTACGATTCCTTCACCTATAATCTGGTTCAGTATTTGGGAGAGCTTGGCGAACGCCCCCGCGTGTTCCGGAATGACCAGATCGCGCTCGAAGAGCTCGCGCAGCTTCGACCGGATCGGATCGTGATCTCTCCGGGACCGAAGACACCAAAGGAAGCCGGGATCTGTTGCGACCTCATCCTGCGATTTGCCGGACAGGTGCCGGTTCTTGGGGTCTGTCTGGGCCACCAGTGTATTGGCGCCGCGTTTGGCGGGAGGGTCGTGCGGGCCGGGCGGCTCATGCATGGCAAGACCTCCCCGATCCACCACGACGGCCGGACCATCTTTGAAGGGCTGCAGAACCCGTTTGAGGCGACGCGTTATCATTCCCTGTTGGTGGACCGAGGTGAGCTTCCGAGTTGTCTGGAGATCTCGGCCGAGACGGCCGAGGGCGAGATCATGGGCGTTCGCCATAAGGAGTACCCGATCGAAGGGATACAGTTTCATCCCGAATCGATTCTCACGAAGGAAGGCAAGGGGCTGCTCAGGAACTTCCTCGCCCTCTCCTGAGGAGGCTGTCGGAGGCGTGTCATGATCCTCGAATCGTTGAAGAAGGTGGTGGAGCGGGAGAACCTGAGCGCGGAAGAGGCCTTCATGACCATGGATGAGATCATGTCCGGGAAGGCGACCGACGCGCAGATCGCGGCGTTTCTCACCGCCCTTCGACTCAAGGGCGAAACGGTTGCGGAGATCACCGGTTTTGCCAGGGCGATGCGTGAGAAGGTGTCCCCCGTGAAGGTGCGCGGCCCAGTGGACGCATCGATCTCGGGCACCGACCGGGAGGCGCTTGTGGACACGTGCGGCACCGGGGGCGATGCGAGCAATACGTTCAACATCTCGACCGCTACCGCGTTCGTCGTCGCCGGTGCCGGGATCCCGGTGGCCAAACACGGTAACCGTTCTGTGTCGAGCTTGTGCGGGAGCGCCGACGTGATCGAGGCATTGGGCGTGAACATCGAGTTGCCGCCCGAACAGGTGGGACAGTGCATCGACGAGGTGGGCATCGGCTTCCTCTACGCGCCGTTGCTTCACAAGGCGATGAAGTACGTGATGACGGCCCGCCGGGAGATCCGAATCCGGACGGTCTTCAATATCCTGGGGCCGCTCACCAACCCGGCGGGAGCATCCGCCCAGGTGATGGGTGTCTATCAGGAGGGGCTCACCGAGGTCTTGGCGCGGGTGTTGAATGAGTTGGGTTCCCGGCGGGCGTTCGTCGTTCACGGCCTTGACGGCCTGGATGAGATCTCGGCCTCGGGCGAGAGCCAGGTCTCAGAGGTGAGGGGAGGTCACGTCCACACCTACAGGGTGTCGCCGGAGGATTTCGGCGCGAGGCGGTCGCGTCTCAGTGACCTGCAGGGGGGCAATGCCGCGGAAAACGCCCAGATCATCAGGAGCCTTCTGGGCGGAGAGGAGGGCCCGAAGCGTGACGTCGTGCTGATGAATGCCTCGCTGGCCATCGCCGCGGGCGGCAAGGCCAATGACTTCCACGAGGGTGTCAAGATAGCCGCTCAATCGATCGACAGCGGCGCCGCCATGGAGAAACTCCGCCGCTTGGTGGAGTTCAGCCGGCGACACAGCGCCCACTGAGGATGAGCGGTGATCCTCCGTACCATTCTCGAGCGAAAACGGGAGGAGGTCGCAGAGCGGGCGACTGCCATCCCGCTGGCGGAGCTGAGGGCGAGGGCGCTGGACTCGCCTCCTCCACGCGATTTTATCCGGGCCGTCGCGCGGGCGCGAAAGGGGGCGAAGCGTGTCTCACCGCTCAGAGCGATCGCCGAGATCAAGCGGGCATCTCCATCACACGGGACGATCCGCGATCCCCTTGATGTGGCCCAGATGGCGACTACCTACCGGGCGGCGGGGGCCTGCGCCATCTCGGTCCTGACGGACGGCCCGTTCTTCAGGGGAAGCCTGAAGGATCTGGCGACAGCGAAAGGCGCAGTCGATCTTCCGCTGTTACGAAAGGAGTTCATCGTCGAGCCCTACCAGATCTACGAGAGCCGGGTGCATGGCGCGGATGCTGTGTTACTCATCGCCGCGGCCCTCGATCCGTTCCAACTCCTGGACCTGCATTCCCTGGCCACATCGCTCTCACTGCACCCGCTGGTGGAGGTCCACACCTTGGCAGAGCTTGACGTCGCGCGCAAGGCGTGGGCCACGCTGATCGGGATCAACAATCGCGACCTTGCCACCCTTGAAACACGGTTGGAGACGACGTTCGCGCTCCTTCCGCATATGGCGCCAGAGGCGGTTGTCGTGAGTGAGAGCGGCATCGGTCGACCGGAGGAGGTGCGGCGTTTGTCAGAGGCGGGAGTGGATGCGATCCTGGTCGGGGAAGCGCTGCTGAAGAGCACGGACCCCGGCGGGAAGCTTCAGGAGTTGTTGCGAGGGGCGACGGGATGACACGGGTCAAGATCTGCGGGATCACGTCGCGCGAGGACGCGTGGGCTGCGGTGGAGGCCGGGGCGGATGCCCTTGGCTTCATCTTCGTGGAGGGCACCCCCCGCTGGATCGAGCCGGAGGAGGCCGCAGCCATCACGATAGAGATGCCGCCATTCGTTGCCACCGTGGGGGTCTTCATCGACCGGACGGCTGAACAGATCGAGGAGATCGCGACCGCATCTGGAATCTCCCTGGCGCAACTTCACGGCAGCGAGCCCCCAGGAGAGTGCGCGCGCCTACGACTCCCCTACGTGAAAGCGATCCGGGTTCAGGGCGAAGGGGACGTGGCAGGGCTCCACCAGTACAAGCGGGCGAGGGCCTTTCTCCTTGACACCTACGTCCCCGACCGGCTCGGCGGGACGGGAAAGACCTTCCCGTGGGAGATCGCGGCCCGAGCCGCGCGCGAGTCTCGGATCATTCTTTCCGGCGGGCTGACGCCTGAGACGGTTGCCAGGGCGGTGGTTCAGGTCAGGCCGTACGCCGTCGATGTCTGCAGTGGGGTCGAGTCCTCACCCGGCCGGAAAGATCATCGAAAGGTGCGGGAGTTCATTGACCAAGCAAAGAAGGCCGGAGCGCGCTGAGCCGGGGCGTCGGGGAGCCATCCCCGATGCCAGCGGACACTTCGGGAGATACGGGGGAAAGTTTGTCCCCGAGACCCTGATGGCGGCGCTCCAAGAGTTGGAGCAGGTCTACCTCAAGGCCAAGGCCGATCCGGCATTCGAGTCCGAGATGCAGGGGTATCTCCGCGACTACGTCGGGCGTCCTACGCCCCTGTATTTCGCCGAGCGGCTGACCGAGCATCTTGGAGGGGCGCGGATTTACCTCAAGCGTGAGGATCTCTGTCACACCGGCGCCCACAAGATTAATAATACCCTGGGTCAGATCCTCCTCACTCGCCGCATGGGAAAGCCGAGAGTCATCGCCGAAACGGGTGCGGGGCAGCATGGGGTTGCCACGGCAACAGTCGCCGCCCGGTTCGGAATGGCGTGTGAGGTCTTCATGGGTACCGAGGACATGCGGCGACAAGCCCTGAACGTCGTCCGTATGCGACTCCTCGGCGCAAAGGTCGTGCCCGTTGAGGCAGGGAGCCGGACCTTGAAGGACGCCATCAATGAGGCGATGCGCGACTGGGTCACGAACATCGACACCACTCATTATATCCTGGGATCGGTCCTGGGTGCCCATCCCTACCCGATGATGGTTCGGGATTTTCAGGCGGTGATCGGCCGTGAGACGAGGAACCAGATACTGAAATGTGAGGGGCGGCTCCCTGACTACCTCGTGGCGTGCGTTGGGGGAGGCAGCAACTCGCTCGGCCTCTTTTTTGACTTCCTCGAGGAGCCCTCTGTCCGTATGATCGGAGTGGAGGCCGGCGGCCTGGGGATCGCCAGCGGCCGCCACGCCGCTCGGTTCGCGACCGGAGAGTTGGGCATCCTCCACGGCACGATGAGCTTCGTCCTGCAGGATGGGGACGGCCAAATCCAGACGACGCATTCGGTGTCCGCCGGACTCGATTATCCGAGCGTGGGCCCTGAACACAGCTACTACCGGGACCTGGGCCGGATCGACTATGTGTCAGCCACCGATGATGAAGCGCTGGAGGCCTTTCAGCTTCTCAGCGAGTTCGAGGGGCTGATTCCAGCCCTCGAGAGCGCGCACGCGGTCGCGCATGTCAAGAAGCTGGCGCCGACCCTCGAGAAGGACCGGATCGTGGTGATCAATCTCTCGGGTCGCGGCGACAAGGATGTAGAGGTTGCGGCAAAACTCCTTGGCCGTTCCGAGGGGTTGTCCCAGGTGGGTGAGGGATGAACCGGATCGACGAGCGTTTCCACCGTCTCAAGGGGGCAGGGGAGTGCGCCCTGATACCGTACCTGACCGCCGGCGATCCCGATCTCGCCACAACACAGGCGCTGATTCTTGAGTTCGAGAGGCGAGGGGCGGACCTTCTGGAGATTGGCGTCCCGTTCTCCGATCCGCTGGCCGACGGCGTGACCATCCAGCGGGCATCCCAACGCGCCCTTCGGGGTGGGACGACGCTGACTCGGATCCTCGAGATGGTGCGCGGCATTCGCGCGGACTGTGACCTGCCGCTTCTCCTGATGAGTTACGCGAACCCGATCTTCCACTTCGGGTTTGCCCGCTTCGCGAAGGAGGCCGTAGCGGCAGGGGTCGATGGGCTCATCGTGCCGGACCTTCCACCCGAAGAGGGGGCCGAGCTGATCGAGGCGACTGCCCCTCATGACCTTCACACGGTGTTCCTGCTCGCCCCCACCAGCTCGCGCGAACGGGTCCAAAGGATCGCCGCTGTCTCGAGAGGGTTCATCTATTACGTCTCGCTACGCGGTGTGACAGGAGCCCGTTCCCGTCTCAGCGACGACCTCGAGGCGACCGTCCGGATGATCCGCGCTGAGACCGACAAGCCGCTCGCGGTTGGGTTCGGGATCTCCAGCCCGGCGCAGGTGCAGATGGTCGCCGGGGTGGCCGATGGGGTGATTGTGGGGAGCGCCATCGTGTCCCTCCTTGAGCGAAATGCCGGAAGGGTAGGCCTCGTGAAAGACGCGGGCGAGTTCGTCGCTTCGTTGAAGGCGGCAACAAGAGCGCGCCAGGCAGAGGAGCATCGAGGTCGGTGACGCGCGAGATGCACGTCCAACCGGCCGCTGCTATTGGAGACGGCGGCCTGCGCATCGCGAATCATTCATTGGGGCGCATGGATCGAGCAAAAAGAATGGGCCACGGATGAGGCTACACGCATTGGGCTGTTACGGTGGGGAGGCGCCCGGGTGCCATCAAACCAGCCATCTCGTTGACGGCCGCCTGCTCCTCGACGCAGGCTCAGTCACCGCCGCTCTTCCTCTTGACTCACAGGCGGGGATCGATCAGGTGCTGGTTACTCACTCCCACCTCGATCATGTCGCTGCCCTCGCCTTCCTCGCCGATAACCTCTCCACGGTGAGGACGAAACCAATCGAGGTCTGGAGCATCCCCCCCGTGATTCGCCACCTGAAGAAGCATGTATTTAACGGGATCATCTGGCCAGATTTCACAACCATCCCCTCGCCACAGAATCCCATCCTCTCGTTTCATGAGATTCGGGAAGGACGGCCACAGCGGATCGGCGGGTATGAGGTCATGGCGGTCCGCGTCGATCACACGGTCGAGGCGACGGGGTATTTGGTCTCCGATGGCGAGGCCTCTATCCTTTTCCAGGGAGACAGTGGGCCGACAACGGAGCTGTGGAAGGTTGCCAATGCGGCGTCCCGTCTTCAAGCGATCATTGTCGAGACATCGTATCCCAATCTGCTGCAGGATCTTGCCGACGCGAGCGGCCACCTGACACCCCAAACGCTCCGCACCGAGCTGACGAAGCTGACAGTTCGGCGTCCGATCTATGCCCAGCACATCAAGCCGCAATTTATCGCTGACATCGTCCGAGAGCTTGCCGAGCTGTCGGATCCTCCGGTCGCCATTCTGGAGCAGGGCAAGGAGTACTCGTTCCTGGCCACCTGATGCGGAAACGGTCCGGCTGACAGAGCTTCTCTGACCGCCATCCTTCCTTCCGCGCTTCAGTTCCTCCTTCGAGCGTCTCCAAATTCATACGAGTCGTATCTCGTGGGCGTCATCCAAGACCGGGTGCCGATGAACCGACGATTCTTCGCACTGGTAGCTAACCTCCCATAAAGAGCGGTCTTCGCGCTTCTTTCCCTCTCATCGTCCGGTCCATCAGTCGCTTGGCATAGTGCGTGCTCACTTCCCTCACAACTGTGAGATCGGTTCTCCCGCGGAGGGCGGCCTGGAGAGGAGGGGTGAGAGAAAACAATGGACCGGGGTCGAGGGTTCGCAGAATCGAAGAGAACCTGTTTCGCCCACGCCTTCACACTCGCCGAGGTGCTCATCGCCGTGGGTCTCGTCGCCGTGATCTCCGCTTTCTCGTTGCCCACATTGACTGGCACGATTAACGGTTACCGGTTGCGGAGTGCAGCCTGGCAGCTCGCCGGAGACCTCCGCCTCGCCAGGCAGAAGGCTGTGAGCACCAACCGCCGCCACAGGATCTGTTTCGACAACTGTGGCGGGACGGTGTCGGCCGGCGGCTACCTGATCCAGCGAGACACGGGCTCCGGATGGGACATCGAGGCGACGGTATGGCCGCGGAGGGATAAGGTCCAGGTCACATCGAATGCCACCATCACCTTCGCCGAGACCGGGGAGGCTGCCGGAGGAACGGTCACCCTCGCCAGGGGGGCAAGCAGCTTTCAAGTTCGCACACACTTCACAGGCAAGGTCACGGTGTGTAAAGGTTCGTGCCCATGAAGATTCCCTGCGGGCCGTTCCAACTCATCAAGGATCAGGGTCTGACGCTCGTGGAGGTACTGATCGCCATGGCGATCCTCTCGGTCGCCATGATGGGCGTTATTGGGTTGTTTCCTGTCGCTCATCAGCACCTGCGGGTTGGAGGTGACCTGACAAAAGCGACTGCCCTCGCGCAGCGAATGATCGAGGTGCTACGAGATGAAAGACTCCAGGCCCTGCCTCGATACCATCAAGCGGATACCAGGCAACACTCCTCCTTCCCTGCTGATGATCTCGAAGGAACTCCACCCTTTCACGGAGGGTCATCTTTCCAGCGCTGGCGAGATGATATCGCTTCAGCGGCCCTTAGCGGAGAGGTGAATCCGAGCTGGGGTCGCATCGAGGTCACGTCGATCGATTCGGGGTTGTTGTCGCTGACGGTGATGGTAGGTTGGCCGGCAACTCCGACAGAGCGAAGGGTTCAGCTCACAACTGTTCTCAGCCAGTAGTGGGAGGGCGATTGTGTCCGCCGTTGTTTCCATGAAGACAGAGCGCGGCCTCACATTCCCTGAGGTCCTGATCGCGTCAACCCTTATCGGACCTCTCCTGATCTCCGCCTCCATCATACTTGAGACGATGCACGGCGCGTATAGCAGAGGTGAACGGCGCGCGGACCTCCAGCAGAGCGTCAGGATCGGGATGGCGAGGATCGTGCGAGAGCTCAGAGCCGCCGGCCTCGATCCCTCTGGCCTGATCCCCGGTCTTCCGATTCCGGGGCCGATTCAGAGCGCAGACATCAACAGGATCGCGTTCATCGGCGATCCCAACGGTGATGGCAGCAGCAAGAAGATTGAGTATCGGCTGGACCTCTCCGCAAGCCCGCCGGTTCTTCGGCGACAGCAGTGGTCCACTTGGGGCGGCGGCTGGTCCGGCACCAACGGCGCCCAACCACTCGCCGAGGGGATCACGGCGGTTGAGTTTACGTATTTCGGGGCCGGCGGCAGCGCGATCCCGCCAGGCGAACTTGCGGCAAGACTTGGGGAGATCCGGCGAGTCGGCATTAATATCACGGCCCTCGCGCCCCCCGGTCGCATCCTCTCCGAACCTTTCCGCCTGGTGTCTGAGGTTCAGTTGCGGAATCGAGGATCGTGAGTCCCCATGTGCCCTTTATTGGCGAAAGAACGATCGGCGTGGGGTAAGGATGCTGTTCCGAGCCATACGATCTGCTCGCAAGAGGGCGGGGTCGTGCTGGTCTTGGTTCTCTTGTTGACAGGGTTTCTGTTGCTCCTGGGCTCCGCCTTGCTGACCATCGCTTCGAGTGAGCGACAGGTCGGGTCGAACGACCGAAGCGCGGCGCAGGCCCTTTATCTCGCCGAGGCGGCCATCGAGCGAACCCGGCGGCTGTTGCCTCGGTTTCCAGTGAACGATGTCCTTGTGAACAATCTTCTGCTGGGTGGGTGGATCAATGAAACGTCCGCGGACTCGGGGACGTATCGGGCAACTGTGACCAATAACGTGGAAAGCATTGGAGGGCTCCCACAAGACGGCGGGACAGCGGTCTGTGGAAGCACCACGTGCGATACCGATGGGCTTGTGGTCATCACCGGGACCGGCACCTTCCAAGGATCACTGCGGGTGGTCAGGGTAGTGGTGGAGGTTCCACCATTCCTGGGGCCGCCGGCTCCACTGACTCTTGTGAACTCCACCGTCGATCCGCTCTTTGACGGGGAATCGTTTCTGGTCAGCGGGTTTGACCGCAACCTGGATGGAGGCGCCGGTCCTTCGCCTGCGCATCCCGCCATTGCCCTCGTTTCGTCGGAGGCGGCATCCACTGTCCTCGGCATCCTCACGCCAGGACAGCAGAGCAGGGCGCTCGGGGTGGGGGCGACACCGAGCGTGGCAGTCGTGGCGAATGCCGCGACGAGCGGTACGTTACAGGGAGTCAAGCTTCAGTTGGCGCGACAAGCCGATCGCGTCCTCGTCAACCCTGGAACGATATATGAAGACCTTCGTCGGATCGATGGGGGCGGGCAGGTCACCCTCGTCACCGGTGATCCATCCGCCGATTCGAACCGAGGTCTCGATACGGCCGGAGATGTAATTCTTGAGGGGAGCGGGCACGGGTCTGGGGTCCTGGTAGTCACGGGAGAGCTCACGCTCCGTGGGTCATATCGGTTTGACGGGGCTGTGCTTCTGGTGGGCGACGGCAGCCGTCTTACGTTGGAAGGAGATTCAATGATCATCGGCTCGGTTATCATCGCGAACCGGACAACCAGCCACGCCGGTCGGGCTGGCTTTGCAATAAGGGATCGTGCCCAACTGCACTTCAGCCAGGAGACCCTGCGCGGCGCGGCGCGCTTACTCAGCGCGAGGCTCCGGACCTGGCAAGAAATCCCCGCCTCTCAATAGTCCAGCATCCATTTCGCTCATTGCATTCGACGGCCTGCTCCATCCGACGAACTATCGGCTCTCGAACAGACCTCTCTCTTATTCGGACCATTGCCATGTGCTACGATTAGGCCCTCAATATTGAGCCTGTGGCATCAAGCTTGCATCACGCTTGCGACAGGACCAAGAAGCATCGAGGTGAGTGACCCAATGACTCGTAAGTGTCTGGAGTTTCATCAAGCATCACAGATTTCTCGAAATCAAGGTCGCGACGGCTTCTCGGTGGCGGAATTGGTCGTCGTGGTCGCCATGCTTGCTGTATTGGCTACAGTGTCGCTGCCGATCTTCGCGGCAACCTTCAAGAACGCTCGACTTAGCGGCGCTGTGCGGCAGCTTGCGAGCGACATCCGCTCTGCCCGTTCGCTCGCCGTCTCTAAGGGCGGTCTGTATGGGGTTCACACGCTCGACAACACCTATCGGATGGAAAAAAGCGCTACTGACACGACATGGTCCTCACCGACCAACATCACAAATTGGCAAGATCTCTCGACACAGTTTATCGGCCTGACAATACAAAGCGTGGGAAACGGAGATCCCATCGGCGGCCCCATCTTCAACGCAATAGGCGCCTGCGTGGACTCAGCTAATATAGTCCGATCGGTAAATATCACGCTCGCCGATGACTCGGGCGCGACAAAGGTCATTCAGGTCAACCCAGCCGGCAATGTGAAGATGCCATGATACGTCAGGGCGAGCGAAACGTCGTCGTCCCAAAGGGCTTCTCGATCGTTGAAACCCTCATTGCCGCGGCATTGATCGGGCTTGCGTTTGTGACGATCTCCACCCTCTTTCCGACCGGGTATTCCAATATCACTTATGGGGGAAGAGTGACAACGGCTGTCGCGCATGCGCAGCAGAAGATCGAACAATTGAAGGCGATTGCTGCCGATACGACGCCGGGCCAGGGGTTCAATGCGATCGATGCGACCAATTGCTCAGTCACCCCTGCAACACTCGCCGACCCCCTTGTGCCCACTATCACGTTCAGTAGGACCTGTACCTTTACGCCTAATGTGGGCGTGGCCACGCCGCCGCCTGACCTTAGGCCAGATCTCAAAAAAGTCCGGGTAACGGTGACCTGGGACGCCCAAAATCGTCCCGGTTCTGTCGATGTGGAGGCGCTCTTCACACGATGAGACAGAGTACGCTTGTCAATGGCAGAGTTCGCAATTCGATGAACTGCGCGAGGGGATTTTCCCTCGTAGAGATGCTGATCGGCTCAGCCGTTTTTGTTGTCGTGCTTCTGGCCATCTATATCATGCTTGACACGAGCCGGGCTGACTACGCTATGGGGGCGGCCAAGTCCGACGTGCAGCAGAACGTTCGCGTGGTCCTTGAGAGCATGGCCCGCGAGCTCCGTATGGCGGCGTATGCCCCGTCGAATAGCCCCAATCCTGACTGTGCTGTCCCACCCTGTGGTATCACGGCGCTTACCCCTTCGTCGGTGACCTTCCAGGTTGACCTCAATGGAGATAATGTCACCGATAAGGTGATCTATACATTCGTGCCACCGGTGGACGCCACACGGCCGTGTGATCCACTCAACCCCACCACAGTCGGAAAGATCACCCGCAGCGCTCAAGCCGGGGTTGGGGGCGTCTGGAGCCCCTCGACGCCAATAGCAGGTGACGTTGCCCAGTGCATGACCGCGCTCAGCATCACCTCGTACGACAGCACCGGAGCGGTCACCACGGTCGCGGCCAATGTCAGGCGCCTGAACATCTCCATCACGGGGGTGGAAAATGCTCGCGGGACATCGTCTCGTAGCTACACAGTCACCACCGATGTCCGGCTGAGGAATTTGTGAAAGAGATGCGGGATCTACCTGGGCGCGACAGAAGGCCTCGATCTCCAATCGCCGATCAGGGGGGGATAGCGGTCGTCGTCGCCCTCTTGGTTCTGGCAATGCTGTCGCTTCTGGGAATCACACTGATGGGGCTTTCGGTGACCGAGAGTCAGATCGGATCGAATGAATCCGACCTGAAGAAGGCCTTTTTCGCGGCTGAAGCCGGCATTCAGGAGGCGATGTATAGGATGCGTTTGGATCCGGGCACATCCACTGACGAAGGCGATACCGCCTGTAGTACTGCAGCGGACCCGGTAGTGATTGGGAAACAGGGAACCCCGACGATCGCCTGGGCTAACCCGACTGATCCGGCTTTCTGGCGATATAACCCTCCCACCTGTGCGTGGACCTATTCCGGTAGCAGCGCCATAGGCTGGGGCAACTATTTTGGCGGAAACGCGGCGAATCTCGATAGCGCGGGGAGAACCTTTGCCTCTGGAGGGGTACTTGTCAATGCAAATCTTACAAATGGTGGATCGTACACCACCACCGTGGCGCCGGTTGTTGGCTTCGTTGGTGGTTGCTGGCAATATGTCGATTCGTTCGGCGTTCCGCTCGGATCATGCGCCACCGTCGCCACGAATCCGATTTTCAAAGTGATCTCCACCGGGGCAGCGAGGGATGGTCGCAAGGTGCTCTCGACCATGATCCAGCGATTCACCATCAAGCCGCCGCTGGACGGTGCGCTGACGGCCAATACCAATATCAACGTTCAATCCGCCGCGGCGGTCATCGACGGACGAAATCATGACTGCGACGGCAATAATCCGTCCAACAGCGACAGCGTCTCGGCGGCGACCTCTCCCACAGGGGCATCCGGGGTTTCCATCAACAAACCGGAAAACCTTGTATGCGCGGCAGGCACCGGAGACGTTTGCAAGGGCACCTCATCGACTTTTCCAAGCACGATTGGCGCGCTCCTCCTAGGTCCGACCGCAACAACTACCCAGATCGAGGCGTTCAACGCTTACCTGGAGAGCATCAAGGTTACACCGGCCCAGGCCCCCACCTCCCCATTTCATGGGGTGCTCTACGTCAACGGAAATTACGCACAGCCCCCTGACGGCAGCACCGGCATCCTGATCGTCCACAACGCGACCGATAATGCGAACCTGGGCAATTTCAACGGTGGGACGTTTAAGGGCGTGATCATAGCCGACAAGATCAACAAAATCAACGGGACCGCCCAGATCATCGGGGGGATCTTCGGATTTGGCTCCGGCGCCGACGGTGTTGCGGTGGATGACGTCACCGGAACGCCAGTCATCAAATACAGCAAATGCATTATCGACGGCTTGTCACAGAACTTTCCGTTTGAGATGGTCAAAGGGACCTGGCATGAACAGTAAGCCGTGTTATGCTGAACAGTAGCGTTCCCTGCTGAACGCTGCCGTATCACAACGGAAACAAACTCCTTACCCCCTATCTTCACGGGGGTTTTGTTATTTTTCCCTTGACAACCCCTCCCGATGGGCGTAGGACACGTAAGTAAAATGTGTTGATTTGTGGCCAATACTACCTAGAAATAGGAAACCGTAATGTTTTCCTGGTTGTCGCGCCCTAAAGGGTTGGTCGGGCTGGACATCGGGACCAGTTCCGTCAAGGCCGTCCAGCTCCGGCGATTACGGAAGGGGTATCAGCTCGTCGCACTTGGTATCGCCCCTCTCCATCCGGACACGATCGTGGATGGGCTGATCATGGATGCAGACGCCGTCAGCAATGCCGTCAGGCGAATGTTTGAGGAGAACAAGATCGACCTGAAGGACGTGGCGGTGTCGGTATCCGGCCACTCGGTGATCGTGAAGAGGATCGCGGTCCCGCACATGAAGGCCGATGAGCTTCGGGGGGGGATTGCCTGGGAGGCGGAGCAGCACATCCCGTATTCAGTCGAGGACGTGAATCTTGACTTTCAGATCCTCAGGTCAGGGGACAACGGCAAGGGAGAGATGGACGTCCTGCTCGTGGCGGTGAAGAAGGACATAGTGAATCAATACCTCGCGGTGATCTCCGCGGCCGGTCTGAGGGCCGCAGTGGTTGACGTGGATGCCTTCGCCATGGAGAACGCCTTTGAGATGTTCGAGAAGGTGGGGCGCGACGAAGTGGTGGCCCTTATGAACATCGGGGCGGCTGTCACCACTATCAATGTCATCCGAGGAGGATGTTCGGAGTTCACGAGGGACAGCTCGCTAGCGGGCAACCGATACACCGAATCGTTACAAAAAGGCCTTGGGCTGAATTACGAGCAAGCCGAGATATTGAAGATGGGAGGGGCCGTTCAGGGGCATGACGTGGCGGAGGCCCGGCCTGTGTTCGAGATGGTCAACGGCGAGTTGGCCGGAGAGATCCGGCGCTCCTTTGAGTTTTATCGCTCCTCGATGCAGGGCGGCGCCATCGACCGCGTCGTCTTGAGCGGGGGGGGCTCCCGGTTGCCGGACCTGCCGTCCCACCTGTCCCACGCCCTCGAACTTCCTGTTGAAATCGGTAACCCACTTCGGGAGATCACTGCGGACCCCAGGAAGTTCGATCCCGAATACCTGTCTTTCATTGCCCCGCAGATGGCGGTAGGTGTGGGGTTGGCTCTTCGCGAGCCTGAGGATGGTGCCTGATGATCAAGATCAACCTCCTTCCCAGGGAAGAGCGACGAAGAACAATCAAGGTGAAGGTGCCACAGGTGGCGATCGTCGCCCTGGTGATTTTCGTCGTCGGAGGGATGGGGGCGTATTGGCGTTCGGTGAAGGGGGAGATTGAGCGGCTTCGCGCCGACGCGGTTGCCACGCGGAATGAGATCGCGCGGAATCAGCAGACCGTCCGATTCGTCGAGCAATACGCGCGTGATAAGAAGCAGCTCCTGGATCGGCTGACGGTGATTCAACGGCTGGTTGCCGCTCAAGGAACTCCCGTCCGTCTCCTTGACGGGATCAGCCAGGTGCTGCCGGATGACGTCTGGCTCGCAGGAGTCAGCAAGGTATCGGGAAAGCTCGTGGTTCAAGGGTACGCCTCCTCTCACGTCGCCGTGGCGAATCTGATGCTTGCGCTGGAGCGACTGAAGCCACTAATCGTCAGTGTTGAGCTGGGTGTTATCGAGCGCCAGGTGCACGATAACAAACCAGTTGAACGGTTCGAGATCGTCGCAGGATTGCCGGGCTGAGGCGCAAGATGGTAGCCCTTCCCTCAATAAACTGGTCGGCCTACATCGACAATGTTCCGCGTAGGCTGAGGATTGCCCTCGGTGTTCTCCTTGTCATGCTGGCGGTCGCCGCGTATTGGCAGTTCTTTCTCAGGGCGAATTGGAACGAGCTGGACCAGGCGCGCGCGGAATATTTCCGACTGCAAGCGGAGGCGGAACGGACGCGGCGCATTGCTAGTCAACGACCACTTTTGGAGCATGAGCTCAAACTCTTGGAGGCGCGGCTCTCGCGGGCAGTACTACAACTTCCGCAGGAGAAAGAGATCCCCGTATTACTGACTCGGGTTGCAAAGCTCGGCCGTGAGACGGACCTGGTGGTCTCACTCTTCAAGCCGGGCAATCCAGTGGCGAAAGAGTTCTACACGGAGGTGCCGGTTCAAGTGAAGGTGACCGGCATGTACCATAACCTCGGGGCGCTCTTCGAGCAACTCGGCAGAATGGAGCGGATCGTCAACGTGGCCGATCTCACGATCCGTCCGGCAGGGAAAGACCAGAAGGCCGGTGCCAGCATCGAGGCCGAGTTCGGAGTGGTCACCTATACCTACACGGGCAGTAGGGGAGCGAAAAGCGGTGAGCCTGCTAAAAGAGGTACGTAAGGTTGCGGCGCATAGCGTTCTGATACGCGCCCTCGGCGCAGTGCTTGTCCTGGCGCTGACGCTGATCTCTATCTATCGGTATAAGAGAGCTGCGACTCCGCCAACCCCCAGCTCTGCTCGGGCCCAGGCCGTCCCTGCTCTTGGACTTCCCACCCTTCCGCCGGAAGAGACACCTCCGCGTGTTGTTTACCAATCGAGGGGGCGGCGCGATCCTTTTCGGCAGCCTCGAGTGGCAGCTCTGCAGAAAGGGCTTGAGGTCAATCTTAAGGTGACGGGTATAGTCCGGGGCCCTCGCTCGTACTATGCATTGGTCGAGTCGGAGTCGCCAACGGGGACGGGATTCGTCATCCGAGAAAATGACGTGGTTGAGTCGGCCAGGGTCCTCAAGATCACAAAGGACAGTGTGATCTTTCAAGTCGAGACGACGTCTCGCGAGGGGAAGCCGCTCACCCGCCGTGTGCAAAAGCACATCGGTCTCTAGGGACAAGATGGGACGAGAGGCAATTCATATCTCTGAACGATATGCCTCGATCGGAGCGATCGTTCTGATGCTGCTGTGTGCGTCGTGCGCGAGCGATCGCCCGACTGAACGGGAAGTCTTGAAGAAATTCCCCCAGGATCAACCGCCCTCCATTCTGGCGGAACGGATGCGTGCGAAAGAGGTGGAAAAGGAACCTGGACAACCTGTGCCAGCCCCGGAGGCGATGACCGCTCTCCCGCCGGGTCCGGCAACTCCTCTGGAGGCGCGAATGGTCGAGGTGACCGGCCTCCAGGTGCAGGGGCAAGGGCCCGCCGGGGCGACCATCCTCGTGACGGCGGATGGTACCCTGACCGACTACGAGTCGTTCGCGCTCCCCAACCCGCCCCGCCTGGTGATCGACCTCCCGCGCGCCCGACATGCGATCGCCCAACCGGTCACCCTGCCCGCCGGCTCCCCGATCCTGAAGATCCGGACGACCCAGTACCGGGAACACCCGGTCCCGGTCGTGCGCCTGGTCTTCGATCTCGGGCAGCCGCTGCCGTACCGACTGGAGCTCACCGGCAACCAGATGCAGATCCTGGTCAGCGAAGAGGCTTCGAAGGAGGTGTCGTCTGTCGCGGGGTCAAAACAGGCCGAGCCTGGAAAGCAGGACACACCCAGCGCGGAGGCGCCGAAGCCGAGTGAGCCTCCGACCGTTGTTCAGGTGGCTCCTTCTGCTGCCGATGGGACGGCGGAATCGACAGGGTTCGTAGCCCCTGCCACCGGGGTAGAGGTGGTGGAGAAGGGGGAGGCGAAGCCTGCGGAGGATATCAGCCCGGCAGCCCCACTCGAGGCGCGGATGGTCGAGGTGACCGGCCTCCAGGTGCAGGGGCGCGGGCCCGCCGGGGCGACCATCCTCGTGACGGTGGATGGTACCCTGACCGACTACGAGTCGTTCACGCTCCCCAACCCGCCCCGCCTGGTGATCGACCTTCCGCGCGCCCGACATGCGATCCGCCAACCGGTCACCCTGCCCGCCGGCTCCCCGATCCTGAAGATCCGGACGACCCAGTACCGGGAACACCCGGTCCCGGTCGTGCGCCTGGTCTTCGATCTCGGGCAGCCGTTGCCTTTCAAAACCGATCGCGTCGAGACGGGCTTGCAGGTCTCGCTCGGCGAAGTGGCTCAGGAGTCTGTTCCGTCCACCATGGCGGAGGCACCCAAGAAGGAGGCAGCGGTGAAAGCGCAGCCGCCGCTCCGGAGAAAGCCGCCACCCGCTGCTTTGGCCAGGCGGCCAAGGCCAGAGCCGAGACCTGCGCCATCGAGAGAATCGCCCAAGACGATGGAACTGCCTCCTCTATCTGCACTACCTCCCGAACGGCCGATCGCTCCGGCTCCTCCAACCATGCCGAAGGCCGCTTTGAGCAACAATCGGCTGTCGTTGGATTTCAAGGGTGCCGATCTCGATGATCTATTACGCTTAATCTCCGAGGTCAGCGGGTTGAACATGGTGGCGGCGCATGAACTCAAGGAGCGAAAGGACCGAGATATCACAATTCGCCTGACTAACGTGGAGTGGCGTCAAGCGCTGGATCTCATCCTCCGTACCAAGAAGTTGAGTTATGAGCAGGACGGGAACGTGATCTACGTCGGTTTGAAGGCGGATATCCAAAAGGCCAAGGAGGAGCGCGTAAAGGATATTCAACGGGTGGAGGAGAGTAGGCTGAAGGTTGAGGAGGTAAGGTGGAGGGGCGAGGAGGAGAGAAAAAAGGCAGAGGGAGCCAGGAAAAAGGTCGAGGAAGAGGAACGACTGTATGCGGAGGAGCCCAAGTGCACGAAGCTGATTCAGCTGGCGCATACGAAAGCCTCTGAAGTCAAGAAACATCTGGACTCGCTTAAGACACGGAGGGGAAGCGTTGAACTGGATGAGCGCACTAATACCCTGATCGTGAACGATGTTCAATCTGCCTGTCTCAAAATGGCGGCGATCGCCAAGGAGCTTGACGCGCCTCCGAAAGACCCATTCGTCACGAAGCTGCTCACCTTCAACTATGCCAAGGCCGGAGATCTCAGAGCCAATTTGACGGCGTTGAAGACCCCGCAAGGGAGCGTGGTGGTCGATGAACGATCGAGCAGGATCATTGTGAAGGACCTGCAGCAGGCGGTCGAGAGGATAGAGACGTTTTTAAAACAGATCGACATTCCGACGCCCCAGGTCCTCATCGAGGCGAGGATCGTGGAGGCGTCCCGCACTTTTTCCCAGAGCCTTGGCGTGCAATGGGGTGGGGCGGGGATTCCCACGTCTACGGGAAGCAGGACGGGGGTGACGACCTTCGGCGGAAGCGGTGTTCCCCCCGGGGGGTCGATTCAATTCCCCCCGCTCACGCCGACCGACCCGAACCCATTTCCTGTTGGTACGAATCCCGCTCCCTTCTTCGGGCCTGTTCCGCTTGCCTTGAACCTCCCGGCCCTCGCGGCGGCGGGGGCCAACCCGTTCATCCTCGGGGCAACAGTCGGCAGCCTCGCGAATCGGTACCTCGTAGGATTACAGCTCTCCGCGGCGGAGCGCGAGGGGAGACTCAGGACCTTATCGTCTCCGAGAGTGGCAACCCAAGACAATGAGGAGGCGGAGATTAAGCAGGGCACCCAGGTCCCCTTCACCACGATCGATAGCTCGGGCAGAACGGTTGTCGCATTCCAGGATGCGTTCATCAAACTCAAGGTCAAGCCGCACATCACTCCAGACGGCCGGGTTTCGATGAAGGTTGAGGCGGAACGCTCCTTCGCCGGGGACCGGATCACCTTTGAAACCGGATTCGTCTTTCCCATTAACACTCGCAAGGTGACGACCAACATCTTGGTCCCTAATGGTTCGACAGTAGTTATCGGAGGGTTGCTTCAATCGACCGAACAAATTGTCGATGATCGGGTTCCGTTTCTGGGACGAATCCCGATCCTGAGTTGGCTGTTCAAGCGGCAGTCGATTGGACCAGATGATCGGGTCGAACTTCTGATTTTTCTTACCCCTTCAGTCCTCCAGGAGTCGAGAACCTAGTGCCGTTCCAACTTGTTGCGGCTACCTGTCGACAGGTGTTGTGCTAAGAACTATCGCTTTCCCCGGTGCCGTTCCAACTATTTGGCCTCGCGACACCATGATGTGTGGGCAACTTAATCGGCCTCTGCATAGCGTCAGTATCTCACCGAAAAAGTTGGAACGGCACTGGCCTTACCATTTAGGCGTACATAGTTGGAACGGCACTAGAGCCTGCTGCCATTCTCATTCGACGTGGCGAGGATCTCGGATGGCGGTGTCACGAAAAAGGAAAGGGAGATGAACTGGCTGAAGCGGCGCTACTGGAATCGGGTTCTGGCCTTCGCGGTGGGAGTGGGGGTCTTATTGGGGTCTGGGGTATCTCTTGGGGCGGATCGAGACCCCGCGATGGACCCGCATAAAGGCATACGAGAAGACACCCTACGGTTGATCGCGCTGGGAACCCCCGACGATCTCCTGAGGCTACGAGATGCCTTTCATAAGACCGAACAAGAGATCGCTAGGTTGAAACTCGGGGCGATGCAGCCCGAAAAGCAGGCTCAATTGAATGCTATGAGGGATCGCCACGTCGAGTCGGAGACTCTTTTGCGCCTTCTCGACAGCTCCGCGAGCGAGATCCCTGATCGCGACCTGGATCGTTCAAGCGCCCAGGAACGTGCCTCCCTGCGCGCGAGACTTGTGGGTCGCATCGAAGCCCTGCAAGAAAGCATCGGCGTCATCGAGCAAGCGATTCATGTTGAGCAAGCCGAGTATCTTCGCATCCTAGAGGACGAGAGAAGGGCTCTCGGGAGGTTCCTCGCAGTGCGGCGGGAGGAGCTTCTCCAGGAATTCGCGAGGCCGCCCGGCTGCCTATCGAGCGAACGGCCGTGCCTCGCGCGGAGATTCAAAACCCTCTGTCGGCTCCAGCCGCTGTTACCCGTGGCGGAACGGGCTCCGATCCTCATCCTTCAGCAAGAGGTGGCGAATCAACTTGACCTGGGGCATCGATCGGTCTCCTCGCTCTGTGAGTATTTGAGATTTGATTTCGCGTTGTAGTGCCGTTCCAACGTTATCCGCCTAACATCACAATGA
The DNA here is from genome assembly GCA_016207095.1 of Candidatus Methylomirabilota bacterium. GTDB lineage: Bacteria > Methylomirabilota > Methylomirabilia > Methylomirabilales > Methylomirabilaceae > Methylomirabilis. The sequence continues at coordinate 28,441 of JACQQF010000040.1, read as the reverse complement.
CCCGCAGGCCTCTGGATCGGCTGTCGCAGAGTCTTGTTACCTGTCCGAACAAGTTGGAACGGCGCTAGCAAATGCATGAAGTGGATGCCTTCGGACCGGCTGACCTTGGTGCTGCACCTACCACCGATGTCCAATTAGGGAAGGAAGGGTGATACTTGCGTGCGTTGTCGGCTTCATCAATAGCGTTGGTTTTCATCCTTGCCGTCGCTTCAGCGTCCCACGCTGAATATGTCATCTACTTAAAGGGCGGCCACTATATTATGGCAGATACGTGCACCTTCTTGGCTCGTCAGGAGATCGCAAAGGAGCCTGACGCGAAGAGGGAGTCGGTCTTCGTCGAGGATTGCACGAAAGGGAAGCCAGAGGGCCCGATTTTTTGGAGCACAATCGACGGCAAGTTCGGCGAGGTCGACGCCGACAATGTCTATGCTATTTACGGAACAAAGGGGACTGGCAAGAAGGTCGCTCCCCGCTGGACGTCACCTCTGGAGGAGCATCCCCTTGAGGATTATATTATCACGAATCGTGACGAAAGCTTTATCAACGCGAAAATCTACCAAGAGAAAGATACAACAGTCCACGGACTGAAGCGAGATGAGCTCGCCAAGATCGATCGGCGGAGCGTGACCGACATTGTTCGAGAGGGTGAGGCAAGGACCCGACCGGGTGAAGGCCTCTGTCCGGGCGAAGCCGCTGAGTTTTCGATCAGCGAAACCGAGCTCGTCGGGAGTAATCTGGTTGGGGTCGTCAAGAACCTTTCCAAAGCGCCCTGGAAGCCACGTTTTGACGTCGAGGTTCAAGTGAAGGGGAAGCGGTTGGGGAAGTTCGAGGTTGAAGATTCGAGCGTCCTCCCTCAAAGTGACAGTACTGTGATTGATTTCCCGGTGCCAGCACGATTCCTCAAGCATGTTGAGCGGCGGGGCGATCCGGACGCAGGCGTACGGCTCTGCTATAGAAAGGTAAAGAGATAGCCAAACTGTGGGGCAATCGCCGCCCGCCCGCCCCAAGTAGGTCTCACAACACATACGCGAATTCGATACACTGATTGCTTCCTCTCCTAATTCGTCAGCGCACCCGGGGTGCGTTTTTTCTTTTTTCCCTATTGGAGTTGGGGTAGAATCCTCGGCAAAAGGGGGAATTCGTGGAGAGAGCGTCGAGATCGGCTTCGTCGGCCACCCGCGTCCTGAGAGTGCTCATCGCGATCGTTTTGGGCTCCCTATGGGGCCGCCCAGGGCAGGTATGGGCGCAGAGTGGCGTAATGATTCTATCGCTGGGAGATGATTCCTACATCACCTGGTCCGAGCTGGAGTCGCGGACGGGCGCGGTGGTCAAGCGGGAAGCGGGAGATGCTCCAGTCACTGACTTTTCACTGCTCGTCCTGTCAAATGTCAGCTACGCGAGCCTGCCGGAGGGAGTGCGTGATGGGCTTCGGGACTATCTGGAGCAGGGGGGCGCCATGCTCATCACCGGCGGGAAGCAATCGTACGGCAGCGGGGGATATGGCGGCACGGAACTGGCAGACCTTCTGCCGCTGCGGCCATCGCGAGATGACTGGCTGCCGCACCCGTTCGGTCCGACCCTTATCCTACAACCTGGACATCCGATTCTCAAGGGGATCGAGATCCCGGCGATGGCGTTTTTCAACGAGGTCGAGCTGAACATAGGGGGCGTTGAAATCGCGCGGTACAGTAGAGCCCGGCGACTTCCTCACCCGCTGATCGCCGAGCGAAGTGCGAACGCCGGGACCATCTTGGCGGTGGCGCTCGATCTGACCCTCACCGGGGAATGGAAAGACCGAGGTCGCTTCGCCCAGAACTGCGTCGCGTACCTGCTTCAACAGTCACGTATCGTGCCACCCCAGAAACGCAGTAACCTTCATCGCGGAGTTGTATCCACATGTTGCGTTACCTGACCGCGGGAGAGTCCCACGGCCCGATGTTGACGGCCATCCTGGAGGGAATCCCGGCCAATCTTTCGCTTGTGGCCGAGGAGATCAATCTGGACCTCGGCAGGAGGCAACGGGGATACGGGCGGGGCGGGAGAATGCGGATCGAAAAGGATGAGGCGAATATCGTCGGCGGTGTCCGCCACGGCTTGACCATGGGAGGCCCCATCGCCATCCTGATTACGAACCGCGACTGGGAAAACTGGAAACGAACGATGGATTCGAAGGCCGTGGGGATCGAGGCGGACCCGAAAGAACCCGTCACTCGCCCGAGACCTGGGCACGCCGACTTGGCCGGCGCCCTGAAATACGAGCAGCGCGACATTCGCAACGTGTTGGAGCGGGCCAGTGCCAGAGAAACGGCGGCGCGCGTCGCCGTTGGAGCGGTGTGCAAACGGTTGCTCCGAGAGTTCGATATCGAGGTGTTCAGCCACGTCACGGAGATCGGCGGCATCGTGGCCAAGGTCGATGGACTGTCATTCGCACAGAGCCGCGATCGCGCAGAGGATTCTGAAGTGCGCTGCGCGGATGCGGAGGCGGGCGAGGCGATGATGCGGAAGATCGACGAGGCGAGAAAGCGTGGCACCTCCCTGGGAGGCGTGTTCGAGGTAGTGGCGCTGAATCTCCCGGTGGGGCTTGGCAGCTATGTCCACTGGGACCGTAAACTGGACGGCCGACTGGCACAGGCGGTGATGAGCATCCAGGCGATCAAAGGGGTCGAGATCGGCTTGGGGTTCGAGGGTGCCAAGCGGTTCGGGTTTGAGACACACGATGAAATCTTCTATGAAGACGGCCGATTCGTGAGGAAGACGAATCGCGCCGGTGGGTTGGAGGGCGGGATGTCAAACGGGCAACCGATTGTCGTCCGCGGGGCGATGAAGCCGATCTCCACGCAATACGCCCCCATGGCATCGGTGGACCTGCTCACAAAGGAGCCGTTCAAGGCGAGTATCGAGCGATCGGACATCTGTTCTGTTCCGGCAGCCGGGGTCATTGGGGAGGCGGTGGTAGCCTTTGAGATCGCTCGAGCGCTTCGGGAAAAGTTCGGAGGAGACAGCCTGGAAGAGATGATACGCAACTATCGAGGGTACCTCGCATCGCTTCACGATCGTTGACATGAAGATCGTCCTGACCGGATTTATGGGAACAGGGAAGACCGTTGTCGGAGCCCGTCTCGCGGAGCAGCTCGGGCTGTCCTTTGTTGACCTTGACCGACTGATAGAAGAGGAGGCGGGACTGAAGGTCACAGAAGTCTTTGCGTCAGAGGGAGAGGCGGGGTTCAGGCGGAGGGAGCGGGAGCTGATCGCAGCCCTTGCGAATCGCCGGGACTGCGTGATCGCCACAGGCGGCGGCGCCGTGCTCGACGCCGAGAATGTCCACAATCTTAAGTTGGGGGGTGTCATTGTTTGTCTCCGAGCTGAGCCCGGGGTCATCCTGCAGCGGATCGGGACCGATGATCGTCGTCCCCTCTTGGAGGGTCAGGGACGCTTGGCCAGGATCCGTGAATTGCTCGAGATGCGCGCCGCCGCATATGCAAGGGCTGATCTCTCTATTGATACGAGCACGTGTAATGTTGAGGAGGTCGTCGATCAGATCGTACTGCGTCTTTGTTTGAAACCGGTCGGGACGCGAGAAACAGGGTGAAGAGATCTTTAGACACTGTCCCCGTCTCGCTCGGAGACAGGAGCTACCAGATCGTCATTGGCAGCGGGCTCTTGAAAAGACTCGGAGAGCTCTGCGCAGGGCTTCCCCTGACGCATAGAGCGGTGGTCGTTACCAATCCCGTGGTGCACCGCCTCTATGGTGCCGTTGTCAAAGCGTCCTTAGTTCGAGCCGGCTTCGATGTGGCGCTTGTGCAGGTTCCAAATGGAGAGCGAGCAAAGTCGCTCTCGCAGGCGGCACGTCTCTACCAGGCCTTTGTGCGCCACCGGATGGATCGCCGGTCTGCCGTGATCGCGCTGGGCGGTGGGGTGATCGGAGACCTGGCCGGCTACGCGGCAGCCACCTACCTTCGTGGGATCCCTCTGATTCAGGTCCCGACCACCTTATTGGCTCAGGTGGACAGCAGCGTTGGTGGAAAGACGGGACTCAATCTACGCGAAGGGAAGAACCTAGTCGGCGCCTTTTACCAGCCGTCCCTCGTTGTTGCCGATACCCAGACCCTCGAGTCGCTGCCCCCACGGCAATTGCGGGCTGGCCTGAGTGAAGTGGTCAAGTACGGCATGATCGCCGATCCAGAGTTGTTCGGATATATTGAATCGCACCTCGACCAGGTTCTTCGTGCCGAGGAGGAACCACTGACCCTCCTCGTCACGTGGTCCTGTGCGATCAAGGCGAAGGTCGTCGAACAGGATGAGCGGGAGGACGGGCTGCGCGCGATCCTGAACTTTGGGCATACGGTGGGCCACGCCATTGAAACTGCCACCGGTTACCGGCGGCTCCTGCACGGCGAGGCGGTGGCCATCGGCATGGTCGTTGCCACCGCGCTTTCGGTGATGCGGGGCCTGTGCGGGAAAGAGGATCTTCATCGGCTGCGGTCCCTTCTCCGAAGGATCGGGTTGCCGACCAGCTCCAATATTGGATTCACAAATATAGTACAGTCAATAGGTTATGATAAAAAGATAAAGAATAACATGACATATTTCGTCTTGACAAAGGGTGTTGGCCATGTTACGGTGGCGCCTATTTCAGATCGGCGTGAACTGCGGAGGGCACTGGTTTTTGCCAGCAGATCATCGTAGTGGGGCAGTGCGGGGCCGGTATCATGCCACAACGTGAGACAGGCACACAATTCGTCAAGAGCTCGTCGCACAGTGTCGCGCGGGCGGCTGATCGCTATCGAAAGCAGGGGCGATTCGACGACGCCATCATGCTCTGTCTTCAGGAGCTCACGGTGAGCCCCACATATGCCAGCGTCCGCGTGGTGCTCGGGCGCGCGTACCTTGAGAGCGGCGATCCCGTTCAAGCCGAGGAGGAGTTTCGTCGAGTTGTTGAGCTATCCCCGGAGAACCTGCGGGCGCGGATGCACCTCGGGCAGATTTGCGAAGCCCAGGACCGGGTCGAAGAGGCGATGGGACACTACGAGAAGGTGCTGGAGTTCTCCCCGCTGAACCGAGAGATTCGGGCAAGCCTGTTGAGGCTACGAGCGTCGGTCCCCCCGTCCGCCCCCTCAGTGTATTCTCAGGCCAGCGGCGTTCCTGGGCTACCGGAGCCTCATGCAGAGTTCGGCTCTGTAGAAAGAGATGAGAACCTCTTCGCCACCGAGACGTTGGCGGACCTGTATGCCTCGCAAGGCCTCACGGGTCAAGCCGCCTCCATCTATCGGCAACTAATCGATGAGCAACCCTTCAACGAGAGGATTCGTGGGAAGTTGAGCGCCCTTGGCGAGAGGCGACAGGACATCACGGGTACCCCGGTGGAGCCCACCATTTTCGCTCCGATCGACCCCCGCCTCGCCGAAGCATCACGATCCGAGTCCGCCGGGGTGTTCGGCGCCAAGGAGGCGACCCCGGCTGGACCTGCGAGGCCTTCGCGGATGAGACGCGAGCAGATGCTGATCGAGGAGTTGGAGTGTTGGCTGCAGGGCGTTCGCCGCTACCTTGTGCTGGCGGCGTGAGGCAGTGACATGACCCGATGGCTGAGGCTTCCCCCCAGTTTCGCCCCACCTCTCGTGAGTCGGTAGATGCCTTCGCGGCGATCCACGAAGGTTGCCGAAGCGAAACGGCTTCTCATTCTCAATGGTCCCAATCTGAACCTCCTGGGGCCGCGGGAACCGAATCAGTACGGTCGTCACACCCTGAAGGAGATTGAGGATCAACTCAGGTCCTACGCCGCCTCTAGGGGAGCTGAGCTTCGTTTTGTTCAATCGAATCACGAAGGCGTGCTCATCGACGCGATCCAGAACGCGATAGGGTGGGCCGACGCGATCGTGGTCAACCCGGCCGCCTTGACCCATACGAGCGTGGGTTTGCGGGACGCGATCCTCGCCGCTAACATCCCAACGGTGGAGGTGCACCTGTCGAATATCTACCGGCGGGAGGAATTTCGCCATCAGTCGCTGATTGCCGATGTCGCCATCGGCCAGATCACAGGGTTCGGCGCGTTCAGCTATCTGCTTGGAGTACAGGCGGCCCTCCATCTTCTTGAAAAGGGAAGGTCGTAGGGTGTTGAGTCACCTTCGATTGAGTCGCAAGGAGAGGGAATGATCGCTGGAGGAGATCTTCGCCCTGGGGTCAAGGTCGAACTGGATGGGACCCCGTACGTGGTGACTGATCATCAGTGGGTCAAACCCGGCAAGGGTGGCGCCTTCATGCGGACCAAACTGAAAAATATGAAGACCGGCGCCGTCATCCACCGGACGTTCAGGACCGATGAGAAGATCCCGAGGGCAGAGGTGGAGGAGCGAAAGGTTCAGTTCCTCTATCGTGCCGAGGACGCCTACTACTTCATGGATATGGAGAGCTTCGACCAGTTCTCGATGGACGAGAAACAGTTGGGAGACGCCAGCGGCTTTCTCAAAGAAGGGCTGATCATATCCATCCTGTTTCATCATGCCGAACCGGCGGGAGTTCTCCTCCCGACCTTCGTGGAGGTCAAGGTGGGCGAAACCGAGCCGGGCCTCCGGGGTGACACCGCCTCCGGCGGGTCGAAGCCGGCCAAACTGGAGACCGGGGCAGTCATACAGGTTCCGCTGTTCATTAACATCGGCGACCTGATCCGTGTAGACACGCGCTCCAGCGCATATGTGGAGCGGGCCTGAGGAGGGAGCCTTGGACCTCAAAGAGATTAAGGCGGTCCTCAAACTGATCCAGGACACGGACGTCGAGGAGATCGAGGTCGAGCAGGATGGCCGGCGCGTCCGCATTCGGCGGAGAAGCCATCACGCCGCCCCATCGGCCTTCAGCCCGGTTGCTTCGATGCCGCCCGCTCCGGTGACCGGGGTGCTCCCGAGTGCGCCTGACGCCCGAGACACCACCAGCCTGATCACCGTGGAGTCGCCGATGGTTGGCACGTTTTATCGCGCACCGGCGCCGGGCGCCGATTCCTATGTGCGGGAGGGGGAGAAGGTCGAAAAAGGGACGGTCCTCTGCATCATCGAGGCGATGAAGCTGATGAACGAGATCGAGGCCGAGGTCAGCGGAGTGGTTCATTCTATCCTCGCGGAAAATGCGCAGCCTGTCGAGTATGGGCAGCCGCTTTTTCTTCTTGAACCGGCGTGACGCCTGTCTCGCCGCTCGTGACCAAGTGAACGTGATCCTCCCCGCTCGCCTCCCGGCCCCTGTTCTGCGATGTTCTCCAAGATCCTGATCGCCAACAGGGGGGAGATCGCGCTTCGGATCATCCGCGCCTGTCGGGAGCTCGGAGTGGGAACGGTGGCCGTCTACTCCGAAGCCGATGCCAAGTCGCTCCACGTGGAGCTGGCGGATGAATCGATCTGCATCGGCCCCTCTCACGCTGCTCAGAGCTACCTGAACGCCTCCCGCCTCATTAGTAGCGCCGAGATCACAGGCGCCGGCGCCATCCACCCCGGCTACGGATTTCTGGCGGAGAACAGCTCGTTCGCAGAGGTGTGTGAGCAGTGCGGTATTGTGTTCATCGGCCCCACCGCCGAGCAGATCAGACTCATGGGGGACAAAGTCAAGGCGAGGGAAACCGCCATGGGGGCGGGAGTCCCGGTGGTTCCCGGGAGCCAGACGGCGGTTGGCAGCACGGAAGAGGCTGCCGAAGTGGGATGCCAAATCGGCTACCCTCTCATGCTGAAGGCCAGCGCGGGTGGCGGCGGGAAGGGGATGCGACTGGTTCCGTCCGCGACCGAGATCGGGCGAGCTTTCGCCGCCGCCTCAGCAGAGGCAATGGCCGCGTTCGGGAATCCAGCCCTCTATGTGGAGCGCTACATCTCGCCGGCTCGCCACGTGGAGATTCAAGTGCTAGGGGACCGGACCGGCTCCGTGGTTCACCTCGGCGAGCGTGATTGCTCCATTCAACGACGCCACCAGAAGCTGGTGGAAGAGTCGCCTTCGCCGGCCATGACGCCGGATCTGAGGGCTCGAATGGGCGAGGCGGCGGTCCGGTTGGCCCGCTCGGTCAAGTACCGGGGGGCCGGCACTGTCGAGTTCTTGCTGGACGGAGAAGGGAACTTCTATTTCATGGAGATGAATACCAGGATCCAGGTAGAACATCCGGTGACGGAGATGGTCACCGGGATCGACCTGGTCAAGGCCCAGATCCGTATCGCGGCCGGCGAACCGCTATTGCTGAGCCAGGAGGATATCGTCCTTCGAGGCCATAGCATCGAGTGCCGCATTAATGCAGAAGACCCCGAAACCTTTGTTCCCTCTCCTGGCAAGATCCTCCGTCTCCGGCTGCCTGGAGGGCCCGGCGTGCGGGTTGACACCCATCTGTATGCGGGTTGTACGATCCCTCCCTTCTATGACTCCTTGATGGCCAAGGTGATCGTCCTAGCCAACACCAGGGAGGAGGCCATCGCCAGGATGGTTCGGGCACTCGATGAACTGGACATCGAGGGAGTGAAGACAACCATTCCTCTCCACAAGCGCATCCTTGCCTCCCCGGAGTTCAAGGCCGGGCGGATCTCCACCAGGTTCTTGGAGTCGGTGCTGGTATGAGGCCAGATCATGATTCCGAGACAGGCGTGCCGCCTGTGTGTCATCACCGATCCTGAGCTGGGACGGGGCCTGAGCCACGTTGGCATAACCAGACAGGCGCTTGAGGGTGGGGCGTCGATGATCCAGCTTCGAGACAAATCGGCTGGATTGCGCGAGCTCTTGCCCCAGGGGCAACAAATTGCGAGACTCTGCCGAGAGCGCGGGGCACACTTTATCGTGAATGACCGCTTGGACTTGGCACTGGCCGTCAATGCCGATGGTGTTCACCTTGGACAGGATGATCTCCCACCCATGGCGGCGCGGGCGGCGCTCGGTCCCGGGAAGATCCTGGGGGTGTCGACGCATTCACTGGAGCAAGCCATCAGGGCTGCCGAGGAAGGGGCCGATTATCTGGGCATCGGACCGATCTTTTCCACCTCCACGAAGGCGATCGGGTATGAACCTGTCGGCTGCGCGATGATCCGGCAATTGCGCGCCCGGCTCGAACTCCCCCTCATCGCGATCGGCGGCATCACACTGGACACCATCAGCTCTGTGATCCGCGCCGGGGCTGCCGGAGTCGCTGTGATCTCCGCCATCGTCGGCGATGAAGACGTCGCCCTGGCGACCAGGGGGTTCCTGGCAGCGATCCTGGAGGCGGAAAAGGGGTCACGATCCGACGAGAAAGTCGTTGACGGATCTTTTCCGGTATCCTTATAGTGAAGCCTACGTTGCTTCTTTATGCAGGCGCAGACGGATTCGGGTCCGGGCAGGCGCTTGAGCAGCTCCAGGGATAGTGCGTGACGACAGAGGGCTGAGGAGACGATGCGACGGGGTAGAGTCTGGTTCACTCCGATTGCCGCAATCGCCGTTTTCGCGCTCACCCTGGCCCACGCGGCGAGCACGATTAAGCTCGGGGTGGCGGGCCCACTGACAGGTGACCAGGGAGCATTCGGGCAAGAGCTCAAAAACGGCGCGATCATCGCGGTGGAAGAGTGGAACGCCAAGGGCGGTGTCCTCGGCAAAAAGCTCGAGATCGTCTTGGGCGATGACCAGCACGATCCGAAGCAGGCCGTCGCGGTGGCCAACAAATTCGTGAACGAGGGGATCGTCGGAGTGATCGGCCATTTCAACAGCAGTTGCTCGATCCCGGCCTCGACGATCTACCACGAGGGCAAGGTTGTCCAGATCACACCGGCTTCAACCAACCCGCAATTCACCGAGCGCGGCTTCTGGAATCTATTCCGCACAATCGGCAGGGACGACCAACAGGGAGTAGTTGCCGCCGACTTCATTGTGAAGAAGCTGAAGAAAAGCAAGGTTGCAGTGCTGCACGACAAGACGACGTATGGACAGGGACTGGCGGACGAGACCGTGAAGGCCCTGAAAAAGGCCAAGGTGAAACCTGTCTATTACGGGGGCATCACCCAGGGAGAAAAAGACCACCGTCCGGTCCTGACGGCCGTGAGGCAGAAGAATCCCGAGGTCCTCTTCTACGGTGGGATACACCCTGAGGCGATCCTTCTGACCAAGCAGATGCGCGAGCTGGGAATGAAGGCTGCGTTCGTCAGCGGGGACGGCGTCTGGCAGAAGGAATTTATCGACATCGCTGGTAAGGCCGCAGAGGGCGCGTTCATCACCTTTACGCCGGACCAGACGAAGATCAAGGAGGCCCAGGGGGTCCTCAAGAAACACAAGGAAAAGTTCGGCTCAGACGTGGGGGCCTATACGGTTTATAGCTACGTGGCAACCAACATGCTGCTTGACGCCATCGCCGCGACCAAGTCCACCGATGGCCCCAAGCTCGCCGAGCATATCAGGAAGACCAAGTGGAACACCGCCCTGGGACCGATCCAGTTCGACAAGAAGGGTGATGTCCTCGTGTCACCCTTTGTGGTCTGGGAGGTCAAGAACGGGAAGTTTGTGCAGGTGAAGTAGGACGGATGTGACTCGAGTTATGGAGGAGGGAAGGGAGCGATCTCTTCCCTCCCTTTTCATTGGCGAAATATGCTTGTCCAACAACTGATTAACGGCCTCACGCTCGGTAGCGTCTATGCCCTGATTGCCCTAGGCTATACCATGGTCTACGGAATCATCGAGCTGATCAACTTCGCCCACGGCGAGATCTACATGCTAGGCGCGTACATGGGGATCATCACCTTCGGCCTTTTGACCACCCTTCATCTGACCTTCCCCACATCGGGCGCCGCTCTTCTCATCATGATGGTCATGGCAATGCTGTTCTGTGGCGCCTGCGGCATCACCATAGAGCGGCTCGCCTACAGGCCCCTTCGCGGCGCGTCGCGCTTGGCCCCGCTCATTAGTGCGCTGGGGGTGTCGATCTTTCTCCAGAATTTCGTCATGCTGGCCCAGGGACCCAGAGATAAAGGATTCCCGCACCTGTTCGCAGGCGAAGGGATCGATCTTTTCGGGAGTCGGATCAGCGCCATCCAGATGTTCATCATGGCGACTTCGGTGCTGATGATGGCGGCGCTCCAACTGCTTGTCCACCGAACGAAGATCGGTAAGGCGATGCGCGCAACCGCTCAGGATATGCAGATGGCCAGCCTGGTCGGCATTGATGTGGACCGGGTCATCAGCGCGACATTCCTGATTGGCTCGGCCCTGGCTGGGGTAGCCGGGATCATGGTCGGAATGTACTACGGGCTCATCAATTTCTTCATCGGCTACATCGCTGGCATCAAAGCGTTTACCGCGGCTGTTCTCGGCGGGATCGGCAATATACCGGGAGCGATGCTGGGTGGGCTGCTCCTCGGTCTGATTGAGGCGCTCGGGGCAGGGTATATCTCCAGCGAATACAAGGATGTGTTCGCGTTCGCCATCTTGGTTCTGGTGCTGATCTTTCGCCCATCCGGCCTGTTGGGTAAGGATATTTCACGACGGGTGTAGGTCGCCATGCCAACCCCAAGGCTCTCCATCACCCTCATTCAGCGGCCGTTCCCACGGATCGTTCTTACCAGCCTCTGGTTCGGGCTCCTCTCACTTCCGCTAATGATGGAGTTGAAAGCCCCCTTCTTTGGGTTGGAGCGCCCGCTTCTGGTCTCCGCAGGCGTGGCGATGGCTGGTCTCATGAGATTGGCTGTCTCTCAAAGGGGCGGGCCAGGCGCAGAACGCGTTCAGCGCATGGTGGGGTCGATCGGGGGAGCGGTTCGCCATCTCACAGAACAGATAGATCGGCGCGTCATCTACGTCGTGGCGGTGGCGTCGGCCGTCGTGATCCCGCTTAGCCTGAATCGCTACCATATCGATATCCTGACGCAGGTGGGGATCTATGTCACGCTGGCCCTCGGGCTTAATATCGTCGTGGGGCTGGCAGGGCTTCTTGACCTTGGTTATGTGGCATTCTATGCCGTGGGCGCCTACACCTATGGCCTTCTCTCTACTCGTGTCGGCCTCTCCTTTTGGGAGGTCCTGCCGCTCGGGGCGCTGCTTGCGGCGATCTTTGGCATCCTGCTGGGAATCCCGGTCCTGCGCCTCAGGGGAGACTATCTTGCCATTGTGACCCTCGGGTTCGGCGAGATGATCCGGATCACGCTGAACAACTGGGACAGCGTCACCCGGGGGCCTAACGGCATTCTGGGGATCGCGCGTCCGAGACTGTTGGGGTTCACCTTTTCGTCTCCGATCGACTATTACTACCTGATCTTGGTTATCGTCTTGCTGACGATCTTCGTCGTAGATAGATTGAATCAGTCCCGGATCGGTCGTGCCTGGACGGCGATGCGAGACGACGAGGTCGCCGCTGAGGCAATGGGGATCAACCTGATGAAAGCCAAGTTGCTCGCGTTTGGGCTGGGCGCGACCTGGGCCGGACTCGCTGGGGTCTTTTTCGCCGCGAAGATGACGTTCATCTCTCCAGAAAGCTTCACCTTCTTCGAATCGGTGATCATCCTTTGCATGGTAGTACTGGGCGGGATGGGGAGCGTGCTCGGTGTGATCCTTGGGGCGTCAATGCTGGTCATCCTCCCAGAGATGATGCGCCAGTTCGCGCTCTACCGTATGCTGATCTTTGGCGGGGCCATGGTGGTGATGATGGTGCTGCGACCGCAGGGGCTCATCGCGTCGTCGAGGCGCGGGATCGCCCTTGGGCCCAAGGATCGGCAGGGCTCAGCGTCAGCCGCAGTGACCTCGCCTCAGAAGATGGGGTAGTGCGGTTCCCACTCCTTTCGCCACGAAGTGGGGAGCATCGACCGAGGGCAAGGCGTAGGCCGGACCCCCTCGAAGGTGGCCACTTTAGAGGTTTCCATGGTTGCACTTGCTGTGCGGGCCCCAGGTATCCTGGTGCCGTGTATGTCCCCAAGACTGGCCCTGGTCGGCTGCATATGCCCCCAGGCGATCTGCATCTCCTGTAGGTTTCCCGCGATGCGTCCGAAGGATCTCGCCCGTGCCATTGCTTGAAATCAGGAAGCTCTCCTTGAGTTTCGGCGGCCTCAGGGCGATCGACATGATCGATTTGACTGTTGAGGCCGATGAGATTGTCGGCCTGATCGGTCCTAACGGGGCCGGCAAGACCACACTGTTCAATTGCGTGACCGGGATTGTCCCTCCCACCTCCGGAGAGATCCTGTATCGCGGGGAGAGCCTGACGGGCCTGAGACCGGACCAAGTGGCTGCAAAGGGGGTTTCTCGCACCTTTCAGAACATCCGGCTCTTCCGCGAAATGACGGTTCTTGAGAACGTAATGGTCGGGGGTCACTGCCGGATGCGGGCTGGCGTTGCCGGTGCGATATTCAGGCCAAAAGCCGTCATCAAGGAAGAGGAGGGGCTGGCCGCCAAGGCCCTCGAGCTCCTTCGGTTCGTGGGCCTGGAGCAAAAGGAGGATCTGTGGGCGAGACAACTCCCCTACGGTGATCAGCGTCGTTTGGAAATCGCCCGGGCCATGGCCGGCGACCCGTCCCTGCTCCTCCTGGATGAGCCAGCCTGCGGGATGAACCCACAGGAGACCAACGCCCTGATGGAGTTGATTCACCTGATTCGAAAGCGTGGCATTACGGTTCTCCTCATCGAGCACCAGATGAAAATGGTCATGGGTATCTCCGATCGACTGGTAGTGCTCGACCACGGGATCAAGATCGCAGAGGGCACACCGGAGGCTGTCAGAGCAGATCCCGCAGTCATTGGCGCATATCTGGGGAAGGAATCGATCGGTGCTCAGACTGGATGACGTCCATGCGCATTACGGCATGATCCACGCCCTGAGAGGGGTGAGCCTCGAGGTCAAGAAGGGTCAGATCGTCTGTCTCATCGGTGCCAACGGCGCCGGAAAGTCGTCGACCTTGATGGCCGTCTCTGGGCTCCTCAGGCCAAACGCAGGGCGGATCGTTTTCGAGGGCGACGACCTTGCTGAGGTTCCATCCCACGCCATCGTGGAGCGCGGCATCTCCCAGGTCCCGGAGGGGAGGCGCATCTTTTCGAAGCTCACCGTGCTGGAGAACCTGGAAATGGGCGCGTACACGCGAACCGGCGAGGATAGCATTCGCCAGGACCTCGATTGGGTGTTCGGCCTTTTTCCCATTCTCGCGGAGCGGCGTTTCCAAATGGGTGGAACCCTGTCCGGCGGAGAGCAGCAGATGCTGGCTATCGGCCGCGCATTGATGGCCCGACCACGCCTCTTGCTGATGGACGAGCCGTCACTTGGGCTGGCCCCGAAATTCGTTGAGACCATCTTTGAGGTCATCCGACAGATTAACACTCGTGGAACCGCGATCCTTCTGGTGGAGCAGAATGCTCACATGGCATTGTCGATTGCTTCCAGGGGCTATGTCATGGAGGCTGGCCGGATAGTTCTGGAGGACGACGCGACAAGCCTCATGGTGAACAAGGATGTCCAGAAAGCCTACCTCGGGGGATAACACTGGCAGGAAGAGGAAATCCTGCCTCCGTCCGGAATTCATCGTGGTCCTGCTGGGGCTCATTCTGTTGGGCATCCATCAGGAGATCGGGGAGGCCAGGACCGGGACGGCACCTGACATCACCATCGGGATCGTGGGTCCGATGTCGGGGGATATGGCTGAACTGGGCCGCTACGTGCGAGAGGCGGTAGGACTCCAGGCAGAGGAGTGGAACGACAAGGGAGGGCTCCTTGGGCGCCGCATCAGGGTGCTGGTGGAGGATGATCATCATGACCCCAAGGAAGCGGTTGCCGCCGCGAAACGGTTGGTTCGCGCGAGGGTCTGGGGGGTAATTGGGCACCTGACGTCCGCCGCGTCCTTGCCGGCGTCAGGCGTGTACCACGCGGCCGGGATCCCCCAGATTACCCCATCCAGCACCGACCCTCGACTGACTGAGCAAGGGTTCAGGAACCTGTTTCGAACCTGCGGGCGAGACGATCAACAGGGAGAGGTGGCGGCGAGATTCGTTCTGGACGCACTTCACCCGAGACGCGTGGTCGTTCTGCACGATCAGACGCCGTACGGAAAGGCGCTCGCGAACACCTTCAGCCGGCAGATCATGCGGCGGGATGGCCGGCTGCTCACAACCACCTTCACCCTCTCCCCAGGAGGGAAAAATATGGCCTTAGTGCTCGAGGCCATAAAGGCCAAACAACCGGACGTTATCTACTTCGGGGGGATTTATCGTGAGGCCGGTCTTCTCGTTAAGCAGCTCAGGGAGTATGGCGTCAAGGCCACGTTCGTGAGCGGGGATGGGGTCATTGGTACGGAGTTTGTCAGCCTTGCCGGTGAGGCAGCCACGGGGACCTACCTGACCTTTGCCCCAAATCCCCTTCAGTCCCCGTCGGCCGAAACAGTCATGAAGAAATTTCAGAATCGGTATGGCGCCATCGGTCCCTACAGCCTCTACGCCTACGACGCAGCGGGCGCCCTATTTACTGCCATTGCCAGGGCCAAGCCGAAAGCTGCGGCGCGGCCTGAGCTTCTTCGGGTTTCTCAGGTCCTGCACCGGACGACCTACATGGGCGCCCTCGGCATGCTCCGATGGAATCGAAAGGGGGACCTAGTCAACCCTCCATATGTCATCTATGAAACCAGAAAGGGGGGCAGTTTCCAAGGATGGTTCGAACAGGTGACCGGCCGCCCGCCCCAGCCCAGAGGCTAGCCATCACATCTGGCCACCCCTCACCACAGGCGATCACGACGGCCGTTTCAATCCTCCGCCAGGGTGGCTTGGTCGCGTTCCCGACCGATACCCTCTACGCGCTAGGAGCGGATGCCTCCAACACGCTCGCGGTAAGGCGTGTCTTTGCCGCAAAAGGTCGACGTCTGGTTCATCCAATCCCCTTGCTGGTGGGGGACGTGGCGATGGCGATTCGAACAACAGGTGATCTCCCCCACTCTGTGGCTCGACTCATCGAACACTTTTGGCCGGGGCCGCTCACCCTCCTGGTGGCAGCGCCTCCTGGCGTTTCTCCCCTCTTGACTGCCGGCACTGGTCTGATTGGCATCAGGATTCCTGATGCCCCGGTCGCCTTGGACCTGATCCGGCGCCTTGGTCGCCCGGTGACCGGGACCAGCGCCAACCGCTCTGCGGGGAAGGAGCCCAAAGACGCCGACGAGGTCTATCGGCAACTGGGTCACCGTGTGGACCTGATCTTAGATGGCGGTCCGGTTCCCATCGGGAGCCCGTCAACTGTCATAGATGTCACCGTCAGCCCACCCCGCATCGTGAGAGAGGGTGTTCTCCGGCGCCATGCGGTCCTCAGTCTCCTGACCACCCGATCCCGCTCGCCGAGGGCCGAGCCCGGCGTCAAGTAGTCATGAAAGCCTTTGGAAAGCACCGGAGAATATGATACCTTGGTCAGGTGAATCTGCAGGGCATCGGTTGAAGCGAGCGTGAGAACGATGAGTGTTGAATCGATTATTGAACGTGTCCGCGCCATGAATCATGAGGCGGATGTGACACCCCTTCAACGCGCCTACGACTTTGCAGCCAGGGTGCACAAGGGTCAGGAGCGCGTTTCAGGAGAACCCTACCTCTCGCACCCGCTTGCGGTGGCCGAGATTCTACTTGACCTGAAAATGGATGTGGAGAGCATCGCGGCTGGCCTTCTTCACGATGTGGTGGAGGACACCCACGCCTCTCTGGAGGAAGTCAAGAAGGCCTTCGGAAACGAGATAGGGGATCTCGTGGACGGCCTCACCAAAATCAGCAAGCTCCACTTCGGTAGCCGGGTGGAGCACCAGGCCGAGAGCCTCCGGAAGATGGTTCTGGCGATGTCAAAAGACATCAGGGTTATTCTGATCAAACTGGCCGACCGTCTTCACAATATGCGGACCCTGGAACCGCTGCGCGAGGAGAAGCGGCGGCTGATCGCCCGGGAGACCCTTGACATCTATTCACCTATTGCGCATCGTCTTGGGATCTACTGGATGAAGGCGGAGCTGGAAGACTTGGCCCTCCGCCACCTCGAGCCCGAGGTCTACCACGACCTGGCCGCCAGGGTGGCCAAGAAGCGCCGAGAGCGCGAGAAGGACATCAACGAGGTCATCGAGATCCTGCAACAGAAGTTGACTGAGGTTGGCATCCAAGCAGAGATCATGGGACGCCCCAAGCACTTTTATAGCATCTATAAGAAGATGCGGGATCAACGCAAGGAATTCGATGAGATCTATGACCTGACCGCGGTCCGGGTCATCACCGAATCGATCAAGGATTGTTACGGTTCGTTGGGGGTGATTCACTCCTTGTGGAAGCCGATCCAAGGCCGGTTCAAGGATTTCGTGGCGATGCCGAAATCCAACCTCTACCAGTCCCTGCACACGACGGTGGTCGGCCCTGTCGGGGAGCCGGTGGAGATCCAGATTCGAACCCACGAGATGCACAAAACGGCGGAAGATGGGATCGCCGCCCATTGGGTCTACAAAGAGGGGAGGGCGGCGCTGGACCCAGCCGACAAGGGATTCGCCTGGATTCGCCAGCTTCTAGAGTGGCAGCGGGAACTGAAGGATAGCCGCGAATTCCTGGAGACGGTGAAGGTAGATCTATTCCCCGATGAGGTCTACGTGTTTACCCCAAAGGGGGATGTCAAGAGCTTTCCCAAGGGGGCGACCCCCATTGACTTCGCGTTTGGTGTCCACACCGATATCGGCTTCACCTGCGTGGGGGCCAAGGTAAACAGTCGCCTGGTCCCACTCCGGTATGAGCTGCAGAATGGCGATATCGTGGAGATCCTCACCGATGTGAAGCACCGGCCGAGCCGCGACTGGCTGAAACTCGTTAAAACGCCACGAGCGAGAGGGCGGATCAAGCAGTGGGTGAAGAATGAGGAGAAGCTCCGGAGTATTAGCCTAGGCAAAGACCTTTTGGAGAAAGAGCTGCGACGGATGGGAAAGAGCCCAGCCCAGATCCTCAAGCCAGAAACGATGGCGACTATGCTTGCGCGCTCTGGATTCTCGGCTCCCGATGAGTTCTTCGCTACTGTTGGATACGGCAAGCTCTCTCCTCGCCAGGCCATGGCCAGACTGCTGCCACCGGAGGAACTCCCGCCCGAGGGGGAGGCCAGGCCGGAGCGAAAAGCCCGCCAGCGGCCGGATGATGGCGTGACCCTTCTTGGGGCGAATGATTTTCTGATTCACTTCGCTAGATGTTGCAGTCCGCTGCCAGGCGATGAGATCGTCGGGTTCATCACCAGGGGGCGCGGGGTATCGGTGCATAGCGCCGATTGTCCCAATGTGGACCAACTTTTCTACGACCCAGAGCGAAAGATTAAGGTATCATGGGATGCCGCACCAAGTGTCCCCCACCAGGTGAAGATCCGGGTCACGATCGGAGTGGATCGGCCAGGCATCCTGGCTGCGATTAGTACGGCGATCTCCGCGAGCAAGATCAACATCGCCCAGGCCGATGTGCGCGTCACGGAGGACCGGAAGGGACTGAACACCTTCACCCTTGAGGTGTCAGACCTGAAGCAACTTCAATCGGCAATGGGAGCGATTCGCCAGATCGATGGCGTGATGGGAGTAGAGCGGATCCGTGGGTAACGGGGGGATTTCTCTTAGCCAGCCTTTTTAACGCGACCAGAGCGCAAGCAGCGAGCGCACACGGCGACGGATCGTGGTGCCCCCTTTACCAGCACGCGATGGCGCATGACATTCAGGTGCTGGCGGCGCTTGCTGACGTTGTGCGCGTGACTGACTTGACGACTGGTGTGCGGCCCCCTTCCGCAGATCTCGCAGCGTGCGGGATGTCTGCTCGGCATTCGGATCTCCCTATTGGTCGGTTGCTCTCGAGCGATCTCTAACGAGAGAGCGGTATCATACGACATTGTCGCGGCAAAATCAAGCGGAGAAGCTTACGCGTACTGCCTACAGCCGATGAGGATCATAGGCGGCATCGCCAGGGGGCGACGCCTTCGGGCGCCACGTGGTCTGCAGACCCGGCCAACCTCAGGGTATCTCCGGGAGGTCCTGTTCGATCTTCTGGCTCAGGAGGTATGTGGCCGGAGTTTCCTCGACCTGTACGCGGGGACCGGAGCCGTGGGCATCGAAGCCATAAGCCGGGGCGCAATAAGGGCGGTGTTCGTGGAGCAGGACCGGTCGGCCCTTGCGATGCTTCGCCGGAACCTCGAGGTGTCCGGCTTTCGTGATCGGGCCGAGGTGATCCCACTGGAGGTCCTCCCTTTTCTGCGTTGGGCGGCCTTGAGGTCGAGCCGATTCGACGTGATCTTTATGGATCCGCCTTACCAGCGATCCGGGGCTCTGGCCGCCGTCTCCCTGGCTGCTGCAACACGCGTCCTCGCGCCGTCAGGGATCGTGATTCTGGAGCATTCGTTAAAGGCCCAACCGATCTCTAGCCCTGACGGACTGGCGCGCGTCCGGGAGGTTCGACACGGCGATTCAACCCTTCAGCTTTATCGACAGGAGGCCGCGTGACAACTCTGGCGATCTACGCCGGAACATTCGATCCCTTCACATTCGGACATCTCGACATCGCGAGACGGGCCCATAGACTGTTTCCCCGGCTGGTCATTGCGGTTACGACCAACCCTGAGAAATCAGCTCTGTTCAGCCTTCAGGAGCGGCAACAAATCATCCGAGACGCCACCAGAGGGATGAGAGGGATCTCCATCGACTCTTTGGATGGGCTCCTGGTGGGGTATGTCCGGCGCAAGGGGGCCGATGTCGTCATCCGAGGCATCCGGGCGCTCTCCGACTTTGAATACGAATTTCAGATGGCGCTCATGAACCGAAAGCTATCCGAGGAGTTCGAGACGGTATTCCTGATGCCCCACGAAAAATACTCGTACCTCAGCTCTCGGCTGGTCAAGGAGATCGCGCTCCTGGGTGGAGATGTCTCCGCGTTCGTGACGCCGATGGCTAAGAAAATGTTGAAAGAGCGCGCCGCCATCAAGGGGGCGGGCGGCCCAAGGCGCAGATCATGAGCGTCAGACTTTCGAGCCGCGCCAAACTCACCAAGCCATCGGCCACACTTGCCATTGCCTCTCGCGCCAAGCAGATGAGGGCAGAGGGGATCGACGTGGTGGACTTTGGCCTCGGAGAACCCGATTTCGAGACGCCGGACCACGTCAAGGAAGCGGCAATACAGGCTATTCGAGATGGCTTCACACGATATACGCCTGCAAGCGGCATCGACGAACTGAAAGAGGCCATCATCACCAAGCTCAAACGGGATAATGGTCTGTCTTACCGGCAGGAAGAGGTCATAGTGTCCTGTGGATCAAAGCATTCCTTATTCAATGTTGCCGAGGCGCTATTCGAGTCCGGGGACGAAGTGATCGTTCCCGCGCCTTACTGGGTGACCTACACTGAACAGATCCGCCTTGTCGACGCGTGTGCCGTCATCGTCGAGACGAGAGAGGAGGAGGGTTTCCACGTCACACGACGATTGGTGGAGTCAGCGATTACACCCAGGACCAAGGCGGTTCTGCTCAATAGCCCCTGCAATCCGACCGGGGCCGTGATCTTGCGGGAGGAGTTGGAGGCAATCGCTGCATTAGCGATAGAGCGGGATCTCCTTCTGATTTCGGACGAGGCCTATGAGTCCTTGACCTATGACGGGCGAGCGCACGTGAGCGTCGCATCACTGGACGAGGAGATCAAACGGCGGACCATCCTGGTCAACACGGTGTCCAAGGCGTACGCCATGACCGGGTGGCGCATCGGGTACGCGGCAGGGCCGGCGGAACTTATCAAGGCGATGAGTGCCATCCAGAGCCAGGTGACGTCGAACCCCACGTCGATTGCGCAGAAGGCGGCGGTTGCCGCTCTTCTCGGTCCACAGGATCTCGTCTTGGCCATGAAGGCAGAGTTCGACCGCCGCCGACGTTATCTGGTGGGCCGGCTCAACCTCATCCCGGATCTTCGATGCACCAACCCGGAGGGCGCTTTCTACATCTTCCTGAATGTGTCCGGGTTTTACGGGAGAATGGTGGATGGGCGGGGGATTCGTAACTCCACTGAGATGGTTACCTATCTCCTCCAGACGGCGCATGTCGCGCTTGTCCCGGGGGTCGAATTCGGGAGCGATGCCCACCTCCGCCTTTCCTACGCGACACCCATGGAGACAATCGTGAAAGGGGCGGACCGGATTGAGAGGGCACTGCGGATGCTACATCGCTGACAGGATCAGTGGCGATCCGTGGCAGCACACGCCAGGATGAAGACGTTGACAGCTCAAAGCGGGAACGCGAGGGGGTGGAAGGCCGGATATTGAACAGAGTGGGGGTGGCGTACGGAGCAGCGTACCAATGCCGAAACTGAAGTTAATCACATTCGGCTGTCAGGCCAACGAACTGGACTCGGAGCGGATCGTCGGTCTCCTGGCCCGAGAAGGATACGAACTCATCGAGCGTGATGAGGAGGCTGATCTCATCATTCTCAATACGTGCGCGATCCGCGAGAAGGCGGAGCAGAAGGCCTACAGTCGCCTCGGGACCTTTCAGGAGTTGAAGCGCCGGAAGAAAGGGCTCCGCATCGGTCTCTGTGGCTGCGTTGCGCAGCAGGAGGGCCAGGCACTGCTCGCTCGATTTCCGTACCTGGACTTTGTGGTTGGTCCGGCACAGCTCACCTCACTACCAAGGCTGCTTCGAGATGAAACCAATCGCGGGCTTGCGACGGCCAGGACACCAACCTTCTCCTATCCTGTTTCTGCGCCGGTCTACCGCAGAAGCGCCGTCAAGGCATGGGTCAGCATTATGGAGGGGTGTGATCGCTTTTGCACGTTCTGCGTCGTCCCATTCACACGGGGACGAGAACGCAGCCGGCCCCTCCAGGAGATCGTTGAGGAGATCCGCGGGTTGAAACAACGGGGGTACCGTGAGGTCACCTTGTTGGGCCAGACAGTCAACTCCTACGGGAAGAAGCTTCGACCGCCCGCCAGCTTCGTCGAGTTGCTCGAGACGATCGATCGCGTCGTCGAAGGAGAGATGCGGGTCCGATTTACCAGCCCCTATCCCGGTGACGTCACACAAGAGCTCGCGGAGGCAATGGCCAGCCTCCCGAGCCTCTGCGAACACATGCATCTTCCGGTTCAATCGGGCTCCGACCGGACGCTTCGTAGAATGAAACGCGGCTATAGTCGTGACGACTACCTGAAGAAGGTCGAGCTACTCCGGACAAAGACGCCAGCGCTTGCTCTCACCACCGACATCATCGTCGGATTTCCAGGCGAGACGGAGAGAGACTTCGAGGAGACTCTGAGTCTCATCCAGGAGGTGGGCTACGATGGGGCCTTCATCTTCAAGTATTCCACCAGGCCTCACACACCGGCCGCGGGCCTGTCTGACCAGGTTACTGAAGAGATCAAAGGGCGCCGATTGGAACAGGCGCTAGGCCTCCTGAATAGCCTGTCTCTCGCGCGCAATCGCGCATACCTCGGTCGTACCGTGGAGGTGCTGGTAGATCATGAGGATGTGAAGCGGGATGCTGTTCGCGTGGCCGGCCGGACGAGGGAGAATAAGATCGTCCACTTTTCTGGCGAAGGCCCGACTGATGGTGACCTTGTGTTGGTGGCTATCACCGGTGCCAGCGCACTCCACCTCCAAGGCGAACTTATCTGCGCCAATGGGGCCAAGTCCTCGGGAAAAAAGGATTTGACAACCCTTCGCCCTCTATCTATGATATCGTAAACCTCCGAAAGGAGGGCCGATGAGGCGCTTCAACCTCGCAAGTCCACCGGCATCCGGCAATCCTGACGAGAAAGCGGCGTCGGAAGCGGTTGGTGGGGCACCCGCCTCGAGGGTCCGCCTGCTCTTGCTCAGCCTGCTTCTGCTGGTGGTTGTTGCTATTGGGATCAGATACTTCATCGGGACATATCTCGGCAGGGGCATCAATCTCTCCTTACCTCTTCCATGGCGTGTCGGTACTCCGCCTGTGAATGATAGGCCGCGACCTTCGCCGGCGCCTCCTCCGACGCCTACTGCGGGACTCAGCCCTGAGCGCCCGGCAGAGGTGTCTGGGCTTCATAAGGTGCCTCGGTCCGGCTCCGACGTCGCGGCTCCACCGGAGCAGCAGGCGAAGCATGCCGGACCCCAGTCTCCTGAACCGGGCGGGGTGCGACCACTGGGTGTTGGTGCGCCGGAGACTGCAAAGACAGTCTCGCGCAGACGGTTCAGCGTTCAGGTGGGAGCGATGGCGCACGAGGCTAACGCGCATGCGCTCAGGGATCGACTGGAACAGCTTGGTTACCCGTCTACGATCCGTAAGAGGCGCGCCTCCATCTCCCGTCAGGTCGTGTTTGTGTCAGCCCCTGGTGATGAAAACGACGCTCAAGTCCTGACGGAGAAACTCAGAGCGGAGGGATTCTCGGCATTCGTAAGCGAATCAGGAGGGCGCTATCGCGTCGAGACCGGCAGGTTAGGCCTGCTGGATGATGCGATCGACCTTGCCCGTGACCTTCAGAAGAAGGGGTTCACCCCCACCATTGCCGTAGAGACGGTGAGCACGACGCTTTACTTGGTTCGAGTGGGCACATTCAGCAGTCGTGCCAAGGCACGCCAAACAAGCCGAGAACTTCAGAAGAAGGGGTTTCCGGTTCTCATCGCGAAAGAACCAGCCGGTGGCGAAGCCGCGGACCCGAAAAGGGATGTTTCCGGCATAAGAGGAGGGGAACGATGACCAAGGCCGACATAGCGTCGATCGTCGCCAATAAGGGCCTCACAAAGAAACAGGCGATGGAGGCCGTGGAGGCCACCCTCGACATCTTGAAGGAAGCCCTGAAGAAGGGGGAGAAGATCCAGCTCGTGGGGTTTGGTTCCTTCCAGGTCAGGGCCAAGCGGGCGAGAAAAGGGCGGAATCCGCAGACTGGCAAGGGGATCACCATCGCCGCTCGAAAGGTGCTCAAGTTCAAGCCCGGCAAAGCCTTACATTTGGTGGTCAACGCAGGCGGGTAACAGAACGCACCGTGTGATGAAGGGCGTTGTGCCGAGCGCACGAGTGGAGGTGGCGCGATCGAGGCCTCGGGGCTCACAAAGGCCTATCGCTCGCCTTCATGGTTCCGATGAGATCCCGGAGAAGCTCTATTTCAAGATCGGAGAGGTTGCCCAGTTAACTGGGATTCAACCGTATGTCCTCCGCTACTGGGAAACCGAATTCGGTACTCTTCGGCCAGCCAAAAGCCGGAGCGGGCAACGCCTGTATCGGCGAGGCGACGTCCTGGCCGTGGTCCGCATAAAAGATCTGCTCTATCGGCAGCGGTTCACCATAAAGGGTGCCAAGCGCTATCTCGCCGCTGAGGAGGGGACGCTTCCTCCTACATATCTGGATTCCCTGCGACGGCTAAAGGAGGAACTGAAAGAGATCTCCGTATTGTTGCGGAAACATTCCCCCTGACTTGAAGACCCGGCACGTTCGGGGCGTGGCGCAGCCTGGTAGCGCACTGGCATGGGGGGCCAGGGGTCGTTGGTTCAAATCCAATCGCCCCGACCAACAAGACTTCATGTCTCGCCTCATGAGCGTCTGAGGATCACTCGCGGGCAGATACTCCATCTGCTCTTTTTTTTGGGTCATCAATGAATATCTTGATCTCAAATGACGACGGCATTCACGCTCGAGGTCTTCGCGCGCTTGCGGATGCCCTGTCCAGCCTTGGCGAGGTCTGGGTGGTGGCGCCCGATCGTGAGCACAGTGGGGCGAGCCATTCCCTCACGCTGAATCGACCACTCCGGGTCACGAAGGTGGGTCCGACCTGGTACACGGTCGACGGCACACCGACGGATTGCATCGCCCTAGCAGTGAAGGGCACCATGATCAAGCGGAGGTTCGATCTGGTGGCTTCAGGGATCAATCTTGGCGCCAACATGGGGGATGACGTCACCTACTCAGGAACAGTATCCGCCGCCTTCGAGGCGACGCTGCTGGGGCTTCCGGCCTTTGCCATCTCGGTTGCGGCCCGGCGGCGAGCTGACTTCACGGCAGCGAGGCAGGTCGCTGTCCTGTTAGCGAGGCTCATCGAGAAAAACGGGCTTCCAGCGGACACGCTCCTCAACGTGAATGTGCCGGATCTCCGGGCCTCAGAAATCAGGGGAATCGCGATCACGCACCAGGGAAGACGCCGCTATGGCGAAATCATAGTCAGAAAGGTGGACCCCCGCGGAAAAGCGTATTATTGGATCGGGGGAAAAAAGCCCTCCTGGGAACCCTCGGAAGAAAGCGACTTTGCCGCGGTGACGGCCGGGTTCATTTCCGTCACGCCGCTTCATCTGGATCTGACTAATCCGACCGCTCTCAGAGAGTTACGGCGATGGGAGTTCCCATGGGACGCTCGTGATGAGGCAGGCGACTCCCCTTGGTCACCGCGCCGTGCTCGGGGGAATCGGAGCTCGACCGATTGATCTCGCTTGTCCTTCACAAGGCGAGGGCGTCATGGTAATATGAACCTCCAGATGCCATGAGAGATGGCAGCATGAGGTAATGGTGGGCACGATGAATAGTAGGTCTGCCTCTACATGACAGACTACGCTGTCGCCCGACAGCGGATGGTGGCCGAGCAGCTCGTGAGGCGCGGCATACAAGACCAGAGGGTGCTGCAGGCCATGGGGAAGGTCCACAGACATCTGTTTGTCGAAGAGGCTCTCTGGGGGAGGGCCTACGGCGACTATCCGCTGCCGATCGGGGAGAAGCAGACCATCTCTCAACCCTTCATGGTTGCCCTCATGACTGAAGCGCTTGAGCTCAAGGATCATGAGCGGGTCTTGGAGGTCGGAACCGGTTCAGGATATCAGACAGCGATCCTGGCCGAATTGGCGGGCAAGGTGTACTCCATCGAGCGGATGAGAGCGCTCGCGATGCGCGCCATTCGGCGTATTGAGTCGCTTGGGTACTACAACGTGCTGATCCGGGTCGGGGATGGATCGGTCGGATGGAAGGAGATGGCACCGTTCGATGCCATTCTCGTCACCGCCGGCACTCCCCAGGTTCCGATCCGTCTCCTTGAGCAGCTTGGAGAGGATGGGCGCCTAGTGGTGCCTGTCGGCCAGGCGGAGAACCAAGTCCTGAGGAAAGGAACGAAGAAGGGGGCAGACATTCACTGGACCGAGCTGGGAAATTGTGTGTTCGTCAAATTGGTCGGAGAGCAGGGGTGGAGTGATTGATGTCGGGGCGTAGCGCAGCCTGGTAGCGCACTTGCTTCGGGAGCAAGGGGTCGTTGGTTCAAATCCAATCGCCCCGACCACTATACCGTCCGCTATGGTGTCAATGGGCGGGGTTGCGTGAGGGTCACGCCCGCCGAAAAGGCAGTTGGCCGAACGAGCAAGCCGTGCGGGGCTTGCTTTTTCATCTGCCATTGATGGGTTGCTGATGCGAGGTACCAGGATTGGCGTGATCGGGTCAGCACAGTGTTCCCGGGAGATCTATGGGTTGGCGGAGCGAGTGGGGGAGGGGATCGCCCGCCGTGGCGCCATCCTGATTTGCGGAGGCCTTGGGGGGGTGATGGAAGGAGCTTGCAAAGGGGCGAAGGCGGCCGGGGGGACAACCGTCGGGATCCTTCCAGGTGCCACGGCCGAACAGGCAAACGCCTATGTGGATATTCCTATTGCGACAGGCCTGAGCCTGGCTAGGAACCTCTTGGTGGTTCGGTCATCCCAGGCGCTTATCGCCATCGAGGGTCGCTACGGAACCCTTTCCGAGATCGCCTTTTCCCTCCAGTTAGGGGTTCCGGTCATCGGGCTCAGGACGACATATTCAGATCCTCAAATGATCAGAGCCAATGATGCCGAAGACGCGGTCGAACAGGCCTTTGCCTCCATTGCCGGCTCCCACGCGGGAGGATCGGCGCGAAGGCGGTCCACGGCCTGACTCCTTAAGGGAAGGTCCTGAACATGGATATCGAGGGGCTCAGACAAAAGATCCGGGACATCCCTGATTTTCCCAAGAAAGGGATCCTATTTAAGGACATCACGCCGTTGCTGGCAGATGGGAAAGCCTTTCGCGCGGCCATCGACCATATCGCCGAACGATTTTCCCATCAGAAGATCGATCTGGTGATCGGTGTGGAGGCGAGGGGGTTTATTATCGCTGCCGCGCTAGCGTACAAACTGCAGGCGGGGACGACACTCATACGAAAGCCGGGCAAGTTGCCCCATAAGACACACAGTGCAACCTATGCCTTGGAGTATGGCTCGGATGCCCTTGAAATCCACCAGGATGCGGTCCTTCCAGGGCAGCGGATCTTGGTAGTGGACGACCTGCTGGCCACTGGTGGCACCATCACCGCCGCACTCGATCTCATCGCTCGACTCGGAGGGAAGGTGGTGGGAGTAGCCTTTCTGATCGAGCTTTCGTTTTTGCAGGGCCGGGCACGGTTGAGAGGACACGAGGTCTTCTCATTAATTCAATTTTAGCGAGAGACGCCGCGAAGAGATGCTTTCAGGCGCCCGTAGCTCAGATGGATAGAGCAAGGGTTTCCTAAACCCTGTGTCGCAGGTTCAAGTCCTGTCGGGCGCACCAGCGAACAGCCTTTGCGTCATGTGAGGGTGCAATCATGTGGCCGACCTCAAAAACCTTGGATTGGTATGCTGATCAGCGACAGTCCTTCGTCGCCAGCCTGCGGCGGCTCACGGGCCTCGTCGTCGGCAACTGGAAGATTTCGGCGGGTCTGGCGATCGGCGTAGTCGTGATCGTGGCGGTCGTTGCCGGATATTTTGTATGGGGCAGCAGGCAGGAAGCGGATGCCTCCGACCTCTTGTTCAGGGCCACGAGAGAGTTGGGATCGAGCACGCGAACCGCTGAAGACGCCGCCAGACAGGAGGAGGGGGTGCGCTTGCTCCGGGAAGTTGCCACGGGCTATTCTCGAACCGCGGCCGCTGCAGAGGCCACACTACGATTGGGGACGCTGTATTACACAGTAGGAGAGTACGATGAGGCGCGGAAGGTCTATCAGGGCTACCTGGCAAATAATCCAAGGGGGCGGGTTGCTTTTGCGGCCGGCATGGGGGTAGGGGATACCTACTTCTCTCAGGCCAAATATGATAAAGCGATGGAGACCTATTCCCAGTTTATCGATCGGTTCCCGAAAGAGCCGTTGCTTCCGGAGGCGTTTCTTAATCTTGCGGCGACATATATCAAGATAAATAGGCAGGAGGAGGCGATCCGCCTCTACCAGAAGGTGACGGAAAGTTATCCGAACAGCGGTTGGGAACAGACGGCGCGGGGACGGCTCCGTAAGCTGGTGGGACGGTAGCAACGCCGCAACCCTCCCTTCCTGAATACCCGCTTGGAGGGTTCGCGCGCCTCACGATCGCCTGCCATCGTGAGTACTCTCCTAGAGATCGCCCCTTGCCGATCTCGCAATCTGCAAAAGCCCCAGAAGAGGCGTTGGTTGTTGGGGAGTTTAGCTCGGGTCTACCGACACGGCGTATGGTCGATTTTCTGGAAGGGTTGGACAGATGGGGGGGGTGAAGGCGGATGGGGCTTGTTGGAGAGGCGTTGAAGGGCTTAAGTCTAGGTACGTCTAGATG
>JACQQF010000039.1 GCA_016207095.1 Candidatus Methylomirabilota bacterium | reverse complement strand
TCTCGACACAGTAACGGTCCTCCTCCAGCATCTTTTTGAGCCCGCGGATCTGGCCCTCGATCCGGTTCAGCCGCTGAAGGGCGCCGCCCTGCTTGCCTTCCGTCATCTGGGCTTGTCTCTTTGCCATCGTCCATCCTCCTTGAAACGGGCTATACCAATACCCCCTATACCTATCTTAATATAGGACCTCTGCTGAGGGCTGTCAAGAGGAATTTTTGGACGGGCTGTTTTATCGGCGACGAAAATCGAAGAAAGGCCTGAAGGGGAGGCGACATTGAGCGCCGTAGTGATGCAGTCGGAAGATCTTCAAGCCGTTGTAATTTTAAGACATCCTTATCTTACGCTTCATTTTTCTTTCCCCCAAGGTAGCGAGCCTCTTCTAAAGCCTCTCCAGCGCATAGGTGCCGTACTCATAGGTCACCCGTTGCTTCACGCCATGGCATTCGATGATGTCCCCGGGCTGCACGTCGTCGGGGAGTACGACCATCTCGTCGCCGACGGCACAGCTTGCCGTCTTGAGCACCACGGCTGACCACGTCCCCTCTTGCTCGCTCACACGGAGCGAGAGCCCCGCTCAGTTCGGACAGACAATGATGTCACCCGAGCGCGTCCCCTGCGGAAGCTCGATCTCTTGTCCTCACCCGCTACACTGAACCTTGACCATCCCCACCTCCAGACTGTACAACGGTGGCCTTTCAGCTTAGCCCGAGCAGCCGCATCAGCTTCCCGCGATCGAAGCCGACAATGACCTCGCCGTCGATCACCGTTACTGGCGTCGCCTTGTAGCCGAGCCTCTGAAGCTCGTCAAGGGCCGCTGGGTCTTCCCGGATATTCTTGTCTACGAAGGCGACCCCTTTCTGAGAAAGAAACTCTTTCTCTTGGTGACACCCAGCTCATCCCGGTTGGCTGTAGACGACGATTTCTTTTGCCATCAGCTCTCTCCTTTCAGCTTCCCAGCATCTGACCTGCGGCGGACGAGTCCAATCACCAGCGGCCCGACAAACAGGGCCAAGAGTGGGAAAAGGATGTAGTCTAGATGCCCGACCCACCCCGCCAGCCCGATCACCCCGAGGAGAGCGACCGCAAACGGGGTGAAGCAGGCCACGCAGGTTAGGATGGTCCCAACGATCCCGAGCCGCGCCAGCCCCGAGAGTTTCACTCGATTTCGCTCTCTTGCTTCACTCGATACTGCCGAAGACCTCGCAGGCCCTTGCCATTGCCTGGGTGAGGCTCATCACCGTCCCCTTGGTGGCCCGGTGTGATTTGGCCCATTTCCACGCCTCTTCTTCCGTACAGAAGAAGTTGGTTCGGGGTCAGTGGGCTTCGGCCAAGTTCAGGTTGGGTTCTGATTTCGTGAGCAGCTCCGGGAGACTGTACCAGACCACGACCCCTGCAGGTCTGACTGCCACGATCTGGTTCTCCTGCACCCAGAGACGAATTGATCGTCCGCAGTGCGGGCAGTTAGCATTCGCGATGACGGCTGCGCCAAAGAGCGGGCCCAGGCCAAGGGCGTCGATAGCGCATAGCGCGTAGCCCTGCTGGCCCCCGCCCTTCAGCGCTACCCGATGGTGGGTCGGACGGGTCGAGAGCGGATAGGCTGCCTTGATCTTGTTCGAGCGTTGGTCTCGAACCAGGAACCCCTTTCGTTCGAGGCCAGAAAGAAGCTTGGCAGCCTCGGATTCAGGAACCTCAAGGCGCGAGGCAAGCGCTCGCACACCGGGATCCCGGCTCTCCGTGAGTATCAGGCTGAGAAGGACATGCCGGGCGCGCTGCTCTTTTGCGGTCAACCGACCCCACATTGTTACCTCCCCATGGCGGCCCGAGGTCCCTGGGTTTCAGCGATGCGCGTGCAGGCCCAGAGGTGCTCGGTGTTCTTCGCGACCATTTGTCTCGCGAGGAGAAGAATTCGTTTCACCCGCTGGTCTGCGATTCGATAAAGTGTGTAGCGCCCCTTGCTGGCCGTCGTTACATATCCGCACCACTTGAGGCAGGCCAAGTGATTGGACACCCGACCCTGCTGGATCCTGAGACATTGCACGAGGTCGGTCACGCTTTTCTCGCCTTCGAGAAGCAGCTCCAGGATCTTCAGCCGAGTCGGATCACCTAGCCCTCGGAAGAACTTCGAGGACAGTTCGAGCAGCGCAAACTCTTCTTGGGGCACAAGTTTTCTTAGGGCGCTCATCGCATTCTCCTGTAATTGAGACATTAAGATATCCGTTTCTCCGTATATAATAACCATGAACTCCTCTTGTGTCAAGCGTCTATTTTGGCGTCAAGGCTATGCGTGTAAGAGGCGATTGTCAGTGTCGTGGAGGGTGAAGGCCGATGTTCGGGTGAGGAGGGCGATTCGTTGAGCAATGGGCAATCCCTACGACGGCGAGCCCGATTATGAACTCGCAGAAAAAATCGGGCAGTTTAGCGTCGTGCCCGGGACGACGTTCCTGAATTACTTTTTCTCGGGTTGGGGAGTCTGCGGCTGAGGCGTGCTGTGTTGTCCCATCATTGCCGACATCTGGTTCATCATCTGAGTGCAGGCTTCCATCATGTGCATCATCTGGCCCATCTGGCCCATCTGGCCTCCGCCCATCATCCCGTGCCCCATCATGCTGCCAGACTGTCCTTCTGCAGCCTTGGGGCTTGTTTGGGCAAGGGTAAAGCTCGCCGCGCCTATCGCGAGAATCACGGCCAGCAATACTACGAGTGCTGTCTTCAATAGTCTCACCCCCTCCCGGGAAACTGTCTCGATTACTTCACCACGATCTTTCCGCGGATCGGCAGTGCCTTACCGCCAGGCAGGGCTGTGTAGGGGTATTCCCCAGGACGAGGGAACAGCAAGCTCATTGAACTGGTGAATAACCCGTTGCCCTCTGGAGCCCCCGTGATCCCATCGAAGATCAGTCGAACTACCGGGATGCCCGTAGCGTTGATCCAGGTCACCTGTTCGCCTCGGCTCACCACCGTCAGCGTGGCTCTCAGACCTCCAGAGATGATTGTCACGGTTCCATCCGGGACCGCGACAGCCTGAACCGGATTAAGCCCGATCATGGCAAAGGCCCCTATGACGAGTGCCATTCCGAGCGCGACGATGTGTCTCATATGGATCACCTTCTTTAACGTGCGTTACGTTGATGTCGTCCTCTGTATCTGGAAACGAGGGTGCGCCCGGAAAAGTTCATTTCAGAGAGTTCATTTCAGGTAGTGAGCGATTGCTACGCACGCTCCTCGGAGGCAAACGCCATTACCTCTTCTGGAGTGAGGTCGGACACGAGGCAGTAGGCGAGATCGCCGTCCCTCCACATGAGGCTCGTATAGCCTCTATGGTGGTTCACATGGAAGGTTCGCCGGCGCCACACTCGCTCCTCGCCAGGCATCAGGGGCATCTTCTCCGCAGAGAGTACGAAGAGCGACAGCGTCTTCCCCCGCCAACGGTAAAAAACCTGGGCGCTCTGCACCCCTCCCATCAGGCTGACCCTGCCTTCCCACAGCTCGGTCTGCCCCTGATGGGCGAATTGGGGGAGGCGGACCGTGAACCTCAATCGCTCCTGAAACCAGCGGGCAAGCTCATCGGGGCTTGCGAGCTTCACTTCCATCGTATATTCGCCGAGAAGACATTTCACGTGACCGTCCACCGAATCTTTGACGAACGGCGAGGCCTCGGTCGATCGCGGGCCGGCATAGAAGATCATGAGCGCGAAGAGCAGAACGAAGGCGCCGGCGATGGCCAGGATCGGCGCCGGCCTGAGTAGCCACATCGGGAATCCCCATCGTCGCGTCGCCTTCACGGGTTCGGCTCCGGTGACGGCCTGGACGATTCTCTCTCGGAGCCCTGAAGGCACGGGTGGAGGAGGGAGTCGTTGTCTCAGGAGGCGCTTGGTTTTCAGTTCCAACGCGAGGAAGTCAGAGCAGCGCTCGCAGGCGCTCAGATGTCCCTCAACGCGCTCTTGTTCTTCCGGCGTCAAGGCTCCATCAATCGATGCAGATAGGTATTCCCGTGCGTCGCGACACTCCATCGGTCCTCCCTCTACGACTTGACATAGCCTCGTTCCTTCGCAAATTCCCAAAGAGACCGGCGGAGCAGAGCTCTTCCGTGGTGGAGCCGAGACCGTACCGTCCCAACTGGGCAGTCGAGCACCCGGGCGATCTGCTCGTAGCTCATCTCTTCAAGGTCGGCGAGAATCACGGCCAACTTCTGCTGGGGTGGCAGAGCCTGGAGGGCCAGCTCAACGTCACCATCCAACGATCCCTCCAGCGCGGTCTCGACTTCTTCAGCCGGAAGTTTAGACCCAACATGTCTTGGTTCCACCTCATCCCACGCCTCGGTCGGCGGTTCCTTCGACATCTTTCTCACTTGGTCCAGATGCGCATGCCGCAGGATCGTTATCAGCCAAGCCTTCGCATTGGTGCCTTCCTTAAACTGATGAAAAGCCCGATAGGCCTTGAGGAAGGTCTCCTGGACGAGATCCTCGGCATCGGCCCTGTTGCTGGACAAGCGATAGGCGATGCGGTAGAGCAGGGGCAGGTGCGGAAGCGCCACTGCTTCGAATCTTTGGGCCTCAGACGGTCGGCGTTCCCCTGGAGTCACGCCTCTACCTCTTCACAACGGACGGCGGCGATCAAAAGTTCATTTGGTGCCCTTCCGAAGTTGCCACCCTCTCCAGATCTCGAAGATGACGGGATAGATCAGCAGCTCGAGGAGGAACGAGGTCACGATCCCACCGATCATCGGGGCGGCGATCCGCTTCATCACGTCGGCCCCGGTCCCGTGGCTCCACATAATGGGGAGAAGCCCCATGAGAATCGCCATGACGGTCATCATCTTTGGCCGGATCCGCTGAACGGCGCCCTCCTCGATCGCCTCTTGAAGATCGGCCTTGCTTGTCATGCGCCCCTCGCGCTGTCGCTTCTCGTAGGCGTGGTCCAGGTAGAGAAGCATCACGATTCCAGTCTCGGCGTCCACCCCGGCCAGCGCGATGATCCCGACCCACACCGCTACACTCAGGTGATAGCCGAGGAGATAGAGGAGCCAGATCGCCCCAATGAGAGAGAAAGGGACTGCCAGGAGCACGATGAAGACCTTGGTGACCACGCGGGTGCTGAGGTAGAGCAGCACGAACACGATCACCAACGTCAGAGGGATGACGATGGCGAGGCGGGCCTTCGCCCGCTCGAAGTACTGGAACTGCCCCGCCCAGCTCAAGTAATACCCCTTGGGGATCTGGACCATCTGGCCGATCATCTTCTTGGCCTCGGCCACGTAGCCGACCAAGTCCCGGCCGGTCACATCGATGAACACATAGCCGACCAGGGCGCCGCCCTCGTCCCGAATGGAGGGCGGCCCTGTCGTGATTCTGAGGTCGGCCAGTTCGGCCAGTGGGACCTGGGCCCCCATGGGAGTGGGGACCAGGACGCGCTTGAGTGCCTCGATATCATCCCGGAGTTCCCGGGGATACCGGACCTGGATGGGATACCGTTCCCGCCCCTCAACGGTCATGGACACTTCCCTTCCTCCGATGGCAGTCTCGATGAGATCCTCCACATCCATGACCTGGAGGCCGTAGCGCGCCGCCTCTTGCCGCCGAATCGCGAAGTCGATGAAGTAGCCACCGGTTGTTCGCTCTGAAACGACGCTTCGGGTTCCCTGAACCATTCCCAAGCTTGCCTCGATCTCTTTCCCGATCTGATTGATTACCTGGAGGTCAGGACCGAAGATCTTGATCCCAAGCACGCTCCGGAATCCGGTGGCCAGCATCTCGGTCCGCGTCTGGATCGGCATCCACCAAACGTTGGGCATACCTGGGAAGCGCATCTGCGCGTCCATGGAGTCCACCAGCTCGTCGAAGGTCATCGTTCGCTCTTCGGGCCAGACAGGCCTGAGGAGTTTCTTCACAGGCTCGGGCGCCCAACGGGAGTACCACCGATGCTGCCGGGCCTTGCGCCACTCCGACTCGGGCTTCAGCTCCACGAGGGTCTCGACCATCATGATGGGGGCCGGGTCGGTTGGGGTCTCGGCCCGGCCGATCTTGCCGAAGACCGAGCGGACCTCGGGGAATTGACGGAGCATCTTGTCCTGGATGTGAAGGATCCGGGCTGCGGGGGTGACGGACAGGCCGGGCAAGGCCGTGGGCATATAGATAATCGTCCCTTCGTGGAGCGGCGGCATGAACTCCGAGCCGAGGCGGAGGAAGGGGAGGATGGTCGAAGCCAGGGCGATCAGGGCGAGGAGGAGAGTGGTCTTGGGGAAACGAAGGACGGCCTTGACGGCCGGATGGTAGAGCCGGATGAGGATCCGGTTGATGGGGTTTTTTGACTCCGAGGCGATCCGACCCCGTATCAGGAGCAACATCAGCCCAGGGGCCAAGGTGACCGAGAGGAGCGAAGCAAAAAACATGGCGAAGGTCTTGGTGTAGGCCAACGGCTTGAAGAGGCGCCCCTCTTGTGCCTCCAGGGTGAAGACCGGAATAAAGGAGACGGTGATGACCAGGAGCGAGAAGAAGAGCGGCTTGCCGACCTCTTTGGCCGCCTCGATGATCACCTGCGCCCGATTGCCAGGCTTCCCTTCATGCTCCCAGCGCTCCAGGTGCTTGTGGGCATTCTCGATCATGATGATGGCGGCATCAACCATGGCCCCGATGGCGATGGCAATCCCCCCCAGGGACATGATGTTGGAGGTGAGGCGCATATAGTACATCGGGATAAAAGAGAGGAGGATCGCGATCGGGAGGATCAAGATTGCCACCAGGGCACTTCGGAAGTGGAAGAGGAAAACGATGCAGACCAGGCTCACAATGATGAATTCCTCGATTAGTTTTTCTTTGAGCGTGGCGATGGCCCTGTGAATGAGGCTTGAGCGGTCGTAGACCGGGACGATCTCGATGCCGTCAGGCAGGGCGGGCTTGATTTCCTCGAGCTTCGCCTTGACAGCGTTGATCACGTTGAGGGCGTTCTCGCCATACCGCATGACGACGACGCCCCCGACGGCCTCACCCTCGCCGTTGTAGTCGGTGATCCCTCGCCGCATGTCAGCGCCAATCTGGACCTTGGCGATATCCCGCAGCATGATGGGAGTTCCCTGGCCACCGGTTCCCAGGGGGACGTTCTCCAGATCGGCCACCGACCGGATGTATCCCCGCCCCCGGACCATGTACTCTGTCCCTGATGCCTCGATGGCGCGGCCGCCGACGTCGTTGTTGCTGCGGCGGATCGCCTCGATGACATCCTTGAGCGGGGTGTTATAGGCTAGCAGGGCATTCGGATTGATGTTCACCTGGTACTGCTTCACGAAGCCCCCCACGCTGGCAACCTCGGCGACGCCGGGAACGCTCGCCAGCGCGTACCGGAGAGTCCAGTCCTGGAGGCTTCTAAGTTGCGAGAGGTCATACCGTCCGCTCCGGTCGATGACGGCGTACTGATACACCCACCCAACCCCAGTGGCGTCAGGGCCCAGGGTCGGGACGACCCCCTCGGGTAGCCTTCCCGCCACCCCCTGCATGTACTCAAGGACCCGGCTCCGAGCCCAGTAGATGTCGGTCCCGTCCTCGAAGATCACGTAGACGAAGGAGAGGCCGAAAAAAGACTGGCCCCGGACGAACTTGACCCGGGGAGCAGAGAGGAGCTTGGTGATGATAGGATAGGTGATCTGATCCTCGACCAGATCGGGGCCGCGGCCGGACCAGTCGGTGAAGATGATGACCTGGACGTCGGAGAGATCGGGGATCGCGTCGAGTGGGACCCCTCGAATCGCATAGACCCCCCAGAGCGAGAGGAAGATCACGCTCAGAAAGACCAGGAAGCGATTCCGCGCGCTCCAGGCGATCAGGTGCTCGATCATTGCTCACCCCCTGCTGCCACGGCGAACCTTTGTTTGATTTCAGGCTTTCCCGGGACCACCACCTTCACCGTCACATGCCAGGTTCCGCCCATTCCCAGGTTGGCCTTTGCCTCGTAGAAACCCTCCTTCGAGAAGGCCGCCTGTGCGCCCACGTCGGTCATCCCGGGCATCGGCATGGTGAAGCTGAACGAGACTTTGGCATTTCTGATCGTCTCTCCCTTGCTATCGGTTAGGCGAACGCGCAGGAGGTTGTCTCCGACCTTCGCAGGGGTGGGGACAGTGGAAAAGGCCAGTGTGATGCCTGCGACCGTCTTCTCCTGCGGGCCGGCCGGGGCCTTCGCGCCCTTTTCCATCCCTGGCATCCCCTCCATACCTTCCATCCCAGGCATCCGCATCCGTTCCATCCCCGGCATGGCGGCCATAAGGCCCATCGACTCCCGGAGCTTACTCTCGGAATCCAGGAAGAAGTTGGCGCTCGCGACGACGCGGGCCCCTGGCTTCAGCCCGGAGAGGATCTCCTGCTGACCGTCTACCCGCATGCCAAGCGTGACCTCCTTCGGCTCGAAGTGGCCGTCACCCTTTTCCACGAAGACGATCTGCCGGGTCCCGGAGTCCAGGACCGCTTCACGCGGAACGGCCAGCCGTCGGCCGAGCTGCACCTTCAACTCAACATCGGCGAACATCCCCGGCTTCAGCCTTCTGTCACCCGTATTGGGGAGTTCAAACCGAATCTTGGCGGTCCGTGTCTTGCTGTCCAGATAGGGGTAGACGTACACGACCCGCCCCTGGAACGTACGCCCGGGGTCGTACGAGAGGCGCACTGTGGCCTGCTGTCCCACGCGGACGAGCGGAAGCTCGTACTCGTAGATGTCGGCGTAGACCCAGACGGTGGAGAGATCGGCAATCTTATAGAGAACCATCGAGGGTTCCACCCGCATTCCTTCGAGCGCCGTCTTTTCAATCACGAAGCCATCGATGGGCGAGGCCAGTGTCAGCGTCTTGGTCGGCCGGCCGTTTCGCTCGAGCTCAGCGATCTGCTCCGGGGTGATGTCCCACAGGAGGAGCCGTCGGCGGGTCGCCTCCAGCAGGGAATTCCCCGCTGCCGCGACGTGGTGGAAGGGGCTGGAGCTGGTCTGTTTTTTCGCCTGTAGCGCGAGGAGGTATTCTTCCTGGGTCGAGACGAGTTCCGGGCTGTAAACCGTGAAGAGCGGATCGCCTCGCCTGACCAACTGGCCGGTGAAGTCCACGTAGAGGCGCTCGATCCATCCTTCGGTCTTGGCGCTGATCTGCTTCAATTTCCGCTCGTCGTATTCGACCCTCCCGACGGTGCGGATAGTCTTGTCAAGGGGCTGATAGGTTGCCTCGGCGATTCGCATTCCGATGAGCTGCTGCTTGGCGGGATCAACGGCGATTCCGCCTCCCGCCATCGCCATGCCGGGCATTCCTTTCATGTCTCCGGCTATTTCCGTTCCGGCCATGCCCTTGTTAGATTCCGCCGATCCCTGAGCAGCCTGAGGGCGTTCGGCCTTCGGCTGTTCCCCCCTGCCGCATGCGGCGGCAAGGGCCACGATGGCCATGACGGCGGCGGCTTGCCACGATTTCTTAGAGTTCTTGTTCATGTTGTCCTCCTCGTTTTTTACTCATGGTGGAGTGGACGATTCTTGTCCGGAGTCATCACAGAATGTCGCGGCCGACCGCCCGCTCGAGATCGGCCAGGCTTTGTTCGAGAGTGACAAGGGCTCGATAGTAGCCGAGACGGACATCCCGAAGAGCACGCTCGGCCTCCAGTAACCCGGTGAATTCCAGGCGACCTGTCTGATAGGCCGCCTCGGCGGCCTTCAACGACAACTCGGTCAGGGGAAGCAAGCCGGTCCGATACAAGCTCACCGATTTCCGGGCGGCATTTGATTTCAGCAGATTGTCCCGGACCTCGAGGAACGCGAGGTTCTTGATGGCCCGGTAGCCGGCTTCGGCTTTGACGATCTGCGCGGACGCCTCTTCCACCTCTCTATCATGCTTAGCCTTCGTCCAGAAGAATGGAATGGTCAGGGTGAGCATCCCGGAATAGGTGTGCTGGAAGTTCCCTTGCGGGGTATACCAATAACCGAGACCGAGGGTGAAGTCGGGGTACCTCTGATTTCGTATGGCGAGTTCATGGGAAAGCTCTGCCCGCTTCACGCCAGAGACTGCTTCTCGGAGCTCCGGGCTCGACTCGATCGTGAGCCGGTAGAGCTCATTCTGCTCGAATGGCGTGATGGGGGATGGCTCCAGCTCAGCGGTCCTCCCGATCAGCGCATCGGTCGGGCGGTTGAGCAGCGCGTTGAGTCTCGCCTCGGCCGACTCCCGTTCCTGCTCTGCGATGATAAGGCGGTTGATGAGATCGCTGTGTTCCACCTGCGCCCTCACCACATCGGCTTGAGAGGTCTTGCCGACGGTGTACCTGGTCTCGGTCGTTCTCAAGACACGCTCATGGAGCTCAAGCTGTTCTTTGGTGATCTGGATATTCCGATCCGCCATGAACAACTCGTAATAGCCCTTTTTCACCGCAGCGATGACCTCTCGCTCCTTTGCTTGGTAACGGGCCACCGCCATAGCCTCTTCTTGGGAAGCCACCTCGCCGCGTAGTCGAAGCTTGCCGGGGAACAGGAACCGCTGGCGGAGGTTCACCATATGCATGTTGGCCTGATTAAGGTTCGTGGGCTGATCGATGGGGATGGCCCAACTCTCCAGATTCAGTTCAGGATCGTCCAGAGACTTGGCTGGAACGATCCTGGCGTGAGCGGCCTCAACTGCCTTGCGGGCCGCCACGATCTCGGGATTCGCCCTGAGCGCTTCCTTGATAAGGTCGGAGAGGGTGGGCGCGGCTTCCAGCGTCAACGTCAGCGATTGCTGCGCAGCGCACGGCGTGATCGCTAACAGCAGGAGCAGAGTTCCGGTCAGCAGAGAGTTCCAATGAGGCATCGCTTCACCCCTCGAACGAGCGTCGAGAAATCGGATTGGCATACGTGGTCGCCAGCGCCCACTCCTCGCCTTCTCCAGCGAGGCAGAGGGCTTCCACGCTGTTCCCTCTCCCCAAGGCGGGGAGAGGGTCGGGGTGAGGGGAAGAATATGCCGGCAACAGCGCGTCAAGCGCGCCGAGCGTGGGCGCGGCGACCGGAAACGTTCAGGTCTTGTAGAGAGAGATCAGGCGAGAGTGGGGGGGTGGAAGATGGGCCGAATCGTGGAAGTAGGGTTGAGGTCGAGGTAAACCGGAAGCGGTCTGAGGGCAAATCCATTCGATCCAATACCAGCAGCGTCCTGAGGAACGCCGCAGGACAGAGGGCACATTCCTTCTAAGCTCTGGGTGGGCATATCCTGGCACGTCATTTGGGTCATTTGGGCATGAGCCACCACAACGAGAGGGCACGCAAGGACGACTGCACTCACTGCAATGACAGCAGTCATCATGAGAATCTTTCTTGAAGCGTTTCGGGGTCGCATGCTGGCGTATCCTCGAAGCGGTGAGCAGTTCGAGATAAACGCTACCATTGAGGTTCAGGCTTGTCAAGAAAATGCTGTCCGGTCGCACTGCCTCGAGTTGGGATTCGAAGCAGAAGCAAACTTTTCAGGCTCTCGGCCAGTACATGATCACGAAGACGCCGATCAAGCAGACGGCACCACCCAGGAGGTCCATCCTCCCACCAATCCCACACACACGCCGTCAGGATTCCGCAGCTCCACGCTCGAGCCGGTGATAGAGCGCTGGAAGCACGAAGAGCGTGAGGAGGGTGGTGGTGATGAGCCCGCCGATGACGACAGTGGCCAGCGGGCGCTGCACCTCGGCTCCCACGCCGGTGGACAGGGCCATCGGGACGAATCCCAGGCTGGCGACCAGGGCCGTCATCAAGACCGGTCGCAGGCGGACCTCGGCGGCCTTGATCGCGGCATCGGCAGGAGGGAGGCCCTCTTGCCGGAGCTGTAAGATATAGCTCATCA
The DNA here is from genome assembly GCA_016207095.1 of Candidatus Methylomirabilota bacterium. Taxonomy (GTDB): domain Bacteria; phylum Methylomirabilota; class Methylomirabilia; order Methylomirabilales; family Methylomirabilaceae; genus Methylomirabilis. The sequence continues at coordinate 5,236 of JACQQF010000039.1, read as the reverse complement.
GGACCACGCCGTTGAGGACGGCGACGCCGAACAACGCAATGAAGCCCACTCCTGCGGAGATGCTGAACGGCATTCCGCGAAAGGCAAGGGCCACCACGCCTCCGGTGACCGCGAGAGGGACATTCAAGAAGATCAGGAAGGCGGGTCGGACAGCGCTGAAGGTCATGTAGAGCAGGACGAAGATCAGGAACAGGGACAGGGGGACGACGATCGCGAGGCGACGGCTCGCCCGCTGCAGGTTCTCAAACTGCCCGCCCCATTTCAGATGGTAGCCGGGCGGCAGTTTCAGGTCGCGAGCGATACGCGCCTGCGCGTCGCCCACAAAGGAGCTTAGGTCACGGCCGCGCACGTTGGCCTCCACGACAATTCGTCGGCTGATATCTTCGCGGCTCACCTGGGCCGGCCCCTCTTCGACAACGATCGAGGCCAGTTGGGCGAGGGGAATGAGGGCACCGTTCGGCGCGGCCACCGGCAGATCTCGAAAGGAGGGGAGATCTGTAGCGCCGCTCCCCACGGCTCGGACCACAAGGGGAAAGCGTCGCTGCCCCTCGAAGACCGTCCCGACCACCCGGCCGGCGCCTGCCGCCTCCACGGCTGCCAGCACGTCGGTGACATTGATCCCGTACCGGGCGATCCGCTCCCGTTGGACCTGGATTCGCAAGACGGGAAGGCCGGCCACTTGCTCGACGCGGACATCCTGGCCGCCGGGGATCTGCCGCAGGATCCGCGCTGCCTTCTCCCCCTTTTCCTTTAACACCATCAAATCGTCCCCGAAGATCTTCATCGCGACGTCGGACCGAACCCCGGCGATCAGCTCGTTAAAGCGCATCTCGATCGGCTGGGTGAAGCCGATCCCCACCCCAGGAACCTCGGCCGAGAGGCCGGCCGCGAACTTAGCGATCAGCTCCTCCTTCGTTCGGGCAGTCTTCCACTGGCTGTGTGGATGGAGACTGACGAAGATGTCGGACAGTTCCATCCCCATGACGTCGGTAGCCACCTCCGGCGTCCCGGTCCGCGACACCACCTGCCGCACCTCCGGGAAGCGCAGGAGCGTGCGTTCGATCTCAAGCGTGCTCCTGAGCGACTCGCCTAGCGCGATACTCGGCAGGCGCCACGCCTGGATGACGATATCACCCTCATCCAGTTGCGGAATGAATTCGCCCCCGAGGAACGGCACGAAGACCAAGCTGAGCGCGAAGGCCGCCGCCGCGATGGTCGCCGTGATCTTCGGATGGGCGATGCACCACCGCAGCCGTGGAAGGTAGAGGGCCTTGGTCCGGCGGATGAGCCAGGTCTCGCCCTCGGCGATCGGTCCCCGCAGGAGAAGGGAGGCCAGGACCGGCATGAGGGTGAAGGAGAGGATCAGCGAGCTCACGAGGGCGAAGATGACCGTCAGCGCCATCGGCCGGAACATCTTCCCCTCGACGCCCTGTAACGTCAGGATCGGGAGGTAGACGATCACGATGATGCCGACGGCGAAGAAGATCGGCCGCAGGACCTCGCGGCCGGCCCTGAAGATGACGAGGCCACGTTCCTCGGGTCGCGCGGCTCGTTTCTCTGCCAGATGGCGGACGATGTTCTCGATCATCACCACCGCCCCGTCCACGATGAGCCCGAAGTCGATGGCGCCCAGGCTCATGAGGTTCCCGGAAATCCCGGCCTGGATCATCCCCGTGAACGCCGCGAGCATGGAGAGGGGGATCGCCGACGCGACGATCAGCCCGCCCCGAAGGTTGCCGAGGAGCAGGAGTAACACGGCGATGACCAGCAGGGCCCCCTCGATGAGGTTGGTCGTGACCGTCCGGATGACCTTGTTGACGAGATCGGACCGGTCGTAAAACGGCTCGATGATGATCCCGGGCGGTAGGCTGGGCTTCATCCGTTCGATCTCCTGTTTGACCCGCTCGGCCACCACGCGCCCGTTAGCGCCTTGCAGCATCAGGGTCATGGCGATCACAGCCTCGCCCTCGCCATTTCGGGTCGCGGCCCCGATCCGCGGCATGGCATCGATCTTGACCTGCCCCAGTTGCGCGATGGTGATCGGCGTGCCGCCGGGCCCCATGCCCACCATGATGCGGGACAGATCCTCCGGGCGTTCGACCAACCCCTCCCCCCGAATTACGTAGGCCTCGCCGTTGTGCTCGATGTAGCCGCCGCCAGCGATCGCGTTGTTCTTTTCTAGGGCCTCAAAGACCTGACCGATAGGGATTCGATATGAGACCAGCCGCTTTCGATCGACCACCACGTGGTGCTGCTTGGCATACCCGCCCTCCGGCGAGACCTCGGTGACCCCCGGGACCCCCCGGAGCCTGTAGGCAATCTGCCAGTCGAGGATCTCACGCAACTGCATGAGTGAGTAGCCGTCGCCTCTCACGACGAACTGGTAGACCTCCCCGAGCCCCGTGGTCACCGGCCCGAGCTGCGGCGTCCCGAAGCCTGGCGGGATTTGCTCCTTCGCTGCGAGTAGCCGCTCGGCCACGATTTGCCGGGCGAAGTAGACATCGACGTGGTCTTTGAAGACCACGGTCACGACGGACAGGCCGAATCGGCTCACGGAACGTAGTTCTTGCAGGTCCGGCAAGCCGCTCATGGCGGCCTCGATCGGGAAGGTGATGTACCGTTCGACCTCCACGGGCCCCATCGGCGCCGTCCTGGTGAGGATCTGCACCTGGACGGTCGTGATGTCCGGAACGGCATCGATCGGCAGATCTCGCAGGGCTGCGATCCCGCCGATGACGAGGAAAGCGGTCAGGATGAGGACAAGAAATCGGTTCCGAAGGGAAAACTCAAAGATGCGCTCCAGCATGATCTAGCCTTCTGGGGGTCAGTGCCCCTCGCCGATCCGTTCCTTGAGCAGCTCGGATTTCAGAGCGAAGCTTCCCGCGGTCACCACTTCTTCGTCGCCCTTCAGGCCCTCGGCGACCTCAACAAGATCGCCCATTGTGACCCCGAGCTTGATCTTCCGTCGTTCGAAGGTCGTGGAGTCTTTCTTGACAAAGACAACTGGCTGGCCATCCACCTGCTGGATCGCCGAGGAGGGGATGGCGAGGACCAAGGCGGAGCCAGGCGCGGCCTGGACCCGAAGCCGCACTGTCGCGAACATCCCGGGTTTGAGTTTGCGCTGGGGGTTCGGGATCTCCACTCGTAGCTTGGTGGTTCGCGTCTGCGGATCGACGACATCGCCCACGTATCCGATGGTGCCCCGGAAGATCTCATCCGGGTACGCTTCCACCATGATTTCGACGGGCGCCCCACGACGAACATGGGCCAGGTCCTTCTCGTAGATGTCCACCAGCGTCCAGACTTTAGACAGGTCAGCGATCGACAGGAGCGCCTTCTCGGGCCCGACTACCTCGCCAGGTGCGCCCTCACGCGTGATGATCACGCCGGCAATGGGCGCCCGGACCGTGGTGTAGGAGGCCTCCCGATGGACCGGTGGGTTGTGTTCCGCCGAGAGTGCCTTGATGTGCTCGTCGATCATCCCGAAGCGATACAGCTTTTCCTTGGCTCTGGCGATCCTGGCGCGCCGGTTCGCGGCCGCAGCCTCGGCGCCGCGGTACTCCGCCTCCCGCACCTCGGCCTCTTTCCGGGCGATCGCTTCTTTTTCCAGGAGCAATCGGGCGCGTTCCCACGACTTCCGGGAGACCTCGACCTGGGCCAGGTCTTTCTGAAGACCGGCCAACTCGCCTAGGTAGTCCCCCACCGATTCCCCCAGCTCGATGTTGTCGTACTCGAAGAGCGGGGCGCCTCGGGTCACCGAATCGCCGACCTGCACAGAGACCCGCGCAAGCCGTCCCTTGGCGATCGGCGCAATGTGGGCCACGTGCGATGGGTCTGGCGCAATGGTCGCCGTGGCTTCGATCAGGCGGATCGGGGCGACACGCTGGGCTCGAGCGGTGGCAAATCGGGACTTAGCCTGAGCCTCGGCTGAAATCCTGACCTCGCCCTCCTTGTGCTCCGCTTGGCGTTCCGCCTTTTTCTCTTGGGGCTCGCGGTTACAGGCGACAAGGGCTAGGAGCCCTGCAAGTATCACAACTGTGAAAAGGTGCGAAGTGCGAAGTGCGGGGTGCGTGGTGCGAAGTCTGGAGGCGGCGTATGAAGACATCACATGTCCTCTAGCGGCCCACGGCCGCTTCCACTTGAAACGCGGCGATGGTCAGTTCATAGAGGGAGCGGTTGTGGAGTCGGCGGATCTCCCGAAAGGACCGTTGCGCATCCAGGAACGCGCTGAGATCGATCGCGCCGAACTGGTAGGCGGCCTCAGCGATCTCCCGTGATTCGCGGGCCTTGGGCAGATAGTCGGATTCCAGCGCCTCAAGCCGTCGCCGTTCGGCCTCAGACCGGTTAAAGGCCTGATCCACTTCCAGAAGCGCGTGGTTCTCTGCACGCTGCCGCTGGAACGATTCGCGCTCCGCCTCAGCCGTGGCGCGGACGATGCCGCCCTGGTTTCGATTGAAGAGGGGCAGGGGGACCTCCAGGCCAAACAGCACGCTGTTTTCGCCGAAGTCACGCTTGTAGCCCACGAAGGGAGAGACATTGGGAAAGCGCAGCGCCTGCTCGAACTCGATCTGTTCCCGAGCCCGCGTGATCCGATGACGCTGGGCTTTGAGGTCCGGGCGGGTCTGCACGGCCTCGGCCCGTAGTGATGGCAGAGCGCCAATGGGCTCGCGTTTGACGAGCGCTTCGGTTACGTCGAATTCGACTGTTGAATCGGCGATGCCGAACAGTCCGAGGAGCGAGATCTTGGCCTGCTTGAGATTCAGCTCGGCGCCGACAACCTCGTCAAAGACCCGGAAGCGCTCCACCTGAACCCGCCGGAGATCCCCGCCTGAGATCTCGCCCACACGAAACCGTTCCTCGTTAAGGCTGATGATCCGGTCGAAATTGGCCAGCAGATCGCGGGCCACCTCAACCTCAGCCTTTGCGAGAACCACCTGGTAATACGCCTGCTTCACCGCGAATCTGAGCAGCCGGGCGGCGTTCTCAACCTCGGCCCCGATCGCCCGCACATTCGCATCAGCGACCGCGGTCCGGTGGGAGCGTTTGCCGGCCGTCTGAATCTCCTGGCCGATCTCGAGGAAGAGCTCCTGTCGATCCAGGAATGAACCGCCGTTGTATCCTTCGGACCTGGCAAGAAACACAGGGTTGGGGAGCAACTCGGCAGTGATGGCATCTCCGCGTGCGACCTTCTGGGCCGCAGCATCCGCTCGCAGACCAGGGTTGTGTCTTTCGGCGA
>JACQQF010000041.1 GCA_016207095.1 Candidatus Methylomirabilota bacterium | reverse complement strand
GGGTGAGTGAGTATCAGGCATCTGCCGTTTTCACCCCCACCCCAGCCCTCCCCCATCTAAGGGGGAGGGGAAAAATTGTGGTCCGAATTTCTGGCTCAGGACACTAGCGAGACTTGTCATCCTGAACCCTTCGCCTGTCATTCTGAACGAAGTGAAGAATCTCAGGGCAGGCTCCGTGAAGGATCTCTGGCAAACTGACCCACTACCCCCCTCAGGCTTGACATTCCTGTGGCATCCTCAAAGGGGGTTGATTTTTGACGGCCCGGCGGCTACAGTACCCCCAGAACAGCCTATGTCGTGCCCTTCAGATCGACGACAGCGAGCGAGGGTGCCGGGGTGACCTACAGATCTACGATCCGCTAATGAGGATCTGCCTGATCGGGCCCCTCTATCCTTTGAGGGGGGGGATCGCTCACTACAATGCGCAGCTCGGCCTCGAGCTGGTGAACCGGCACGCAATCACGGTGATCTCTTTCTCCCGCCAGTACCCATCGCTCCTCTTTCCGGGACGAACACAGTTCGACCCGAGCCCTGTGCCGCCGATGCTGACGGCCGAGCCGCTCCTCGACTCGATCAATCCCTTGAGCTGGTTTCAGGCCGGCCGCCGGATCGCTGAACTGGAGCCCGACCTCACAGTGGTCCACTGGTGGAACCCCTTCTTCGCCCCATGCATCGGGACGACGATCCGTCTGGCGAAAAGACGATCGCGCTCTCCCATCATCTTCATCTGTCACAACATTATGCCCCACGAACCCTTTCCCGGCGCGCGGTCCCTGACCCGCTTTACCCTGGCGCCGGGAGACCTCTACGTCGTTCACTCTTCAGCCGACCGTCGAGACCTGGAGTCGCTTCATCTGGGAGGCCGGATCCTGATGGCCCCTCTGCCGTCGGGGAAAGGTTTCGGCGACCCGATCGACAAGGACGTCGCAAAGCGCGGACTGGGTCTTTCGGGCAACACCTTGCTCTTCTTCGGGCTGATACGCCGCTACAAAGGGCTTCCGACACTACTTGAGGCCATGCCCCTCGTCCTCCGGAAGCTCGACTGCACCCTGCTCATCGTCGGAGAATTCTACGACGGGAAGGAGCGTTGCCTGAATCTCATCGACCGGCTGGGCCTCGCGCCACATGTGAAGGTGATCGATCGATTCGTCCCAGACGGGGAGGTGAGCCTTTACTTCTCGGCAGCCGATTTGGTCGTACTCCCCTACGAATCGGCCACGCAGAGCGGAATCATTCCGGTCGCCCACGCATTCGAGAGGCCGGTCCTGGCCACTCGCGTGGGCGGGCTGCCCGAGTTGGTGCGTGACGGCGAAACCGGCCTTCTGGTGGAGCCGCACAATCCCCCCGCCCTCGCGGAAGCCGTCATCCGCTTCTACGATGAAACGATGGAGCCGGCATTCCGCCGTAACATCCAGCAGCAGCCACGTTCCTCATGGGAGGAGGTAGCGCGAACGCTCGAGACGGTGGCGACCGGCGTCCCGACAGCGTGAAGAATGCACGTCACGCGCACCTGGCGGCGGCGCATGGTCACTTGCCCTGGAAGCTTTCCTTCAGGCGCCGGAGTGGCGCCTTGATCCAGTCGCTGCAGCTGCCCTTCTCCTCACGCAGCCAGGAGTCGCCGAAGGCATCGTACTCGATCCAGTAGGACCGGTTGTCGAAGAAATGGATCCTCAATACCTCCATCTCTCGAGGCCTCGAGCCCGGCACCCAGCGCCCCCAGCTCTCCTGCTTCAGGTCCATGGGGCCGGGCGAGGAGACGATCTGTGAGACCTGCTCGCGGGTCATGCCAAGCTCAAGCGAGCGAAACGCCTGACGCGTCGGAGTGACCGGCGCCTGCTGCGCAAGGGCCGGCGATGCTGCGCACAATATCATTGCCAGGAACAACAGACTGGCTCCTCGGGTCATGATGGCCTCCTTTGGTGGGAATCAGCTAACATTGCCTTCCGATCGGGGACACCTCTCTCAGGGCTTGAGCGCCGGGAATTCAGGCATGCGTTTCAGAAGCGGATCCAGCGATTCGACGCGCCCTTTGAACTGTTCGGTAAGGGCCTGACCCTCCGCCGGCGACGCGATCACATGGGGCGTGATCAAGATGACCAGCTCATTACGTGTGAAGGTCTCAGCCGTGCTTCGGAAGAGATACCCAAGTAAAGGGATATCGCTCAGGAAGGGAATTCCACTGTGCCCCTTCGACTTATCCGTTCGGATGATGCCTCCGATGAGCAGCGTCTGCCCATCCTGGACAACCACCGACGTCTTTGTCGTGGTTTTGAGGAACGACGGGGAGTCGGTCTTACCAAAGGCGGTTTCATCGATGGCGATGTTCTCTGACTCGATCTCCAGTGTGACCAGTCGCTTCTCGTTCACGTGGGGCTTGATCCCCATGATGATGCCGATATCTTTTTGCTGGAGCGAACGAAAGGCCCCTGTCTGGAGGGGCGTCGTCGTCGAAGTACCGCCCACCAGGCTGGATTGCTCTCCGGTGATGATCGGGACCTCCTGACCGATCTGGATCTTCGCCTCTTTGTTGTTGGCCGTCAGCAAGTGTGGGTTCGCCAGGACCTCCACCTTCGTCACCGCAGCTATATTATTCAACACCACGCGAAACTTATCTTTGTCTACAAAGGCAAAGGTCAGACCGGAGACAAGTTTATCTTTAGGGTCCTGTACAACTCCAGCCACCGCGGTGGCCAGCGCACCGCTGCCGAAGGCCCCTGCAACCAGGAACTGCCCGCTCCTGATAACCTCTTCCAGGCTAAATTTAAATGTGTCGCCCAGCCTGATCTGAGCGATGAGGAGCTCGATCACGACCTGTTTCGGGACGATATCGAGCTTCTTGATCGTCGCCTCGATAAACTCGTAGTTTCGGGGCGAGGTCTTGATAATCAGCGCATTGTTCGCCTCATCCGGAACGATGATCACCTCGCCCACCACCTCGCCTGGCGTCGCCTCGGCGCCGGGTGGGAGGCCCGCTGGCGGCTGGCCCGACACAGGCGGCGGTTGCACAGGCGTGGGAGGAAGCGGCGGCTGAACCACGCCGAGCCCGGCCCTGGCCGGGGGCTGTCCCGGCCTGGCGCCTGGGGTCGTCGCCCGCGGGATGGTTTCCCGCCGGCCGTACAGGGAGTTCAAGATGCCGGCCAGTTGCGTCGCCTGAACGTTCTCCACGAAGTAGACGAAGATCCGCTGGATATTGTCCCGCTTGGTCGGGAGGTCCAGCGCTTTCATCGTATCGAGCAGCCTTTTGACCGTCGAGCTGAACCCGGCGATGATCAGGCTGTTGGTTTCCTTGTGAACCACCAGCTTGGCGCCTCGGGCCAGGAACGATTGCAGGATCTTCGCCATCTCGTCGGCGGAGAGATGATCGAGGTGGACGATCTGCGTGATGTACCGCTCGCGGGTCTCGCCGCGCTCTTTGCCTACCTGCACGTCCTCCGGTTCTTGCTGAGCGACCGCGATCGGGACGATCTTGTAAAACGAACCCTCCTTCACCGCCACCAGGTTATTCACCTCCAGGACCAGCTCCATGATGGAGAAGACCTCGCTGGCCGGAACCCTGGTCGTCGTCCGCATCGTGACGTTGGCCTTGACGCCCGGGCCCATGATGAAGTTGATCCCCGTGATGTCGGCGATGGAGCGAAGGACCAACTCCAGCTCAGCGCTGTCGAAGTTCAGCGAGACGTACTGGGGTTTGCCTTCCTGGGCCCTCGGTCCAGCAGGCGCACCGGCGGGGAGAGTCTTGGGACCTGTCGAAGGTGCAGGAGGGCCTTCCGTCGACCCCGTCGGGACCGGCGGGGGCGGCATCGGCGCCGCACTGGGGGAGGTGGTCGCCTTCTCGGACTCCTCCACCCCTGCCTCCGCCACCTGCGGAGGCGCAGTGGTCCTGGGATCGGGCGGGGTCGGTAATTCGGGGGCCGGCGCCTTCTTCACCCCGACCGTTGGGGGAGGTGCCTTCGGCTCGGACAGTCCCAATGTGTCGAGCAGGGCGCAGGCCGGGAGGCACACTGTCACCACCAGGATCAGCACAATTCCTCTACGGGTAGCCAATACTCACTCCTTCCTCGCGTCTGCCCTCGCGGCCGGCGCCGCCGGCAGGTGTCACTCTGCTGTCTATTGAAATGGCTCCAGGAGCCCCTGCTGCCGGAGAAGCCGAAGGCGGCGGCGCTCCGCCCTTCGGCCGGACTCCTCCGGCTGCACCGGCGGCCCCTCGACCGCCGCTGGAGGCAAGGGCGCGAAGGGAGCCATAGGCGCCCGGTCCGGGGGAAAAGATCGAGGCACGTCAGGCGGCCGCGCCGAGGGCGCCGCCGTGCCGGGTTGAATCGGGGCCTTGAGCGTCAGTTCCGAAATGGCATCGCCGCGTTTGAACCACACCCGGTCCTCTTTGACCGCGGTCACGGTCCCTCCAGCCACCCCCTGACCGATCGAGTAGATGGCTGATTTCCCCTTGTCGCTCAGGATCACCCGACGCTCGTCATCAACGAGGATGGTGCCGACGAGAGTCGGGAGCGGAGCCGGAGGCGCCGGGGGAGAGCCCGGTCTCGCCGCCGCCGGGGGCGGGGGGGCAGGCTGCTTGAATGGATTTTTTTCCAACAAGACCTCGAACTGCGCCAGCGGCGGGCGCGCGGGCCGATCGAAGGAGATCGCGGCCAGCTCTTGAGACGACCTCGGGACGGCGGGGTTCGAGACGAACGGCGCGGGGGCGACCCACGCTCTCGCCAGCGCGGCGGCGATGAGCACCGCGACCAGGCCAAGGGCGAGGTTGAGGAGTCGCAGAGGCCTGCCCTGAGCTTTGTCGAAGGGTCTGCCCATCTCAGCCCTTCTCCTCTTGTTGTGCCGATGTATATCCGCTGACCACGACCGTCACTTGAAGCTCGGCGCCGGGCCTGGGGAAGGACGCATTCACCGTCAGCTTCGGCACCGTGAGGAGCTTTCTCGAACTCTCGATCCTATAGATGAAGTCGCGGAGTTTCTTGAGGTCGGAGTTCAAGGAGAGCTCCACCGAGACTTGCGTGAACCCCTCCGCCTTCTTTGGCGCCTGGATGCTCTCACTGACGATCGTGACCCCCGCCTCTCCCGCGGCTTTATGCAGCATCGCCTGAAGATCGGCCGCGGCCACGGCCACCTTCTCGCCAGGCAGGAGCTGCTGCTGGAGTTGCGTGAAGAGCTGTTCAGCGTCGGCGAATTTCTTCTCGTACCGCCTCTTGCCCTCCACGATGAGCTGGAATCGCTCCAGGGCCTGGAGGCTCTCCCGGTACTCGCTCCGAACCTGCAGATGGCTGGAGACCGCCGGGGCGATGAGGTAGTTCACGGTGAGGAACGCCACCAAGGCCGCCCCGCCGATCATCAGAAACCTCCGCTCACGGGGAGAGATGGTCACGGCCGAGGCTCCCTACGCGCCTCGATGAACGCCTTGATCTGAAAGTCCTGGGTCTCGGCCCCACGGCTGGCCACCGGGGAGGTGAACTGGGCATTCTCGAAAAACTTTGACTGCTCAATGATCGAGATCAGATCCGAGGCGGGACCGGTGATGGAGCCTCCGATCCGGACTTCCCGCCCCTCGACGGAGAGGAGCGTCAAGGTCACGCCCTTGGGCAGGATCTGAACGAGCTCACGCAATAGGTCCAGCTTTTTCGTATCCTCTCGATGGATTTTTTCCAGCACCGTGATCTGGCTGTTGAGCTTGGTGACATCGCCTTTAAGCTGCTCCACCTTGGCTGCCTCGGTCCGCACCTGATTCACCTTGGCTGTCACATCGGCAAGGGCGCGGCGTTCGCGGATCACCTCGCTCACCCCGTAGGCCAGGCCGAGGGCGACGATCAGCGCCAGGAGCCGGAACGTCGTCGCGACGGCCGGATCTCGACGGGGTGGCGCCACCTCTTTCGACAGCAGATCGATCCGGAGAGGGAGCTCCACAAGCCCGTTGAGGGCCAGCCCGACCGCCGCCCCGAGGGACTGGGCCGACTGAGGATCGACACCCATTCCGCTGATCCTCTGGAAGGGTTGAAGGAATTCCACCTCGAATCCGGTCCGGTCGGCCAGATGGTGAAGCAGGTCCGCCCTTCCCCCGCCCACCCCCGAGAGGGCGATCCGCCCCGCCTGCTGTCCGCCATCGACGTCGAGGTGAGCCAAAAGGCCGGAAAGCTCCGGGAACAACGCGTCGAGCGGCGCCGCAGGGCCGAGCTTCAGGTGACGGCAGTAGCGGAGAATCCCTCCCTTCGTCACGCCGATCTCAGCCTCCCCGTTCCTCAGATCGATCAGGGCCGTCACCGGCTTGCCACCTTTGCCCTGATTGTACAGGAGCGCGTTCAGCGAGGCGAAGGTGGAGACCCCCAGGGCGGTCGGTGTGATCCCGGCCCCGGCAAGGAGCTCCAGATACCGACCGACCTCGTCCTTTCTGGCTGCGGCCAGAAGGAGTGTGGCCTTCTCGGCATCCTTCTCCAAGACCTGAAAGTCATACTCCGCCTCCTCCGGAGGGAAGGGGACGTGCCGCTCGACCTCGTAGTCCAGGATCCCTTTCAGCTCCTCCTCGCCTACCGCCGGCATAGTGACCAAGCGCATCGTGACAAGGCTTCTGGGGAGGCCCACGGTGACCAAGGTGGGGGGGACCGGCAATCGGCTCAGGATCGCCCCCAGCTTCTCTTTGACCTCCGTGTCCCTCTTCTCCCCGTCCGCGGCGTGCAGCTCCTCCAGTCCCCAACTCAGCAGGTGGACCCTGCCCAGGCCCCTGCGGAGCAGGGCATGGCACAGAAGCCCGCCACGGATGTCGATGCCCAGGCCGACTTTCCTCTTCGGGATCAGCTCGCCGAGCTTCATCAGGCCCCCTGCCTCGGATCCAGGCTCCAGAGCCGCACAGAGAGCTTTGGCCGTCCGGGAGGCCCCACGTTCTGGAGAACCGCGGCGATCCGGCTGGCAATCCGCGAGCCGCTCATGCGACCCGTCGATTCAACGTAAAAGGTTCTGGAGTACGTCCTCCCGATCTGCTGCAATTCCGTTAGGGTCTGCCCCATCGGGGCCACGCCCGGCTGGCCAGCCGGGACAAGTTCAGACCCTTGCCTCGCGGTACCGACAGTGGAAACCAAAAACGAGGTGAGATGTATCACGTCGCGAAAGGGCACCTCATCACGCCGGCCCAGCACAAGTTTCGTCTCCCCTGCCGTGAGGCCAAGGGCCATCAGGACTTCCGGACTGGCCGTGTTGACGTTCACGTGACCGGTCCCGAAGACCGACAGGTGCCTGGCGACGCCCAGATACTCCCCGAGACGGTGCCGTTCCCAGGGAAGCTGTGTCTCCAGCTCCGCTCGCCGATCCGGGCTGGCGACATTGCCGTACAGGATCTCCGGCGTCATTCCCTTCACCAGGAGCAATTCGTCCATCGTCTCGAAGTCGCCGTTCTTCGCCCTGTACGGAGCCGGGAGTGAGAGATAGTAGTCGTCCTCCGCGCCATTGAGGCGATGGAGCGTGTCGGGGTCACGCCAATCCAGTATGGAATCGACGATCGTCGAGAGGAGCCGTCCATCTCTTACACCTGAGTTAGAGAACAGCCGCCGGAGGATCGCGTCGGTTGCCCCGTTGAGCGGAATCTTACTCTCCTCATCCGAGACGGTCACCTGGTACGTCCCTCTTCCCAACGGCACATTCTCGTAGGCGCCAGGATTGGCATGCCAGCGCTCGTCGAGGGCATCATAGAGCGTCGAATCGGGGTCGGCGTTTCGGTCGGCGTTGATGATCTCCGTCGCTGCCCGATAGATCCCCGCCTCTGCGAGGGAGTGGGTCTCCGCCTGTTCTCTGAAGTTGCCGGCGGCGCCCAGCTCTGTCCGCATTGAGAATGTGAAGCTCATGAAGACAACGCCAAGGAACGCCAGGACCCAGAGCACAACCATTAACGCCATTCCGCGCTCGGAATGAAGACCATGTTTCGGGTTTCGGGTGTGGCGTTTCGGGTGTGGCGTTTCGGGTGTAAGGGCGACCCGGCGGGTCGCCCCTACCCGAAACACGAATCTCGAAACTCGGAACGTGTTCATAGCGTTCGCCCAACGTGCACGGGAAAAACCAGAGGAGGCAAGATCAGCTCCCGACCCTCCTGACTACCTTTCCCCTGTCGGATCGTGAGGGTGATCTCGACCGCCAACGGCAAGCGATCGGAACCTCGCAGGGCACGCTGAGTCCCCCGAGCGAGCGGACTCGGAGCTGATACTGATGATAACAATGATGGTGGGCCCGCGTCATCCTCGGAGGGATCCCAAGAGTCCCGCCATGTGGGGGGAAGTTTCTCCTCTGACTTGCCCTCCGGCACCAGGTACCGGAAGCGAGCGTCCAAGGCCCTCGCATCAAGCCCTCTCTCGCGTCCCTTCACTGAATCGGAGCTGCCGGCGACGCCCACGAGCGGATAGCGTTCAGTGGCGACCAGTCCCCGATCGGATTCGACCCCGTACGTCACAATCCGCATCATATGACTGAACGGTTCGGCCCCATAGCTCTGAGGGAGCGTCGCAAACGAGACGGAATCCGGCTTGCCACGAAAGGCGATGACATCTCGATCCTGATCCTTGACTCGCAGCGGATACACCGTGGTCAACTCGAGGGCCATGGTGTCAAAAAGCGTGCGGGTCCGCTGATTCTCTTCCGCCCGTTGCTCCCCGCTCTCCCAGGACTTGCTCCCGATCCGGATCGCGCCGAGGACCGTGACGAAGATGAGGGCGAGGATGGTCATGGAGATCAGCATCTCGAGCAGTGTAAATCCGCACGTCGTGCGGGGTGCGCCCCCCCACCCATCCCTCCCCCTCGAAGGGGGGAGGGGCAGGGAGGGGGTGCGGGGTACGGGGTGCGTCTCGCTCCCCACTTCGCACTTCGCACTTCGCACTTCGCACCTTAACTCAATCATCTCACCGAACCCCTTCTGGTGGGGGCGGTCGGCTGGACCGCGCGGGTCTGTCCGAACTTCTTTTCATCGACCGCCATCCTTAGCGTGGTGAGGTCCAGGGACTTCTCTCCACGACGGCCGGGCCAGGTGACTCGAACCCACACCCGGTAGAGCTGAGCGGGGAGCTCTTCCTCCTGCGGCAGCGGCTGCACCTCCGAGATCCACCTGAATCCCCCGCCGAGCTCCCCACCATCAGCCGACCCTTCGAAAGAGGGCTTCACCACGATTTCCCCCATTTTCTGGCGGGCCAGCAGCGCCGCGTGGGTGTAATCCTCCGACGCTTTCGCCGAGCGCACCCCCGCCGCCAGTAACTGCATCGCCAGGGCGAAGGTGACGCCGAGGATGGCCAGCGCGATGATCACCTCGAGCAGCGTAAACCCGTGCTCCGCACTTCGCACTCTTTACTTGTCACCTCGCACTTCGCACCTCGCACTCTTTACTGCTCACATCGCACCTCGGACTCCGCACTTCGCACAGTTCTTAGGCGTTCGTCGCCTCATGAATGCGGGCAAGTCCCATCAGCGGGTCCACCACGACCCGAACTCCTCGGCCCTTCTCATCCGACACCCACACCTCGCCCCCCGTCGAACTCCCTTGTGGAAAGAAGGCGATCGCCCCACGCTCATCTTCGGGGACCGGGCCCGTGTCGAGGATAACAGACTTCAAAGTCAAACCGGGCGAGAGGGTTCGCACCCTGGCCTGCCGCATCCTGACCTCCCATGGCTGCTCGGGGTCCTCCGCCGTCGCCACGTGCTCAATGCCGCCCAGGCGGCTGATGATCCAGTCGGGCCCCCGCAGCCAGTAGGTATTGGTTCGCCGGTCCATCACTACCTCTAACACACCCTGGTAGGTGATAGCCTGCATTCGGGCAAACCGACAAAGGGCGGCGACATCCCTCGCTGCGGCTTTGAGCCGGAGCTGCCCAAAGGGGCGGCTGAACGTAGGCGCGATCAGAGCGGTCGCCAAGGACAGGATGAACAGGACAACGATGAGCTCGAGGAGGGTGAAGCCCGAAAGCGTGCGAGGTGCGGGGTGCGGGGTGCGACGCACTTCGCACTTCGGACTTCGCACTTCGGACTGTTCTACCCTATCGATCAATCCGCTCCCCGGCTCGCTTGATGCCTTTCCAGCTCACGATGTCCTGGTTCTCTCCTTCTCCACCTGCCACCCCGTCTCCACCGTGAGAGATAATATCGTAGTCCCCGTGCTCTCCAGGAGATTTGTAGAGATAGGGGTGCCCCCATGGATCGAGAGGGATCTCCTCCTTTTTCAGATAGGAGCCATCCCAGTTCTCGATCGCTCCAGGATTGACAAGCAGTGCCTTCAAGCCCTCGTCGCTGGTCGGATAGCGCCCGACGTCGAGCCGAAAGTTGTCCAGGGCAGCGCCGAATAGCTCGATCTGCGCCTGGGCCGCGGCTTGCTTTCCCTTGCCCACCCTGCCGAACAGCTTGGGGCCGACGAGGGCGGCCAGCAGCCCGATAATGATAATGACGACTAGCAGCTCGATCAGGGTGAAGCCCGCCTCACGGCGGCGGTGCGGGGTGCGGGGTGCGGGGTGCCCAGTAACGCGTGCGGGGTGCGAAGTGCGAGGTGCGAGGTGCGAATCCGAAGATCGTTTGAGGGAGCGGATAAGGGCAAGGGTCAGGTGTCTCGCCAGATCGCACTGCTGATAGATCCTTTCAAACTGCTCCTTGCTTGTAAGACCACGGTCCAGGGCAAGGTGCATGTGGGACTGCACTTCGGATCCGGAACGAAAGGCAATGTATAGGAACTTTGCAAACTCTTTGTTGCTCTGACTGCCGAACCCCTCAGCAATGTTCGCCATGATCGAGATGGCTGCACGCTGAAGCTGATCTTTGAGAATGAACTCCCTCTCAAATTTCTGCTGTAGTAATAGCTCGTGGACCATTCCGGCTAACGCCCGCGCTTCTTGCCATGCTTGGATGTCCTCAAATCGTTGAATTCCCACGCAAGGCTCCTCTATCCCCCTCGCTTCCGTGCCCACCCTCACACCTCGCACGTCGCACCCCGCACCGCCTTTTACAGCGGAAGCTCGTTAATGCTGAAGATGGCGAGGAGCATGGACAGCACGATAAAGCCGACGATTGCCCCGAGAGAGAGGATCAGGACCGGCTCCAGCAGTGACGTCAGGCGCTTCACCGTCCGCCGCACTCGCTCATCATAGGTGTCAGCCACCCTGATCAACATCTCCTCGAGCTTTCCGGTCTCCTCGCCCACCTTAGCCATGTGGATGGAGAAGGAGGGAAAGGCGCCAGTGGCGCGCAAGGGGCCGCTGATCCCCTCCCCCCGCTTCACCCCATCCTGCAACCGGACCATCGCCCCGGCGATCACTCGATTGGTCACGGTCTCCTTCACGATGGCGACCGCGGCCAGCACCGGAACACCGCTCTGGAGCAACGTGCCGAATGTCCGGGCAAAGCGAGAGACCTCGATCTCTCGGACCAGGCTGCCCAGCAACGGCAACTGGAGCTTGAACTCGTCCC
The DNA here is from genome assembly GCA_016207095.1 of Candidatus Methylomirabilota bacterium. Classification (GTDB taxonomy): domain Bacteria; phylum Methylomirabilota; class Methylomirabilia; order Methylomirabilales; family Methylomirabilaceae; genus Methylomirabilis. Next base: position 13,942 of record JACQQF010000041.1, on the reverse strand, counting down.
AACGCACCTTCCCCTGTTCCATCTGAAGATAGGCGCGGAGGGCAATCCAGGCGACGACGATAACTGCCAAGATGATCCACCAGTAGTCGGTCGTGAAGCCGCTGATGGCCAACAGGATCCGGGTCGGCAGCGGCATGAGCTGCTTGGCGTCGGCGAAGATCTGGGCGAAGCGAGGAATCACGAAGTTCATCATGACCACGATGGCGCCGCCGCCCACCAGCAGCAGGAGGAGCGGATAGATCATGGCGGAGGTGATCTCGTCCCGCACCGCCTTGGACCGCTCCAGGAATCCCGCCAGGCGCAACAAGATAACCTCCATCACCCCGCTCGCCTCTCCCGCCTTGACCATGTTGACGTAGAGCCGCGAAAAGAGCCTGGGGTGTTTGGCCAGACTGTCGGCGAACGAGCTCCCAGCCTGGATGTCGGCCAGGATGCTACGGAGAATGGATCGGAACCGTTGGTTATCGGTCAGGTCCAACAGGATGGCCAGACTCCGGTCCAACTCCATACCGGCCTCGAGCAACGTGGCGAGTTGTTGGGTGAAGGCCAGCACATCCTGCGTCGATGGGGCGCGACCAAGGCGGGTCGGGAAGCCAACCAGGCCGGGTCGCGCCTCGGTCACCACCCCCGGCTGCCCGACCTTGATCGGGTAATAGCCGTTGGCGCGCAGCCAGGTCACCACCGCCCGTTCGTCGGAGGCCTCCATGCTGCCCTGGACGATCTTGGCGGCAGTGTCAGTAGCGGTATATTGAAAGGTTCCCATATGGGGCTTTTTCCTTTATTGACACCGAGTTTCACGTTCAGGTTTAGGACTATAGCAACTACTTATTCGCTGTCAACAGAAATCCGGCCCGATCGTGTCCCCAATGGGCCTCAAAAACAAGGCAGATAGGAAGCCCCTATCTGCCCGACGACGTCACGCGTTGCCTCACTTCGCATCACGAGATGGCCGCGTTCTTAGCCCTCCTCCTTCGTGACCCGAAGCAGGTCTTCCAGGGTCGTCACCCCCTGCTCGACTTTTCGCCATCCATCCTCCCACAGTGTCTTCATGCCGAGCACCAGCGCCTTCTGCCGGATCAGATTGGAGTCGGCCTTCTCCAGGATCAGACGTTGAATTTCTTCACTGATCGTCAAGAACTCGTAGATGCCGGTGCGACCGTGGTATCCCGTAAAATTGCACTCGGCGCAGCCCTTGCCCCGAAACACCTGAAACGATCCACCGAGCTCCGTCTTGATCCCCATCTTCCGGACCGCAGCCACGTCCAATTGGTAGGGCTCCCGGCACTCCGGGCAGATGACGCGAACCAGGCGTTGGGCCAGGACCGCCACCAGGACGCTGGACACCAGGTAGTTCTCGATCCCCATATCCAGGAGCCGCGTGATCGCGCCGGGCGCGTCGTTCGTGTGAAGGGTGCTGAAGACCAGGTGGCCCGTCAGCGCCGAATGGATGGCGATGTCCGCCGTCTCGGCATCACGGATCTCCCCGACCATGATCACATCCGGATCCTGGCGGACGATGGAGCGCAGGCCGTTGGCAAAGGTCAGACCGATCTTCGGTTTGACATGGATCTGATTGACGCCGCGGAGCTGGTATTCAACGGGGTCCTCGATCGTGATGATCTTCTTATCGGCAGAGTTGATCTCGCTGAGGGCCGTGTAGAGCGTGGTCGTCTTTCCGCTTCCGGTCGGGCCGGTTACCAGGATCATGCCGTGGGGCTTCCGGATCAGGCGTTGGAATTGCAGCCGAACGTCGTCGGGGAACCCCAGCTCCCCCAGGGTCAACAGGAGGCTGCTCCGATCCAGGATCCTCATCACCACGCTCTCTCCATACAGCGTCGGGATCGTCGAGACCCGAAGGTCGAAATCCCTCCCCGGAATCTGGAGCCGGATCCGGCCGTCCTGCGGTAATCGCCGCTCGGCGATATTCATCTTCGCCATGATCTTGACGCGCGAGATCACGGCGGCCTGCAGCCGCTTGGGGGGTGACTCATGGTCCAAGAGGACCCCGTCCACCCGGTAGCGAATCCGAAGTCTGTCCTCGAACGGCTCAATGTGAATGTCGCTGGCCCTGGCCTCCACCGCCCGGGTGATCAGGAGGTTCACGAGCTGGATGACGGGGGCCTCTGAGGCCAGATCACGGAGGTGATCGACATCTTCGCGATCGTCGCCCGGCAGCCCGCCCTCCTCCTCCTGGTACCCCTTGACGATCTTCTCCATCGTCGCGTGGCCGTCGCTGTAAAACTGATCGATCGCCTCCAGGATCTCACGCTCCTTGGCCAAACAGATCGAAACGGCATACCCTGTGCTCATCCGCAGGTCATCTACCGTGTACGGATCGGTGGGGTCGGTCATGGCCACGGTCAGGACACCGTCCTTGATCTCAATCGGTAAGACCTTGTGTTCCCGAAGGTACTTCGGCGAGAGGCAGTCTCGAATCGGCAGAGGTGACAGTGAGATCGAGGAGAGAGACAGTTGGGGCAACGCGAACTGCCGCGCGAGAGCATTCAGGAGCTCCTCCTCCGACAGGTAACCGAGCTCGACGAGGGAGTCGCCTAGACGCTTGCCGATCTCCTTCTGCCGGACTAATCCCCGTTGGAGCTGATCCCGCGTGATCAACCCATCACGGACCAAGTTTTCGCCGAGCGGTTCGCGTAGCCTGCCATCCCGTCCGCTCACCATCGTGCTATTCGCCCTCCTTAATGAATGTCCCTCACACCCGCAATGCCAGCCAATCTCACCCTGTCCCGCCCCCATCACCCAGGCCCTCTCCCCCGTCGGGGGCGAGGGGGATTCGAACTGAACCCTCTCCCTTGGGGGGAGAGGGTAGGGGTGAGGGTGTCAAGCCTGTTCGTGAAGACCGGGCTAATGTTCCGGTTGAGACAGATGTTAGAACGGCTTTGTTGATGCTGTCAAGGGCTTTAAGCGACAGTGAACCGAGATGTTCTCGCCGGGTGGTCCTGGAAAACCTCCCGCCGATCCCCGCCCCCGTCTCCATTGAGATCGATAGGACAGGCGCGGTCCAAAAACTCATTGACAGCACTGGGCGTCGCGGGTATTTTCTAAATCAATCCTCGGGCGAAGGACAGGACACCGGCTCGCTGAGGTTGGTACGCCCTTTGCACACCTGAAGCCCGATCTCATCGCCTCACGGGAAAGGATCTATTCGATTAGACACCCAGACGGAATCAACGGTTCACCTCGTGTGGCGAACTACCCCTCTGCTGCTAACCCAGGTGTCCCACGGCGATACGACACTGTTCAGTGGTCGGCAGCACCTGCACCTCAGTTCAGCATTGCGAGAATGGGAGCTACAGTGGACTGCAGGGAGAGATACACGTCCGATCTGCGCGCCCGCTTGATGGAGATTGACTATCAGCGCACCTACCGGGAGCGTACCCGTCACTTCTCCTGGGAGAGGACCGCGCGCGCGACGTTGAAGGTGTTGGAAGAGGCTGCCATCGGCGGGGGGCGACCATCAGGCCGCTACTCATGATACCGCACGACAACCTCCCGCTGGTTTCCATCATCACGCCCTCTCTGAATCAAGGAAGGTTCATCCGGGATACCATTGAGAGCGTCCTCTCTCAGGACTATCCCAAGCTGGATTACATCGTCATGGACGGGGGATCCACCGATGATACCCTCGACATCTTGCGCAGGTACGGTGCCCGGCTGACATGGAGGTCGGCGCCGGACCGGGGTCAGGCGGAGGCCGTAAACTCAGGCTTTCGGCTCGCCAAGGGCGAGATTCTCGGCTGGTTGAACTCCGACGACACGTACCTTCCGGGCGCGGTGAAGGCCGCGGTCGGGCATCTTGCCGCCAACACCGACACCGCCGTGGTCTATGGAGATGCCTACTACATTGATGAGATCAATGCGGTCACTGGAATCTACCCGACGGAGGATTTCAGCCTGAACCGATTGGCCGGGGCGTGCATCATCTGCCAGCCGGCGGCCTTCATCCGACGCGCGGCCCTCGACACGGTGGGAATGCTGGACCCTGGCCTGCGCTACTGCATGGACTATGACCTCTGGATCAGGCTGGGTCGTCGCTTCCGAATTGATCGCATCAAGCGGTTTGTCGCCAACAGCCGCCGCTATCCCGAGACCAAGTCATGGTCTCACCGCGATAAGCTGTTCGAGGAGATCTACGCCGTGGCCGAACGATCGTTCGGCCATGTCTCGCCTCATTGGCGGGTCTGCCGCGCCTATTACAGGCTGGTGGACCTCTCCTGGCCGCTGGCCCGATGGGTTGTGTGGCCGGCACGACAGATGTTGCCGGAAGCGGTCCATCGCTGGCTGCGAAAGAAATTGCCCCCCCTCGTCAGCGGTGAGCAGGATCGCTGGGTGAGCCACGGAGGAAGGCGGTGAAGCGTGCCCTGATCACCGGGATCACCGGGCAGGACGGATCGTACCTCGCCGAATTCCTCCTTCAAAAAGAGTACGCGGTCTTCGGGATGGTCCGCCGCTCCAGCACCGAGAACCTTTCCCGGATCAAGCACCTTCTCGGAAGGATCACGCTGTTTCAGGGTGACCTCCTCGACCAACCCTCTCTGATTTCACCCCTGAGGGAGGTTCAGCCCGACGAGGTCTACAATCTGGCGGCGCAGTCGTTCGTCCCCACCTCATGGGAGCAGCCGATCGCGACGACCCAGTACACGGCACTCGGGGTCGCTCGGCTGCTTGAGACGATCCGGCTGGAGTGTCCGCACGCCCGTTTCTATCAGGCCAGCAGCAGCGAGATGTTCGGGAAGGCCGCTGAGGTCCCCCAAAATGAGCGCACCCCTTTCTATCCGCGAAGTCCCTATGGAGTCGCCAAGACCTACGGGCATTGGGCGACCGTCAGCTACCGGGAAAGCCATCACCTCTTCGCCTGTTCCGGAATCCTCTTCAACCACGAGTCACCGCGCCGAGGAAAAGACTTCGTGAGCAGGAAGGTCACAGATGCCGTCGCCCGCATCGCGCGTGGCCTGGCGACCGAATTACGCCTGGGCAACCTCGAGGCCCGGCGCGACTGGGGCTACGCGGGCGACTACGTCGAGGCGATGTGGCTCATGCTCCAGCAGGACTCGCCGGATGATTACGTCATCGCCACCGGTGAAACCCACTCGGTCCGAGAACTCGTGGAGATCGCCTTCGCCGCGGCTGGTCTTGATTGGAAACAGTATGTCGTCGTTGACCCGACGCTACTGCGGCCAGCCGAGGTCGAGCTCCTACAAGGGGATTACACTAAGGCGAGAAGGCAACTGGGTTGGAAGCCAACGGTCTCGTTCCGTGACCTGATCGAGATGATGGTGAAGGCCGATCTGGAGCAGTACCAGCGCTCAGCAAAGTCTGAGGCTGCTTGAAGAGGGGGGGCCGGCGCTGGCGGAAGTCGAATACCTCCCTTCGAGGAACAGGTCAGCCGCACGAAGGGCGGATCAGGTGAAGTTGAAGTGAGCGCAGAGAAACACACGAGGTTCCTGGTCACAGGGGGAGCCGGATTTCTCGGTTCCCACGTCGTGGGGAGACTCCGCGCCAGAGGGTACACAGAGATCTTTGTCCCGAGGAGCCGCGAGCACGACCTGACCAACCTCCAAGATGTCAAACGGGTGCTAGACGATGCAACCCCTGACATCATTATCCACCTGGCGGCTGTGGGCGGAGGAATCGGCGCGAACCGAGAGCGGCCCGGGGAGTTCTTTTATAAGAACCTCATGATGGGGGCTCAGCTCATGGAACAAGCCCGCCTCACGGGGGTCAGGAAGTTTGTGGCGATCGGGACGATCTGCGCCTACCCGAAATTCGCCCCGATCCCGTTCCGGGAGGAAGACCTGTGGGTCGGCTATCCGGAAGAAACGAACGCGCCCTATGGCCTGGCCAAAAAAATGCTATTGGTCCAAGCGCAGGCCTATCGTGACCAGTACGGCTTCAACGCCATCTATCTGCTTCCGGTCAATCTCTACGGGCCAGGAGATAACTTCGACCCCGCCTCCTCCCATGTCATCCCGGCCCTCATCAAGAAGTGCTGCGATGCGATCACGGCCGGCCAGCGAGAGATCGTCGTCTGGGGAACCGGGAAGGCGACCCGGGAGTTCCTCTACGTGGATGATGCCGCCGAGGGAATCGTCCTCGCGACCGAGCGATATAACACACCTGACCCGGTCAACCTGGGGGTGGGTTTCGAGATCTCGATCAGTGACTTGGTCCACCTCATCGCCAAGCTGACCGGCTTCAACGGGACCATCACCTGGGACACGACGAAACCTGATGGGCAACCTCGCCGCTGCCTGGACACCACCCGGGCCGAGCAGGGGTTCGGGTTTGAGGCCAAGGTCCCCTTCGAAGAGGGACTCCGCAAAACCATCAGTTGGTACAAGCAGACTCAACTCTAGTGTCCTGAGTCAGAAATTCGGACCATAATTTTCCCCTCCCCCTTAGATGGGGGAGGGCTTGGGTGGGGGTGAAGACGGCAGATGCCTGATACTCACTCACCCTCCCCCACGCCCCCGCCCGTCGAGGGAGGGGGGATTTTTTAAGCGAACTTTAGACTCAGGACACTATTAGGGTAGCCTGGGGGAGATGAGCGATGCGCATCGGCGTGAACACGATCCCTCTTTACCCCGGCCAGATCGGCGGGATGGAGATGTACACCACTAACCTCCTGACCCACCTCACGGCGATCGACCGCCAACATCGCTACTACCTCTTTGTGGCGGGCTACAATCGAGCTCTATTCGATTCCCAGTTCGAACGTGCCAATGTGTTCAGGGTCCAGACACTCAGTTTACAGGGCTTGCGATATTCCAAACACGCGGCAGCGAGGTTGGCCGGGTCCGTGGGCCGGCGGCTTCCCTACCTATCGCGATGGTTGGTCAACGCCGTCGCCAGCGCCCATATGATGCACAATATCCGGAGGCATAGGATCGATCTCCTGTTTTGCCCCCTCTTCTATCTGACACCCCCCGACACACATCTGCCCAGTGTTGTCTCCATCGCTGACCTTCAACCTGAAATTTATCCTGATTTTTTCCCAAAGGATCTCCTCGAGTGGTTGCGCCGACGCTATCCAGCATCTTGCCGGGATGCGACGAAGATCATCACTTTGTCAGAGTTTTCGCGGGCCACCATCATCGAGCGATATGCCATGCGTCCGGAGAAGGTCCACGCGATCGCTCTCGCCGTGGGTGACGAGTACCATCTTCCTCAAGAAGACTCGGCCGTTGAGGCCGTCAAGGCACGGTATGCCCTTCCAGCCGAATACGCCTTTTACCCGGCTAACACGTGGCCACACAAGAACCATCCGACGCTGCTCAAAGCCCTGCACCGACTAAACACAAAATATCGCACGCGCCTGCCGTGTGTCTTTACAGGCGTCGAGCGGGGGGGACACCAAGCTTTTCTGAGATCCGTTGAAGAGCATGGCCTTTCGGCCCAGGTCTACATTCTGGGGTATGTCGAGAAGCAGGACATGCCCCTGCTGTATCGAGGCGCCCGCTTCCTGGTGTTCCCATCCCTGTTCGAGGGGTTCGGACTTCCCCTCCTCGAGGCGATGGTGTCGGGCTGCCCTGTGCTCTGCTCCAAGGTCGCCAGCATTCCTGAGGTCGTTGGGGATGCTGCCTTTTTCTTCGATCCGAACGATCCTGAAGAGATGGCCGATTCGATGCATCGAATACTCACTGATGAGGAACTTCGCCGCACGCTGGTGAAAGCGGGGAGAGAGCGCGCCCTTCAATTTTCCTGGGACAGGACAGCCCGCGAGACCCTGAAGGTCCTGGAAGAGGCTGCCTCCATCGGGACGCACCCCACCCACACCCACCGATGATCGTGGAACGCAACCTGCCGTTGGTGTCGATCATCACGCCCTCGCTCAACCTGCTGCACGGCGATGTCACCAAGACCAAGACAACACCGGGCTGGAAGCCCAGTGTCCTGAGTCAGAAATTCGGACCACAATTTTTCCCCTCCCCCTTAGGTGGGGGAGGGCTTGGGTGGGGGTGACGACGGCAGATGCCTGATACTCACTCATCCTCCCCCACGCCCCCTCCCGTCGAGGGAGGGGGGATTTCTTAAGCGAACTTTAGACTCAGGACACTAGAGTCGCTTGCCAGGACTCAATCGAGATGATGGTAAAGGCGGATCTGGAACAAACCGAAAGGGCGCGGGCGACGACAATAGGAACTGACACGTGAAACCTGGAACCGTACTGTTAACAGGGTGTGCGGGCTTTATCGGCTCCAAAGTCGCCGAATTCCTGCTGGCTGATGGGTACACGGTTGTCGGTGTCGACAACCTCAACGAGGCCTATGATCCCCGCCTCAAGTACTGGCGCCTCGACCAGATCAAAGACCATCCGCAGTTTCAGTTTCACAAACTCGACATTACTCTCCGTTCGCCGTTGAGAGCACTCTTTGAATCAGGATTTAGACCTCATGACGTCAGACTGGCGGCCATCATCAACCTGGCTGCCCGTGCCGGCGTGCGCCAATCGGTCGAAAATCCCTGGATCTACCTCGAAACCAACGTGGCCGGCACCCTGAACCTCCTGGAACTCTGCCGGGAATTCGGCGTGAAGAAGTTCGTGCTGGCGTCCACCTCTAGCCTATACGGCCAGGGCAACCCCTTGCCGTATAGGGAAGATGCGAACACGGATGGCCCCCTGTCGCCCTATGCCGCTTCCAAAAAGGCCGCTGAAGCGCTGTGCTATTCCTATCACTATCTGTACGGAATTGACATGACGATCCTCCGGTATTTCACGGTCTACGGTCCAGCGGGGCGGCCCGATATGAGCTTGTTCCGTTTCGTGCAGTGGATCAGCGAAGGGCGGCCGGTGATGGTGTACGGCGACGGCCGGCAGTCCCGGGACTTCACCTACGTGGACGATATCGCTCGAGGGACGGTTGCCGGCCTGAAACCCGTGGGTTATGAGACCATCAACCTGGGCTCCGACACGCCGATCGTGCTGATGGATGCCATCCGGCTGATCGAGGAGTTGGTCGAGAAAAAGGCGGATATCGTGCACAGTCCTCGCCACGCCGCCGATGTGCTGGCAACCTGGGCGGACATTAGCAAGGCAAGGCGGCTACTGGATTGGCGACCTCAAACCACATTCCAGGATGGGCTGGCGGCGTTGCTGCGATGGTACCACGCGAACCGAGCGTGGGCAATGCACGTGCCGACGTGATGAGCCTCGACTGCCTGTGTGGATTGCGTGCTGCTGGCCTGCCAAAATAACCCCGCCACGTATGCACAGATCAATAATTGCCGGCAAGGGCGCTGGCCACGGCGAAGAGTACAGCCAGCAGAGTGAATGCCATTCCAGTAAGAAACGGAACCAGCCGAACGCGGGGGAGCCAGTCTCCCAGCATTGGTGGCTCTATCACAAAGGCCACTACAAGCAGGACGAACACATCTAGATAGAGGTAGTAGACCGGCCATAGAGACGTCATGCTGAACAGCAGGAGAGCCATCCCCATCCATCTCAATGCCTGCGCGCGATGCGTAATCCGAAGCCAGGCCAACACATAGAAGGACAGCATGACGCCAATCTGGAGGTGCTCGACATGGTCCTGCCAGCCCCGCGACAGCAAATAACCCGTTGTTCCAAATGTCCTCCCCACCCAGTCGGTGCTCTGCCAGACAAAACCCTTGACGAGGTGAAAGTAATTTCCATAGATGCTGTACCACAGGCTGCGGAAGTTCCAAATCGCAAAGGGCAGAAATGGGCCAACGGCCGCGATGCAGAAATACACAAAGAGCCTGATCAGACCTGGCTTGTGACCTCGGCCTTCAAGGCTTCGTCTTCGATCTTCAACCTCGCCCTTGATCGCATAGATGAAGAAGATGGGGACCAGAGCCGTCATGGTCGCACGAGCGGCGATCAAGAGACCTAGCGTCACGGCGGCGGGGCCGCTTCGACCCTGTGAGAAGAGATAGCAGAAGAGAAAGATGAGCGGCCAGTACACCGGCGTGTGGGCGATGACGATGAAATGATACAGTTTTAGGTTCAGGCAGACTGTGAGTTCAAGGGCCAGCAGAACAAGGGCTTCGAGCCAAAGTCGTCTATATCCCAGCACTGTCGCGGCGACTCCACAGAGCGCCGCGATAAACAAGGCCGCAGCAACCGGCAGAAAACGGAGGTCCATTTTGAGGGCGTATGGCAAGATGTACGGCACCCACAGGACGGGACCATATGGAAGTGCCGCTTCCCAGGGAACGTTGTAAAGCCTGTAGGGATCCCCTCCCTCAAGCAGGGTTCTAATCCCCTCCCTGATAACCACAAGCATGTCCGCTCGCATCGGGTCGATCGGGATCGCGAAGATGTGCCGGAGCCAGCGGTAGCAGCCGATCACCAAGACCGTCAGCCCGCACAGACCCACGGTCGTCGCAAGCCAGGGCTGCCCGATCTTGTGTGGCGAAGACCAATCCCCACTATTGCGATCTGTCGCAACGAGGAGCAGGGCGATATTGATTGCGAGCAGGACCACCGTCCCGAGGAGGTAGGCAGAAATGGTGTCGGAACCGAAGCGCCTGAGGAAATCCGGAAGCGAGAGGATCCAAAAGTTCAGACAAAGCAGAGTTGCGCTGACGAAGAACACCCATAATTGTGATTCACGCCGCGATAGCTGACGCATGTAACTGGATGGTGACCTGATCGCCACCCGTATCAGCTTCATGAACAAGCTGGGATTTCCTGCGGCAGCGTCCGCGCCGAAGTCTCCCGGAGCGTCTTGATCAATACAACCACCAGAAGCCCGACGCCCCACACCGGAACGGACAGCCGCAAGAGGAGCTCCGCCGCGGGTCGTCCAAGCGCGCGGTCCAGAAGTGATAGTGGTATCGGCCATCCAGTCAGGACGAACGATGCGGCGATCAGGGCTTTCGATTGCCATTGCGGGATAGCTCCATTCTTGACCATCCCGAGGAGCACCGCATAGGGAATAAGAAGAAACACCAGATAGTAGTTCTCATTGTGTGGGAGGAGCATGATCATCGCGACAATTAACAGAGACCACTCGATTTGCCAATTTCCCATTGATCGAAAACGCAACATGACCCAACAGAGAGCCGCTCCAAGGATGAAGATGATAGCCCAGCTCAGCGCGATCCCGTAGCCTTGGAACCCCGCCCATCGCGCGACCCGAAGCACTGGCCCGGACACGCTCTGATTCAACGGAGACTCCCTATAGATCCCAGCCATGAGATTGAGGAACGTACTGTTGTACTGCCAGCGCAGGGTGACTTGGGCGAGAATCGCCACGATCCCGATGACGACGAGCGCTGTCCAGGCCGCACGCCAACGGCCCTTCAGAACAAAGTACGGCACGAAAATCCCCGGAAGGAACTTCGTCATTGCCCCGAACCCGACGAGCCCTCCTGCCAGCGCGTCGCGACGCCTGGCGTATACTGTCATGGCGCCCACGATCAGCAGCAGCTCGAAGATTTCGATATTCCTTTGAATGAGAGCTTCATAGAGCGGGTAGTAGTTCAGCACGAGGAACCCAAACATCGTGACGTACGCAGGTCCAGTTGGTCCCGGAAATGCTATTCGGTACAGGAGCCAACAGGCCACTGCGAGGAACCCGTAATTGATGAAGAGCCAGATTCGATAAATGTCCGGCAACGACGGGAGAAACAGAAGGGGGAATGTTACAAGATGCATGCCCGGCCCATACCCCCATCTCGGAGGGGGGAACCAGTGCTCCGCGAGACTCCCGGAAAACAGGTCAGGCCTGTTGATCCAGGTAACGATCGTGTGCGCCGGGAAACTGGCAAGAAAGTCACCGCTATGGTTCTGGAGGGCCAAGAGCACACCGGTCTTGAGAAAATGGGCGGCAGAGTAGGCCCACACGGCGACATGACTCAGCACAACCAATTCCTTCCTCAACAGCGACAATTTTGCATTCCCTCAGCTTTTTCGGCAGATGACAACCAGGGAAGATCCCCAAGGCCAGGAGATGAGATCACTCAGTTGTACTTCAAGTCTGTTAATCCACGTCATTACTGCATTGAAAATCGGGAGAGGTCGTTCTTCGAAGTCTCGCAACCTTGGGCCTCTCCGTCCGAATAAGCGAGTGATCACGACGAGAGGCAAAAGCAAACATTGATAGTAGTGCATCTCCCGCACATGAAACCCTGCATCGGTCAATACGCTGAAGAGTCGCTGACGAGTATAGCGACGGAGATGACCGGCAGCCTCGTCTCGATAGCTCCACAGCCATGGTATCGCAGGCACCGTTATCACGGCCAAACCACCGGGCCGCAATACCCTTTGCACTTCCGCCAAGAGAGACCGATCGTCCACATGCTCGAGGACATCGAGTAACATCACCGCCCCGAAGGCATTGTCCCTCAGCGGCAGGTACGTGACTTCAGCCTGAAGGAGCCATGACCGAGGTAGCACCTGTCGTGTGGCATACAATCCTTCCGGGCGCAGGTCCAATCCGACCACACGATGCCCTCGGCGCATCAGGATTTCAAGCATCAAGCCGGTCCCGCAGCCCAGATCCAGAACGACTTGGGCCTGACCATCCAGATATCGGTTCAGAAGCCGATCTATCAATGCTCGCCGCCCGACAAACCAGAAGTGCCAGCGTTCGAGTTGCGATAGGCGTGACAGCCGGTCAGGGCCGAAAGGACACGCCAGGACATCTTGACTGATCATTCCTGGCCGTGCCTCCTCGTCTAATTCTGGATGCTTCTGCAAGGTGCGGTGTCTCTACTGGCGAGATCGCACCGGGGCGACCAGCGCGCTACAATAGACAACCTTCACACACGCGGTTTGCCGTCGGTGGGGGGCTGAAGGTGAAACTGGAGGATCTTCCCTCTGGCGGTCGCCAGCGGAAGGGCTCGCCGGACGCGGATCGTCCCAGCCTGCGCCCAAATTCGGCTCCACGCATGATCCCGATCCCCACCCCCTGCGAGTCCGTCCAGGAGCGTCCGGACGGCCTTGCCCTCATCGATCGCCCCGATCCGGGGATTGACGATAAGCGTCAGAGAGCGTAATCCGCGCTGATCATCCTCCTCAACAAGTTGATAGTCCGTGACCTCCCCCCCGAACTTCGCCGGCATCACCTCTTCCAGGATTCTGACGAGATCACTCCCGGCGAACGTGACCCCCTCCCCGGTCAGCTTCTCGAAGCTTCGAATGTTGAACAGGTGCGTCGTCAGGCCGGCGGCGGCAAAGGGGCAACCGCATATCCGGGTGACGACCCCTCCGAAATCGCCGATCTCGGTGTTGAGCAACACCTTGGGGGAGTGTGGAAGAAGCGAGCTAAAGAGGTACGACGAAACCTGCTCTGACGTTCCTGGAACCGTCCGGGGCATCTGAATGAGCGCCAGGGCATTCTGAAACAGATGGATATCGTCGGCCTCGGAGGGCGCCAGACACCCAAACCCGATCACTCCGCCCTCCGTAAAGCCGTACCGTGGAATGGCTCGCGCGCCCGATGCCTCGATACTGGCCCGCCGCGCCGGCGTCACCGGCTCACCAACCATGATGAACGATGTCCGGCTGAGATCGAGCCCATGCTCCCGGGCCGCCTGAGAGACCCGAACCGCCGAGCTGGCAAAGGCGAGAACAAAACAGCGCCGCCCGTCACGCTGCCTCCGGGCGGCCCAGGACGCGACATCCACCGCCCGGCTGAACGGCGTGTTGATCGGCCGGGGGAGGGGCCGACCGGCCAACCCCGCAAGCGCCCTCAGATAGAAGGTCCCGAGCGTGTACGCGATCGGAAGATCTTGGGTCCGAAGGAATGAGAACCACCGCTCGAATGGAAGCCCGATCTTCCGGTACTTTAGCAGGAACACCACAGCGAACCCACCCGACGCCCAGATGGCTCCGTCCGCATCGGCCAGCCCATAGGCCGAGGCCATCAGCGCGCAGTGCGCGGCTCGCGAGGCGAGGTGGCGAAGGTCGAGCTGAACCAGGCTCCCGATCCCGCCGGTCCCTCCGGTGCGAAGC
>JACQQF010000037.1 GCA_016207095.1 Candidatus Methylomirabilota bacterium | reverse complement strand
TGCCGTTCCAACTTTTTCGGAGAGATAATGACGCTATGCAGAGGCCGATTAAGTTGCCCACACATCATGGTGTCGCGAGGCCAAATAGTTGGAACGGCACTCGCCTTACCATTTAGGCGTACATAGTTGGAACGGCACTAGCAATCGGGAGTTCTGTTTACGTCTACAGTTGTTACTGTTCCATCATTGACCCACTTCGAGGCTGCTGTGACGTCACGGGCGCCCGCTGGCGTCAACTCGGGTGTCTAAGCAATCACATCGTTGACACCTCTCTGACAGTCTGTAATACTAAGGTCAATCAATGTTGATCAATATCGAAAGGAGTAGCCAATGGCTCTTAAGGCCGCATCGACAAGATCATCGACTATGGTTCAACGCCTCCCTATCACTCAGGCCCGGATCAACCTGGGCGCCCTAGTCAAGCGGGTCCACCTCAACAAGGAGTACTTCATCCTCGAAAAGGACGGCATCCCCGTTGCCGCCATCATGGACGTTGATGAGTTCGAGGATTACCTGGAGCTCCAAGACCCAAGGGTCCGGGCCATCATCAAGAAGGGCCACCAGGAATATCTCGCCGGCAAGAGCAGGCCAGCCGAGGAGCTTCTGCGAGAACTCCAGCAGCGAAAGAGAGGTAAGGTCACGCGGCGTCGGAGCGCATGAGGCCGCGCTTCTCCGTTCGGACCGTTCCACAGTTCGATCGGCTGCTTAGGCGCCTGAATGACCAGCACCCTGAGCTTTCGTACCTCTACGCTCTAGCCCTGCGAATCCTCGAGAGTGATCCCCTCAATTTCAGCCGGCAGCACAATATCAAGAAACTCAAGGATGTCGGGCCGGGCGAGGGTGGTCAGTATCGGCTGGCCTTGCGTCGCTTCCGTTTTCGGTACGACGTCTCCGCCCGTGGGGTTGTGCTCTACTACTGCGGTTTCAGAAGGGAGGAGACCTACCGCTAAGGTGTGCATAATTGTTGAATTCTATCTAGACAACCCGACTTCACTTGTCGTGTTTCGTTGAGTTGCGTTTCTCGGCCCTCTTTGGTAACATGCGGCGCTCTTGCCACGGGAACTGATCGGATTCGAGGGGCAGTTTTGCCTTGATCTTTCTACCCAATCCTCGTATCGTACCGGACAAGAGGAGAATCGGACGGATGCTGGAGCAGATGGAGGCGTTTCTCTCGTATCTTCAGGCGGAACGGGCCTCTTCGCCTCACACCCTGAAGAACTATGCGAGCGACCTTCAACAGTTCCGGTCATTCCTCAGAAAGAACGGCTTCGCTCGGGCAAAGCCTGTCCTGAGCGCCGTCGAAGCCTGCGCTGAGTCCCATCGAAGCGGGCCTGTCCTGAGCGAGGTGGAACGAGGGGATACCTGGCAACAGGCCATCGACCTGGCTGAGATCGATGTCCTGACGGTCCGGGCCTTCATCGCGGACCTGCATGCCAATGGGATCGCGCGGAGTAGCATCGCACGGAAACTGGCGACCCTGCGATCGTTCTTCCGGTACCTCTGCCGCGAGGCCGTGGTTCAGGCAAACCCGGCGAAGCTGGTTTCGACCCCGAAACTGCCGACGCGGCTCCCCCCCCACCTCTCCGTAGACGAGGTCGATCGACTCCTGGCGGCGCCGGCTGACCACGATGTCCGTGGAGCCCGCGATCGGGCCATCCTCGAGCTTTTCTACGCCTCGGGCATCCGATTGAGTGAGCTGATCGGCCTCGATGTGCCCCATCTGGACCTCCGGGAGGGGTTGGTCAAGGTCAAGGGGAAGGGGAACAGGGAGCGGATTGTCCCGATTGGGTCGAAGGCGATTGCAGCGCTGCGGCGCTATCTGAACCGGCGTGGGGAGTTGAACCCGGCGTCCAAGCGAGGACGCCTCGCTTCGCGAGCGTTGTTTTTGAACCGGCTGGGCGGCCGCTTAAGCACGAGGAGTATTGCCAGGATCCTTTTGACACACCTTAAGCGGAGCGGCCTTGGGCCGAAGATCACCCCCCACGGGCTGCGGCACAGCTACGCAACACATCTGCTGGAAGCCGGGGCCGACCTCCGAGCGATCCAGGAGCTGCTGGGTCATTCACGCCTCTCGACGACGCAGCGGTATACTCACGTGAATCTGGATCACCTCATGGCCGTGTACGACAAGGCGCATCCCAGAGCCTGATGAGTCGTGTCTTAGGCGTTCGAATGCGCGGAACGGACTCACATCACGATGCGATCGACTAGGACAAGGCAACCGCTAATTATGACTGCTTCGCACCTCGCACCTCGCACCTCGCACCCTCACGTGCGGAGCACGACGATTCTCGCGGTGCGCCACAAGGGCAGGGTGGTGGTGGCCGGGGATGGACAGGTCTCCTTCGGCGATACCGTGATGAAGCAGACCGCCAGGAAGGTCCGGCGGATGTGGAACGATCGAATGATCGCCGGGTTTGCCGGCGCCGCGGCCGACGCCTTTGCCCTGTTCACGAAGTTCGAGGTCAAGCTCGAGGAGTACAGTGGCAACCTGCCTCGGGCAGCCGTGGAGCTGGCAAAAGATTGGCGCACCGACCGGGCGCTCCGACGGCTCGAGGCGCTGCTGGTGGTGGTTGATAAAGAGCATACGCTGGTGATCTCGGGGACGGGGGATGTCATCGAACCCGACGATGGGGTCATCGGCATCGGCTCCGGCGGGCCGTATGCGGCGGCTGCCGCTAGAGCCCTTGCGGGGTTCTCCGAACTCGACGCCAGGCGGATCGCCGAGGAGGCGATGAAGATTGCCGCGTCACTCTGCGTCCACACCAACGACAGGATCACGGTTGAAGAGCTGTGAAATCGTGCGAGGTGCGGGGTGCGAGGTGCGAGGTGCGATGAAAAGCGTGCGAGGTGCGATGTCCGAGGTGCGGGTGCGAATTGCGAAAATGAGTCGTTGAGAGAGCAATGGAACAGTTGACCCCTCGAGAGATTGTGGCCGAGCTTGACAGGTACATCATCGGCCAAAAGGAGGCGAAGCGCGCGGTCGCCATCGCCCTGCGCAACAGGTGGCGCCGGCAAAAGCTCCCCCCCGAGTTGCGGGACGAGGTGGCGCCGAAGAACATCATCATGATCGGC
The DNA here is from genome assembly GCA_016207095.1 of Candidatus Methylomirabilota bacterium. Classification (GTDB taxonomy): domain Bacteria; phylum Methylomirabilota; class Methylomirabilia; order Methylomirabilales; family Methylomirabilaceae; genus Methylomirabilis. Next base: position 85,200 of record JACQQF010000037.1, on the reverse strand, counting down.
CCGACCGGGGTGGGGAAGACCGAGATCGCCCGACGATTGGCCAAGCTGGTCGAGGCGCCGTTCATCAAGGTGGAGGCCAGCAAATACACGGAGGTCGGCTACGTCGGACGCGACGTTGAATCGATGGTGCGGGACCTGACCGAGCTGGCCGTGGGCATGGTGAAAGGTGAGAAGACCAGAACGGTACAGGAGCGGGCACGAGAGGTGGCCGAGGAGCGGCTGCTGGATCTTCTCCTTCCCGCCGCCAGGGCGGCAACGCCGCCCGGGTTCGAGCGGGTCGAAGAGGGCAGCCCGGTGACCTCAGCAAGCGAGACACGCGAGAAGCTACGGAAGCGGCTGCACGATGGGAAGCTGGACGATCGGATCGTGGAGCTGGAGATCAAGGACCGAGCCATCCCGATGGTGGAGATCTTCAGCAGCTCCGGCCTGGAGGAGATGGATATTAACATCAAGGAGATGCTGGGAAACATCCTCCCGCAGCGGACGAAGCGGCGCAAGGTCAAGGTCCGGGAGGCGCAGCGGATCCTTGCCCAGGAGGAGGCCGACAAGCTCATCGATATGGACGAGGTGAAGTCGGAAGCGATCCGTCGCGCTGAGGATTCCGGGATCATCTTTTTGGATGAGATCGATAAGATCGCCGGTCGCGAGGCAATGCACGGCCCCGATGTCTCGCGCCAGGGCGTCCAGCGGGATCTCTTACCGATCGTCGAGGGGTCTACAGTGAACACCAAATACGGCCTGGTCCGGACCGATCACATCCTATTCATTGCGGCCGGAGCGTTCCACGTGTCCAAGCCGTCCGATCTGATCCCGGAGCTGCAGGGGCGCTTCCCACTCCGGGTGGAGCTGGCGAGCCTGACACAGGAAGATTTCGTCCGGATCCTGACGGAACCTCAGAACGCCTTGATTAAGCAGTATGTTGCCCTTCTGGGGACGGAGGGGGTGAAGCTCGACTTTACCGAGGATGCGGTTCAGGAGATCGCCTCAATCGCGAGCGTCGTAAATCAGGCAACCGAAAACATCGGTGCCCGCCGCCTGTACACGATCATGGAGCGGTTGCTGGACGAGATATCATTTGAGGCGCCCTCGATGCAGGGGGCGCGGGTCGATATCAACGCGGCCTACGTCCGGGAACGGCTTCAGGCGATCGTGAAGGACGAGGACCTCAGCCGTTATATCCTCTAGTGCCGTTCCAACTTGGCGGCTAGTGGAAGAGAGCTATGCAGCACATACGTCGCTTTCAGCGACGCTTGACTGATTCGGCGAAAATGGTTGGAACGGCACTAGTATCGGGAGATAGCAGGTGTCCAAGCCGAAGGGGCTGAACGTGCAGGCCTCCATCGACAAGGCGAATGTCCTGATCGAGGCGCTGCCGTATATCAAGGCGTTTGCCGGCAAGACCGTTGTCGTCAAATATGGCGGCGCAGCGATGAGCGATGAAGGGCTGAAGCGGTCGGTGATCCTGGATGTCATCCTGATGCGGTACGTCGGGATGCATCCGGTCGTCGTCCATGGCGGCGGCCCGGAGATCACCAGGGCGATGGAGCTCGCGGGCCTCAAGCCGACCTTTGTCGGCGGCCTGCGGGTCACCGATCAAGAGACCATGAGAATCGTCGAGATGGTGCTGGTGGGCCAGATCAATCAGGAGTTGGTGGGGTTGATCAACCAGCACGGCGGCCTGGCCGTCGGGCTCTCCGGAAAGGACGGCGGCCTGATCCTGGCGAAAAAGGCCAAGTCGGTCCCTCCGGAGAAGCCAACCGCTATTCGGTCCGGGAACCAGGAGGTTGATCTGGGATTTGTGGGCGAGGTTGTGGACGTCAACGAGCGGATCCTCCGCGCCCTGGAGCGGGACGGCTTCACGCCGGTGGTGGCGCCGACGGGGGTTGATGAGGCCGGGGTGACCTACAACATCAACGCCGATCTGGCGGCTGGTGAGATCGCCGGCGCCCTTCGGGCGGAAAAACTTGTCCTCCTGACCGACACCGATGGAATCCTCGATCAGAACGGGAAGCTTCTCCCCACCCTGAACCGGGATGAGATCAAGCGCCTGATCGCCGATGGGGTCATCTCGAAAGGCATGCTCCCAAAGGTGCAGGCCTGTCTCGCCGCCCTCGACGGCGGGGTCGGGAAGACTCACATCATTAATGGCACCACCCCTCATGCCCTCCTGCTGGAGATCTTCACGCCTGAGGGGGTCGGCACAGAGATCATCGCGTAACGTCGATGTCCACAACCGACGATCTGATTAAGGACTCCGCTCGGTACCTTGCCAACACCTACGCCCGCTTCCCGGTGGTGCTGGTCCGGGGGAGGGGCGTTCGCCTCTGGGACTCCGACGGCAAGGAGTACCTTGATTTCGCCGCCGGCATCGCAGTCGATGTCCTGGGCCACTGTCACCCCAAGGTGGTGGAGGCCATCAAGGCGCAGGCGGAGGCGCTTCTGCATGTCTCTAACCTGTACCACATCGAGCGTCAGATCAGGCTGGCACAAGCACTGTGCGAGCACTCGTTCGCCGACAAGGTCTTCTTTTGCAACAGTGGGGCGGAGGCCAACGAGGCGGCCATCAAGCTGGCCCGTCGCTATGCCAAGGTGCGGTGGGGTCCCGACCGATACGAGATCGTGTGTATGCGGGATTCGTTCCACGGCCGGACCATGGCGACGTTGACCGCCACCGGCCAGGAGAAGCACCAGCGCGGCTTCGAGCCGCTGCTGCCGGGCTTCAAGCATATCCCGTTCAACGACCTGAGGGCGGCAGAGCAGGCGATCGACTCGAGGACCTGCGCCGTGCTGGTGGAGCCGATCCAGGGCGAGGGCGGGGTCAGGGTGCCCGATGACGACTACCTGCCCGCGCTTCGGCAACTCTGTTCGGATCGGGACGTCCTCTTGATGCTGGATGAGGTACAGACAGGGATGGGTCGGACGGGGCGGCTCTTTGCCTACGAGCATTGGGGGATCGAGCCAGACGTCATGACGCTGGCCAAGGCGCTGGGCGGCGGACTGCCGATCGGCGCCATGCTGGCGAAGGAGGAGGTGGCGAGCGCCTTTGTTCCCGGCAGCCATGCGTCCACCTTCGGCGGCAGCCCATTCATCACCGCCGCAGCCCTGGCGGCGCTGACCGCAATCGTTGAAGAACGGTTACCCCAACGGGCGGCAAAGGTCGGCGCCTACTTCCTGGGTCGCCTTCGCGAGTTGGTACAGCGGTACCCGTATGCCAAGGAGGCCCGAGGCAAGGGACTGATCCTTGCCCTGGAGCTCGCGGTGCCGGCCAAGCCGATCGTCGACCGTTGTCTCCAGCTCGGCTTGCTCATTCTGACCGCCGGCGATCAGGTGTTGCGTTTCGTCCCGCCATTGATCATCGGCGAGGCCGAGGTGGACGAGGCGCTCAGCATTCTCGATCAAGCCTTGCCAGAACAGCCGCGATGAAGAAGGATCTCCTCTCGATCAAGGATCTGGCGGCGAGCGAGATCGAGGCCCTCTCTGTCCTTGCCGCCGACCTCAAGGAGCAGCAGCGCAAAGGGATCGGCCACCCCTTCCTGGCCGGCAAGACGCTGGCCATGATCTTCGAGAAGCCGTCGCTACGGACACGGGTCACGTTCGACGTGGGGATGGCTCAGTTGGGCGGCCGCGCGCTGTACCTGGCTCCGGGCGATATTCGGCTGGGAGAGAGAGAGGCGGTCAAGGATGTGGCCAGGAACCTCGACCGGTGGGTCGATGGAATCGTGGCGCGGACATTCAGCCACCTGACGATTGAAGAGCTGGCTCGGCATGCTGCGGTTCCGGTCATCAACGGGTTGAGCGACCTGACACACCCCTGCCAGGTTCTGGCGGATCTCTTCACTATTTGGGAGAGACGTGGCAGGCTCGGTGGGTTGAGGGTGGCGTACATCGGCGACGGGAACAACGTCTGCCACTCGTGGCTCTACGGCGCCGCGAGGATGGGGATCGAGCTCGTCGCAGCCTGTCCGAAGGGATACGAACCGGATGGTCGCATCCTGGCTGCCGCTCGGAGAGAGGCCGAAACAAGCGGAGGGCGTATGACCATTACACTGCTGCACGATCCCAGGCAGGCCGCGCAGGGGGCCGATGTCCTCTACACCGATGTCTGGACCAGCATGGGCCAGGAGGCCGAGTGGGCGAAGCGCAGGCGGGACTTCCAAGGGTTCCAGGTCGATGCGGCGCTCGTCCATCTGGCCAAGCCGGATGTGCTCGTCATGCACTGCCTGCCGGCGCACCGTGGCGAAGAGATCACCGACGAGGTGCTGGACGGACCTCGCTCGATCGTGTATGACCAAGCGGAGAACCGTCTCCATCTTCAAAAGGCGATCCTGATGACACTGCTGGGAGATTGAAAGGAGCGATGAGGGCGAGCATGAGACCTCTCGCGATGGGGCCCATAAGCAGGGCGGAGGAAATGAACAAGATCGTCCTGGCCTACTCCGGCGGGCTCGATACCTCGGTGATCCTGCGGTGGTTGATCGAGACCTACCGGGCCGAGGTGATCGCCTTCTGCGCCGACCTGGGACAAGGGGAAGAACTGGACTTGGTTCGCGAGAAGGCGCTGAAGACGGGCGCCAGCAAGGTCTGCATCAAAGACCTGCGGGAGGAGTTCGTCCGGGACTTCGTGTTCCCCTGCCTGAAGGCGAATGCGGTCTACGAGGGGCGGTACCTGCTCGGCACCTCGATGGCCAGGCCACTGATCGCCAAGCACCAGATGCTGGTGGCGAAGAAGGAGCGCGCCGGAGCGGTGGCGCATGGCGCAACCGGCAAAGGGAACGATCAGGTCCGTTTCGAGCTCTCCTACTATGCCATCGACCCGCGGATCAGGGTGATCGCCCCCTGGCGTGAGTGGAGGCTCCGATCGCGCTCCGATCTGATCGCCTACGCGAAGCAACATCGCATACCGGTGCCGACCACCAAGGCTCGACCATACAGTATCGACCGGAACCTGTTTCACATCAGCTTCGAGGGCGGAGTCCTCGAAGACCCCTGGCAGGAGCCGCCGGAAGAGATGTTCGTCCTGAGCGTCTCGCCGGAAAAGGCGCCCGATCGGCCTGCGTACCATGAGATCGAGTTCCGGGACGGCGTCCCCATCGCGGTAGACGGCAAGCGCCTCTCACCCGCCAGGCTGGTTGAGCGCTTGAACCGGATCGGAGGCGAGCATGGCGTCGGACGGGTCGATGTCGTCGAGAACCGCTACGTCGGGATGAAGTCGCGTGGGGTGTACGAGACCCCGGGCGGGACGATCCTGCATGCGGCCCACCGCGCCGTGGAATCGATCACCATGGATCGGGAGGTGATGCACCTGCGGGACTCGCTCATTCCTCGCTTCTCGGAGTTGGTCTACTACGGGTATTGGTTTTCGCCGGAGATGGAGCTGCTCCAGCGGACAATCGACGAGTCTCAGCGGTGGGTCACCGGGACCGCCCGCGTCAAGCTGTATAAGGGCAACTGCGAGGTCGTGGGGCGGAGATCCGGGGCCTCCCTGTACGATCCGGCATTCGCCACGTTCGAGAGAGATGAGGTGTACCGCCAGAAAGACGCCGAGGGGTTCATCCGCTTGAACGCGCTCCGGCTCAGGATTCGCGCTCTGAGAAGAGAGCGCGAAGTGCGAGGTGCGAGGTCCGAGGTGCGAGGTACGAAGGGGAAGCGAGCCAAGCGATGAAGGCGCGACGGAAGGCCTCGAAGCCCTGGGGCGGGCGGTTCGCGCAGGCGACCAACCCACTGGTCGAGAGCTATACCGCCTCCATTCAGTTCGACCGGCGCCTCTACAGGTACGATATCCAGGGCAGTGTCGTGCATGCGCGGATGCTGGCCAAATGCGGCCTTCTCGCAAAGGCCGAGGCCGACAAGATCGCGACGGGCCTCCATGAGATCGTGGGCGAGATCGAGCGGGGGGAGTTCAGATTCGACCCGTCATCTGAAGATATTCACATGGCGATCGAGGGCCGTCTGATCGAGAAGGTGGGAGAAGCGGGGGCGAAGCTGCACACCGGCCGGAGCCGAAACGACCAGGTGGTACTCGATCTGCGCCTCTACCTGCGGGAAGAGATCGGGCTCGTCCGCCGGCTCGTGGCCGGCCTTCAGCGGGCCTTGATCGGTCAGGCCGAATCCCATCTGGATCTGATCATGCCCGGCTACACCCACCTCCAGCGCGCCCAACCTGTCCTCCTCGCCCACCACCTCATGGCCTATGTCGAGATGCTGGAGCGAGATCGCGCCCGCCTCACCGATGCGCTGGTCCGGGTGGATGTGATGCCCCTGGGCTCGGGCGCCTTGTCCGGCGTTGGCCTGCCGATCGATCGACGCTTCGTTGCAAGGGCGCTTCAGTTCAGGTCACTCTCGGCCAACTCGCTTGACGCCGTCTCCGATCGGGATTTCGTGATCGAATCGCTTGCGGCCTTCGCGCTCCTGATGGCGCACCTGTCCCGACTGGCCGAGGAGATCGTCCTGTGGGCATCGTCGGAGTTCGGATTCATCGAGCTCCCGGACGCCTTCGCCACCGGCTCCAGCATGATGCCGCAGAAAAAGAATCCGGATGTGGCCGAGCTGACCCGGGCGAAAACCGGGCGCGTGTTCGGCGCGCTGGTCGCGCTGCTCACGGCCGTCAAGGGGCTTCCGTTGAGCTATAACCGGGACCTCCAGGAGGACAAGGAGCCCCTCTTCGACAGCGTCGAGACGGTCAAGGCGGCCCTGTCGGCGATGGCGCCGTTGGTCGGCGGGCTGGCGTTTCATCGGGATCGAATGCGGAAGGCCGCCCAAGACGGATTTCTCAACGCGACCGATATGGCCGACTACCTGGTCCTGAAGGGCGTGCCGTTCCGCCAGGCCCACGAGATCGTGGGGCGGGTCGTCCGCCGCTGTGTCTCGAAGCGGTGTCGGATCGAGGAGCTATCACTGAAGGAGCTACAAACGCGCTTCTCCGGCCTTTTCGACCAGGATGTCTTTGCCTATATCGCCGTCGACGCCTGCGTTGATCGGCGCCGAGCCACAGGCGGGACCGCAAGGGCAACGGTGAAGAGGGCGATCGGGGCGGCCAAGACGAGACTTCGGAGCGGATAAGATGCGAACAAGACGTGTACTGATCGTTGCGTTTCTCGTGCCGCTGTTGCTCGTCGGGTGCGGCCGGAAGGGGTCCCCTGTGCTCCCGGTCCTGGTCGAGCCGTCACCGCCTGTCGATCTCCAGGCGCAGGTGCAGCGTCGGGTCGTCATCCTCACCTGGACGCGGCCGGCGACGAATGTCGATGGCACCGCCCTGAAGATGAAAAACCTGGACGCGTTCCGGCTCTCCCGTCGGCAACAGGAACCGCAGACGAGCGCGCTCCCGGTCATCGCGACTGTGAAGGCGGACCAGCCGGTGAATGCGGTCGTGTCAGAAAATCGATACGCCTTTACCGACGAGAAGGTTGAGGTGGGAGCGCGGTATGCCTATCAGGTTGAGTCGGTGAATCGGCGCGGCATCATTGGTCCTCCCTCGTCGGAGGCGACTGTCCTCGTCACCATCGAGATTGAGGCGCCGTCAGGTCTTCGTGCGGAGTCCGGCGAGCGGACGATCCGCCTCTCCTGGTCTGCACCGACTCGCCGAGCTGATGGAAGCGCGCTTACCGGAATCCGAGGGTACAATATCTATCGGGGGGTCAAGCCGGGCCGGTACGACCCCCGCCCGGTCAATAGGGAGCCGCTGCCGGCCACTGAGTTCCATGACGCCGATCTCGTCAACGATCAGACCTACTATTATGTTATGAGGGCTGTGGAGAATCAGGAGCCACCCTGGCAGGAGGGCCTCCAGTCAGCGGAGGTCAGCGCCCTCCCGGTCGATCTCACGCCTCCAGCCCCACCCCAGAGAGTGCGAGCGGTTCCCGGGCCGGGCGCAGTGGTGGCCCTGAGCTGGGAGCCGAACCAAGAATCGGACCTCCTGGGCTATCTGGTCTATCGAAGCGACGGCCCCAATCGCCGCCCCCGCCGGCTCATCGAGACTCCGTTCGCGGCGCCCGCCCTGTATGATCGATCGGTTCAGCCAGGCGGGCGCTACCTCTACACTGTGACCGCCGTCGATGCGTCTTCTCAGCGGAATGAGAGCGCCCCGTCCCACGAAATCGAGGTCGAGGTTCCGTAACTATAGCAAACGCATTGACTTCTTTTTTTGGATTGTCATTGCGAGCGACTGAAAGGAGCGAAGCAATCCCGCCCTTTGAGATTGCTTCAGTCACCTTGCTCCTTCGCAATGACACCCTAGCTGGTGCGTTTGCTATGGTCCCTGCAGCTATTGTCAAATTGTTCTCCCAATTTCAATGCGTCCGTTAGCCAAAACCTTTCGCGAGGCGTTCATGAAAAAACAGATGTGGGGAGCATCTCTGGCAGTGCTGGTGGCAGCGTTCGGATCGGTCATGGAGACCAAAGCGCAAACTGGTAGTACGGGGCTGAGCATCGACGGGCGAATTGGAGTCTCGGCAGCGATCGCCCTGGCAGATGGGCACATTCAGAGCATGGCGCGTTCGCTGCAACTCCTGGCAATGACCGAAGAGGTTGGTTCCGGCAATTGGGAGCGCATGCGGGGCCTCCTCACCAAGTTCAAAGAACACCAAATCCTTGCAGTGGTCTTTTACGCTCTGCCAGATGGCTCATATTACACGGTGGAGAAGGGCAAGACCGATCAGAACATCAAAGACCGGGCCTATTTCCCAAGAGTCATGGCTGGTGGGATGGCAATCGGCGACTTGGTTGTGAGTCGATCGACCGGGAACAAGGTAATGGTCGCCGCGGTCCCGGTTAAGAGCGGGGGAAAGGTCATTGGCGCGCTGGGGGTGTCGGTCCATCTGGGTAAGCTAAGCGAGCTGCTCGCGCGTGAGCTGCAACTATCCCCGAACATGGTCCTCTACGCCATCGATGGCAAGCAGGGCACCACCGCGCTCCATTCCGTGACCAGGCTGATCTTCGAGGACCCCGCCAGACAGAAAAGCGAGACGTTGAGCAGGGCGGTGAAGGAGATGCTCTCGAAGGAGGAGGGAATGGTGACCTACGAATTCGAAGGGAAGAGGAAGAAGGCCTATTTCAAGACATCACCTCTCACAGGCTGGCGCTTCGCCCTGGCGGTTGCAATCGGTCGAAGTGATTGAGCCGATCCGGATCAGCGTAAGAGGCTTTACCTGAACGTTGCGCGACTAAGACAGAAGGTCCCGGCGGTGCGGGCCACCGAGGGACTTCACGGGTTAAATGGCGATGGGAGGAGGGACGATGAGGGGACTGGGAAGTGGCTGGTGGTGGCTTGGAGGCATTCTGGTCGTCGTGGCCTGGCTCCTGGTGTCTATCACTCAGGTCGAGGCGGAAAGCTTGAAGTGGCGGCAGAGTCAGCACCACGTTAAGGCGGAGTCGGTCGAGGTCCATGATGTTCCCGGTCATGTCATCGGCGTGACGGACCTCCAAGGGGTGGCGTTCTTCGAGAACGGCGAGGTTGCGGCTCTCTCGATCAAGGGTCTCATTGACTACATCAACGGGAGCGGCCCGCATCAGGCGTACAGCCTGTACGCATTCCAAGACGGGTCAGGTTTTGTGATCAAGATCGAGGGCGCCACGATGACCACTCAAGACGGGAAGGACTTTGAGTTCAAAGGGATGTTCTCCTTCATCCGGGGAAGCGGCCGGTTCGCCGGGATCCAAGGGAGTGGGTCCTATACCGGTAGGCGTCTTGCAACTCTGGGCGTTGGAGCCGAAGGGTACATGGATTACACGGCGAGTTATGCTGTGCGTACCCGATGATCATTGCCAGACCGATGCGATTTTGAATGAGGATCCGCGCAGTCCCCGGACGGAGGCTGTCGTGTTATCGGAGTAGGTGCTGCCCACGCTGTGACGGGCCCCCGTTTTCCTTTTGACACCCTTGCCTCGCTATGTCAAAATTCCGCGTGACCTATTGAAGGAGTTATAGATGCATCATTTTCAGTATCGTGGCGATCAGCTCATGTGCGAAGAGGTGCCGATCGATCGGATCGCCCAAGAGGTCGGCACCCCGTTCTATCTCTATAGCCACGCCACGCTCACCCATCACTTCCGGGTCTTCGATCAGGCATTTGCCGACATTCCCCACATTGTCTGCTTCGCCATGAAGGCCAACTCCAACCTGGCGCTGCTGAAGCTGTTCGCCGACCTTGGAGGCGGGGCCGATGTCGTCTCCGGTGGCGAACTCTACCGGGCGCTGAAGGCCGGTGTCCCACCGGGCCGGATCGTGTTTGCCGGAGTCGGCAAGACCCGTGAGGAGATGGACTATGCCCTGAAGTCCGACATCCTGATGTTCAATGTGGAGTCGTCAGAAGAGCTTCGCCTGCTCAACGAGGTAGCGGGTTCCATGGGCGTGAAGGCTCGAGTCGCCATCCGGATCAATCCGGACGTCGATCCCAAAACGCACCCCTACATCTCCACAGGGCTCAAGAAGAGCAAGTTCGGCATCGATATCTCCGTGGCCCTGGAGGAGTATCGGGTCGCCGAAGAGCTGCCGCACATTCAGGTCGTCGGCGTGCACCAGCACATCGGATCACAGATCACCGAGGTGACCCCGTTCGTAGACGGCTTGGTCAAGGTCACCGAGCTGATCGTGAAGCTGCGGCAGCGAGGCTTCACGATCGATTACCTCGACGTCGGCGGGGGATTGGGGATCACCTACAAAGACGAAAATCCGCCCGTGCCAAGGGTCTTCGCGGAGGCCCTGATCGCGGTCGTGAAGGACCTTGGCTGTACCATCGTCTTGGAACCAGGCCGGGTGATCGTCGGCAATGCGGGCGTGCTGGTGACCAGGGTGCTCTACAACAAGAGCACGCCTGCCAAACATTTTACGGTGGTTGACGCCGGGATGAACGACCTGATCCGTCCCAGCCTCTATGGCTCATACCATTCCATCCTTCCGGCGAGCCGCAAGGCTGGCAAGGAGACGGTAGTCACCGATGTGGTGGGCCCCGTCTGCGAATCGGGCGACTTCCTGGCGAAGGACCGCTCCATGCCGGTCACCGATCCGGGGGAGCTGCTTGTGGTGATGAGCGCCGGCGCCTACGGGTACACCATGTCGTCCAATTATAATAGCCGACCGCGGCCTCCGGAGATCATGGTCAAGGGAGATCGCTACTTCACGATTCGGGAGCGGGAAAGCTACGAGGATCTCATACGCGGGGAACAGATCCCGCCGGAGCTGTAGAAGGAGTGCGAGGTGCGGGGTGCGAGGTGCGGAATAAGATGCAGAAACTGAGCTTCTACAAGATGAGCGGCAGCGGAAATGATTTCGTCATGATCGACAATCGCGATAGCCGGCTTGACATCGAACCCAAGGTGCTTGCACAGCGTCTCTGCAGGCGTGGCCTGTCGGTGGGCGCCGACGGCTTGATCTTGGTCGAGCCATCCTCCAAGGCAGAGTTCCGGATGCGAATCTTCAACGCCGACGGCAGCGAGGCCGAGATGTGCGGCAATGGGGCTCGCTGCGTTGCCCGGTTCGCCGAGATCTTGGGGATTGCCGGCCCTCACATGAGCTTTGAGACCCTTGCCGGCTTGATCCGCGCCGATGTGCACGGTGGACGGGTCAAGCTTCAGCTCAGTCAACCACAGGACCTTCGCCTCCGCCAATCGATCGATGTGGACGGCGTCACGCACCACGTCCACAGCATCAATACAGGCGTCCCCCACGCCGTCATCTTTTGCTCGGATCTGGAGGAGATCGCGGTCCAGGCCCTGGGACGCCGGGTCCGATTTCATCCGGCCTTTCAGCCACGAGGCACCAACGTCAATTTTGCCGCCGTTCTCGACACCCACGGCCTGGCCATTCGGACCTATGAACGGGGGGTCGAGGACGAAACGCTGGCCTGCGGCACGGGGGCCGTGGCGTCGGCGCTGATTGGCGCCGCATTGGGGCTCGTCCCGTCTCCGGTCCAGGTTCGGGTCAGGAGCGGCGAGACGCTCACTGTGTACTTCAGTGGCAGGGGGCCGGAATTTCACGAGGTCTTCTTCGAGGGGGAGGTTCGCCTGATCTATCAGGGCGAGCTGATGGAGGATGCGGTCAAGGAATAGTGCGGGGTGCGAGGTGCGGGGTGCGAGGTGCGACGAAGCGGGGCACTTCGGACTTCGCACTTCGCACATCGCACGTCGATGGAGGTCGTCATGAAGAGAGTGTTTCAGGGTTCAATGGTGGCGGTGGTGACCCCTTTCAAAGACGGACGAGTCGATGAGACAAAAGTCCGCGAGCTGGTGGAGTTTCACATCAAGAACGGCACCGATGTTCTCGTCCCCTGTGGGACGACAGGCGAGTCGCCGACCCTGAGTCATGACGAGCACAGGCGCGTGATCGAGCTGGCGATCCAAACCGCGAATAAGCGGATACCTGTGGTCGCCGGAACCGGATCGAACAGCACCGCGGAAGCGATCGATCTGACGCGCTTCGCCAAGAACGCCGGGGCCGACGGCGCTCTTGTGGTCCTCCCGTACTACAATAAGCCGACCCAGCAGGGGCTCATTGCTCATTGTCGCGCGATCGCCGACGCTGTGGAGCTTCCGCTGATCCTCTACAACATTCCGGGGCGTACGGGGATCAACATGCTCCCGGACACCCTGGCTGTGCTCGCGGACCATCCGAATATCGTCGGGATGAAGGAGGCGACAGGCAACCTGGAGCAGATGACCCATGACATCGTCTTGTGCGGTGCAAAACTCTCGTTCCTGTCGGGGGATGACACCTTGACACTGCCGCTGATGGCGGTGGGGGGCAAGGGCGTGATCTCGGTGGTCGCGAACATCGTTCCACGGGATGTGGCGGACCTGACGCGTGCCTTCCTCAGCGGCGACTGGAAGCGTGCCAGGGAGCTCCACCTGAAGCTTTTCCCCCTGTGCCAGGCGATGTTTTGCGAGACCAATCCGATCCCCGTCAAGACGGCCATGGCGCTCATGGGGATGATCAATGGTGAGTTGCGTCTGCCACTCTGCCCGATGAGCGAGGCCAATCTCAATAAGCTCAAGGCCGCGATGCGGGCGTACGGCCTCATCGGATGAAATCGACACCAGACCCTATACCCTAAACCCTCGATCCTAACTTTTGTGATGTGATGATACGCGCGATCGTCTGCGGTGCGGGTGGCCGGATGGGCGGGCGGATCGCCGCCTTGATTCATGAGTCGGATGACTTCGTCCTGGTGGGGGCAGTGGAACGTCCGGGCCATCCAGGGCTGGGCAAAGACGCCGGAGAGTCGGTCGGCATCGGCAAGATCGGTATCCCGCTCGCAGGAGATCTTCGCTCTGTGGTGAATGACGGACAGGTCGTGCTCGACTTCACCGCGCCGCCGGCTGCCATGGCTCATCTCGCCGTCGCCGCAGATGCCAAGGTCCCCATGGTCCTTGGCACGACCGGGCTCAGCGCGGCCGATCTGAGCAGGGCAAAGGAGTTGAGCGCAGTCGTTCCGTGTGTCGTCTCGCCCAACATGAGCGTGGGGGTCAATCTGTTGTTCAAGGTTCTCGCCGAGGTCGCCTCTGCGCTCGGGGGGGACTACGACGTCGAGATTTTCGAGACCCACCACCGCTTCAAGAAGGACTCCCCGAGCGGAACGGCCCTCCGGATGGCCCAGGTGGTCGCGTCCGCGCTGGGCCGCGATCTGGACAAGGCGGGGATCTACGGCCGGAAGGGGATGGTCGGCGAGCGGGGCAAGGAGGAGATCGCGGTCCACGCCCTCCGCGCGGGGGACGTGGTGGGAGAACATACCGTCGTCTTCGGAGGCATGGGGGAACGAATCGAGATCACGCACCGGGCCCACAGCAGGGACACGTTCGCCCGCGGTGCGCTTCGCGCGGCGCGCTGGGTCGTCGGACGGCCACCCGGCCTGTACGATATGCAGGATGTGCTAGGATTGAAAGGCTGAATGACTGACGTGGGACGCGAAACCCGAAACCCGAAACCCGGAACTTGATATTATGCGGATTGTCCGGTTCATGGTCGGCAAGCAGCCGACTTACGGGGTCGTGGAGGACGGCATCGTCCGGGAAGTCCGGGGCGACATCTTCGGCCGGTTCTCCGTGACGACCAAGACACACTCGCTGAAACGGGTAAGGTTCCTGGCGCCTGTGGAACCTTCAAAGATCGTGGCTGTCGGTCTGAACTACCGCGACCATGCGGAGGAGTTGAAGCAGGACGTGCCCGAAGAGCCAATCATGTTTCTAAAGCCTCCGACCGCGGTCCTTCCCCACCGTGGCAAGATCGTCTACCCGAAGTCGTGTGGGCGCCTGGATTTTGAGGCGGAGCTGGGGATCGTCATCAAGCGGACTGCCAGGGCCGTTCCCGCCGAGAGGGCGCTGCGGTGCATCCTTGGGTACGTGTGCTGTAACGACGTGACGGCGCGGGACCTCCAACGAAAGGATGGGCAATGGACTCGGGCGAAATCGTTCAACACCTTCGCCCCCATCGGTCCGTGGATCGAGACCGAGCTGGACCTGTCCGATGCGCCCATCCGAGCGTATCTGAACGGGGTGATCCGCCAGGAGTCCAACATCAATAACTTCATCTTCGATGTTCCGTATCTGATTCATTTCATCTCAACCGTCATGACCCTCTATCCTGGAGACGTGATCTCTACCGGCACCCCCTCGGGGGTCGGCCCGATGCAGCCCGGTGATGCGATCGAGATCGAGGTGCAGGGGATCGGCCGACTCAGCAATACGGTTGTAAGGGGTTGAGGAGGAGCGCTCGGCGCACCGGCTGAACGGCCGGAAGATCGAGGCAGCCGGGCTCATCGGCCCACGGCCTCCGCACGAGGGACTCAGCAGGAGTGACCTCCCACGGGAGATCAAGAATGGCTCAGCGTTTTCAACTGGCGCATCGGTTGAGCAAACTTCCTCCATATCTGTTCGCCGAGATCGACCGGTTGAAGCGGGAGGCCATCCGCCGCGGGATGGATATCATCAATCTGGGGGTTGGCGACCCGGACCTGCCAACCCCGCCGCATATCGTGAAGCGGATGCAGGAGGCCTCCGCGGACGCGCGGAATCATCCGTACCCCTCCTACGAGGGGATGCTGAGCTTCCGGCAGGCGGTGGCCGATTGGTACGGCAAGCGGTTTGGCGTCACGCTCGATCCCGAGACCGAGGTCTTGAGCCTCATCGGATCGAAGGAGGGGATCGGGCACATCCCCTTAGCGTTCGTCGATCCGGGCGATGTCGTCCTGGTTCCCGATCCAGGCTACCCGGTCTATCAAGCGGGAACCATCTTTGCCGAAGGCGTTCCGCACTATATGCCTCTCACGCGTGAACGGGCGTTCCTTCCGGAACTTCGGGCGATCCCGTCAGATGTGCTCAAGAAGGCTAAGATGCTCTTCTTGAACTATCCGAACAACCCGACGGCTGCCGTGGCGCCACGGGCCTTCTTTGACGAGGCGGTCGCCTTTGCGCGGGAACACAGGCTGATTCTCTGCCACGATGCCGCCTACTCGGAGATCGCGTTCGATGGCTATCTGCCGGACAGCCTCTTGGGGGTGGAGGGGGCCGAGGAGGTGGCGATCGAGTACCACTCCCTCTCCAAGACGTACAACATGACAGGGTGGCGTATCGGCTTTGCCGTCGGGTCTCGCGAGATTCTAGCGGGTCTTGGGCGGATCAAGACCAATCTGGATTCGGGGGTGTTCCAAGCTGTGCAGGAGGCCGCAATTGCCGCGCTGAGCGGATCACAAGACTGTGTTGAGGCGATGTGTGCCATCTACAAGGAGCGACGCGATGCGCTTGTGGATGGTTTGTCGGCCATAGGGTTCGTCGTGGATCGGCCGAAGGCCAGCTTCTATGTCTGGATCGGAGTGCCTCAAGGGCACACCTCCGCCTCCTTCGCCTCCGCGCTCCTCTCGGAGATAGGCATTGTGATGACGCCCGGAACCGGTTTCGGTCGGCACGGCGAGGGGTACATCCGCGCTGCCCTGACGGTGGACGTCTCTAGAATCAAGGAGGCAGTTGAGAGGATCGCCGCCTCGAGCCTGAAGCCCTAGTGCCGGTCCAATTAACTTCGCCTAGCGGCGTTGCTGGCGCCTGGGGCACTCCCTGCGACGTACCTGATGACGTACGCCGGGTACCCGCGAAGTGGGTGCGGCCCAAGGCGCCGCGCCTGGCTATGCTCGTTTCTTGACCCGGCACTGTGCCTACCAACTGAGTACGAGTTTGCTGGAACGGCACCTATAGGAGATTGAATGGCAGGGCTAGACCGGGTCTTTGTGCAGGGGATTCAGTTCTATGGCTATCATGGCGTGGCTGAGGAGGAGCGGCGGCAGGGCCAACGGTTCCTCGTGGACGTCGAGCTGAGCATGGACCTGCGCCCGGCGGGCGGAAGCGATCAGCTATCGGCGTCTATCGATTATGCGGAGGTGCTGCGCCTGGTGAAGGAGATCGGAGAAAGGGAGCAGTACCGGCTGTTGGAGGCGCTCGCCGAGCGGGTTGCTACGGCATTGCTGGAACGCTTTCCCGCGGCCGGCGTGCGCGTCCGGGCAAGCAAGCCCGCTCCACCCCTTCCGGGCGCGTTCGAGGCGGTGGGTGTGGAGATCTCACGGCCATGAAGGGTGAACGAGCGTATATCGGTGTCGGATCAAACCTGGGCAAGAGAATCGACCATTGCCAGAAGGCCATGGAGACCATCTCACGCCTTCCAGGGATTACAGGGATGGTTCGTTCATCCCTCTACGAGACCGCACCGGTCCCCCCGGCCTCGGGCGGCTGGTTTGTCAACGGGGTGGCCTCGGCAGAGACGACGTTGCCCCCGCAGGTGTTGCTGCGAGAGCTGCAGCGGATCGAGCACGTCATGGGCCGGCCGGCGGTCAGGGCACGGGGCGAGGATCGGAGCATCGACCTCGACCTGCTCCTCGTCGGTTCGCATGTGGTGGAGCGACCGGACCTCGTGCTGCCCCACCCCCGACTTCATCTTCGCCGCTTTGTCCTGGTGCCGCTGTGCGAGCTCGCGCCAGATCTTCGCCACCCGGTCCTGGGATTGACGATGCGTGAACTGCTCGATTGTCTCGACGATCCATCACATGTTCGAATGCTGGCGCGGGCAGCGCACCCCGCAACCACGGCGTAAGTCTCGCGCCTTAACAGAGGGCCATGCCGAATCCCCGTTACATTGTGGTCGAGGGCCCGATCGGCGTCGGCAAGACGAGTCTTGCGGAGATGTTGGCCGAGCGGTTGCAGGCCAGGAAGTTGCTGGAGGGCCCAGAGGAGAACCCGTTTATCTCTCACTTCTACACGGATATGCGTCGCTACGCATTTCAGACACAGCTCTATTTCCTCCTGAATCGATTCCGCCAACAACAGGAGCTGGTTCAGTTTGACCTTTTCAAACAGTCGCTGGTGAGCGATTATCTCTTTGCCAAGGACAAGATTTTCGCGTATCTTACTCTCGACGATAACGAGCTGGCTCTTTACGAGCGGCTGCACCCGCTTCTGGAGATGCGGGTGCAGAAGCCGGATCTTGTCCTCTATCTCCAGGCCAGCACCGAGGTCTTGATGCGGCGGATTCAGATGCGGGCAAGGGCATACGAGCGGGAACTGGATCGGACGTATCTGGAGGATGTGAACGCGGCCTACAATCATTTCTTCTTCCACTACTCGGTGACGCCGCTGCTGGTCGTCAACACGAACGATATTGACTTTGTCAAACACAAGGAGGATTTCGAAGACCTGGTGAAGCAGGTCGGAGCAGTCCGGGCAGGTACGCACTACTATGTGCCGCTCGGATCCCGTAGCTAGTGTACTTCCAACTGATTCTTTCTGCAGTTGGTGGGCGCTCTACCGGGCCAAGAAACGAGTGTAGCAAGGCGCGGCAGCCGGGGCCGCACCCACTGCGCGGGTACCCGACGTACAGTGTTGGGTACGTCGCAGGGAGTGCCCCGGGGGCCAGCAACGCGGCTACGCGAAGTTTATTGGACCGGTACTAGGGACCGAGACGGAAAGCCGTTTGCGCTTAAGCGATACTAGCGAAGCATCTCCCTCCGGCTCGAGACACCGTGTGTGCTGGAAGCCGGTGAATGGGAACGCGACGCCCTCGCGGTAAGACCAAGGCCTTCCGGATCGGTCCGGAGGGCCTTTGCTTTTGTGTGCTGGTCAACGATCAATGTCCGGTCGAACGGAGAAAGGAGGGATCGATCATGGCTGATCGAAAGGTCAGGACGGTCACCTTGCAGCAGATGAAACGCGAAGGGCGGAAGATCACGGTGCTGACGGCCTACGATTACCCGATGGCGCTGCTGATCGATCGCGCGGGGGTCGATGTGATCCTGGTCGGCGACTCCGGCGGGATGACGGTCCTCGGGTACGAAAACACGATCCCGGTTACGATGGACGAGATGTTGATGATGACCAAGGCCGTGACGCGGGCCGTCAAGCGGGCCCTGGTAGTTGTCGACATGCCGTTCATGTCGTACGAAGCTGAACCGGCTGAGGCGGTCAGAAACGCCGGGCGCTTCGTGAAGGAAGGTCTGGCTCATGCCGTCAAGGTCGAGCGCGGCCTGCCGTCGCTGCCTGCCGTGAGAGCGATCACTGACGCCGGGATTCCGGTCATGGGCCACGTCGGGCTGACGCCGCAAACAACGGTCCTGACGGAGGGGTACAAGGTCCAGGGGAGGGCGTTGGACGCCGCACGGCGTATCCTGGACGATGCCCTTGCACTCGAGAAGGCGGGGGTCTTCGCCGTCGTGCTTGAAGCGATCCCGAGCGCCCTCGCCCGTGTCATTACTGACCGACTGACCATCCCGACGATCGGGATCGGGGCGGGGCTCGACTGTGACGGCCAGGTCCTGGTCACGCATGACCTCTTGGGGTTCTTTGACCGCTTTGCCCCGAAGTTCACGAAACGGTATGCGGATCTGGCGACGGTGATCGGCGACGCCGTTGGTCAGTTCCGAGAGGAGGTGATCGAGTGCCGATTTCCCGGCCCCGCGCATGCGTTCTCAATCGACGAGGAGACCGAGAGAGCGCTGCTGGAGGAATGAGAGATGTGTGCGAGGTGCGACGTGCGGGATGAATAGTCCGGAGTGCGAGGTGCGAGGTGCGGGATGGATAGTGCGGAGTGCGAGGTGCAAGGTGCGCGGCACGGGATACCTGGAGAACAGCAGAACTCGCCCGCTGGAATGAGTGAGTGAACCGATGGAAATCGTTCATGACCCGTCCGCTGTCCAGCATCTCTGTGAGGCGATTCGGAAGGGAGGCAGGACGATCGGACTCGTGCCGACGATGGGGTTTCTTCATGAGGGCCACCTTTCTCTCATGCGGCGCGCGCGGGCCGAGAACGATGTCCTGGCGGTGAGCATCTTCGTCAATCCCACACAGTTCGGCCAGGGCGAGGATTTCGACAGCTACCCGCGTGACCTAGCAGGCGATCTGGTCCGCCTTGAGGGCGTTGGGGCTGACGTGGTATTCGCGCCGCGCGCTGAGTCCATTTACCCGAAGCGCTACCGCACGTTCGTCGAGGTTGCCGAGATCACGGAGTGGTTGTGTGGGGCGTCACGTCCAGGGCACTTCCGTGGCGTGGCGACCGTGGTGGCGAAGCTATTTAATCTGATGAAGCCACACCGGGCCTACTTCGGGCAGAAGGATTACCAGCAAACGGTGGTGGTCCGCCGTCTGGTGGCCGACCTGAACTTCGACCTCACCATTGTTGTCCTGCCGACCGTCCGCGAGCCCGACGGCCTTGCCATGAGCTCGCGCAACGCCCGCCTGACGCCCGACCAGCGAAGGGTGGCCCCTGTCCTCTATCGCTCCCTCAGACGTTCAGAAGAACAGATCAAGGGCGGGGAAAGGAACGCCACGATCATCCTTGAGGGGATGCGGGAGATGATTGAAGCCGACCCGCTGGCGCAGATCGATTATCTTGCCCTCTGCGACCCCGACACTTTGAAGGCGGTGGATCGTATTGAGGGCCCCACCCTGGCCGCCGTCGCAGTGAGATTCGGTCACACGCGCCTCATTGATAATATCCTGATCGCTGCTCCGTAAGCGAATCGATCCCGCCATCCTGGATATCTCCTCATTGGGGCACGCCTTACACCGGCCTTTCAAAATAGCTTCACATTTTGCTTGACAAGGAAAACAGGGTTATATATGGTTGCGCCACGGTGGGATGAAATGGGATGAATTGGTATAGATTACCATAAACGGGCGATGTGTTCCCATGTTCCGTGGAAGCTTCGAACACGCCATTGATGACAAGGGGCGGCTCAGCATCCCGGCCAGATACCGCGAGATCCTCAAGCGGCGCCGAGAGCGTGAGCTGGTCCTCGTTGATCTCCTCTTCGACACCTGCATCGCAGCCTACCCGATCAAAGCCTGGCAGCAGATCGAACACAATCTCCTGAGCAGAGGCAACTCGGACAAGAGGTTTCGAGAATACGCCCGCCTCATCTCCGCTCGCGCTGTGGAATCTCCCGTGGACAGTCAAGGACGGATCCTGGTCCCGCCGCAGCTCAGGGAGGCGGCTCACCTGCGCCGGGATGTTGTGATCGTGGGGGTCCTCGATAAGATTGAGATCTGGAGTCGGGAGCGCTGGGCGGAATTCAGCGCTCAGGAGCGGGACCCCGAGGATTACGCCGCCAAACTGGCTGAACTGGGGATCCGCATTTAGCCTGAGGGGAAAAAGACATGGTGCACATCCGACGACACGAGGGAAGCGGGGTCGCCATCCTCGAGCCGGCAGGGGAGATCGACCTGACGTTGGTCGAGGCGATCAAGAACTCGATCGCAGGCCTGGTGCAGGAAGGGTATTCCCGGCTGATCCTGGACTGCAAGGGCGGGTGCCGTGTGCCGTACCTGGCTTCAGGGATTCTCCGGGAGCGGGTCCGTCGGCTTCAGGTTATGGGTGGGTCGCTCTGCCTGGTTCGGACCTCTCCAACTCTGAGTCACGCCCTCGGGGCAGCGAGATCCCCCTTGTCCCTGCCGATCTTTCCAGACGAGGACTCGGCGCTCCGGTCGTTGGGTCCATTGCGGGCAGCCAGGCCCAGAGGCCTTTAACCATCGGGGGCCGGCACATCCCGGTCCTGCTTCAAGAGGCGGTGACCATCCTGCGGCCACGGTCGGGTGGCCGCTACCTTGATGCGACCGTCGGGACCGGGGGGCACGCCGAAGCGCTTCTGCTCGAGAGCGGGCCTGCAGGTCGCCTGTGTGGGATCGATCGGGATGTTGAGGCCCTTGCGCTGGCCCGCGATCGGCTCCGGCTGTTCGGAGATCGGGTCCAGCTCCTTCAGGGTGACTTCTCGATGCTGGGCGCCATCGCGGCTGACAACGGCTGGGGCCCATTTGTCGGGATCCTATTTGATCTGGGACTGTCGTCCTTTCAACTGGACGACCCCTCCAGGGGATTCAGCTTCAGCCGGGATGGACCACTCGATATGCGAATGGATCGTCGGGGAGCCGGGAAGACGGCGGCGGAGCTGCTCGCCGATCTGCCGGAGCGCGAGATCGCCAGGATCCTCTGGGACTACGGCGAGGAGCGGTTCGCGAGGCGGATCGCGGCGCGGATCGTCGACGAGCGTCGGCAGCGGCCCCTCACCTTCACTGTCCATCTCGCGCGCCTCGTGGCCGAGACAGTCCCAAGGCGGGCTTGGCCGAGGCGCATTCATGTGGCGACCCGGACGTTCCAAGCATTGCGCATTGCCGTCAATGATGAACTACAGGCGCTTACGCGGGGGCTGCGGGACGCCGTCTCACTGCTTGCACCGGCAGGCCGCTTATGCGTGATCAGCTTTCATTCCCTGGAGGATCGGATCGCGAAGGAGACGCTTCGGAGCCTGGCGCGGTCGGAGCCGCCGTTTCTCCGGGTCCTGACCAAACGGCCGATCGTCCCCACCGGCGGGGAGACCGAGGCCAATCCCCGCGCACGCAGCGCCAAGCTCCGGGCAGCGGAGCGCCTCTAGTGCCGGTCCAATCAACTTCGCCTAGCGGCCAGGCCTCACCCCGTGGCGCTCCCTGCGACGTACCCGGAAACGTACGTCTCGTTCGGCCCCGGAGGCCGCGCCTGCACCCACCTTCGGTGGGTTCCCGGCTCGTTTCTTAGACCGGCAGGGGGGGTGCCGACCAACTTGGGGCGAAATAGTTGGAGCGACTCTAAAGGAGGTGAGCGGTGAGAGTGCGAGGCATCCCCGCACTTACGGCGCTCGGCCGGGACAGGGCGAGCGGCTTTTTGAAACCGCGGGTCGATCAGATCCGAAGATGGGATCTCCTTCCCTCGCTGTGTCTGGCATGCCTCGTCCTGTTTGGGGTACTCTTCTATGTGTGGCAGCGCATCCAGGTCGTTCGGCTGGGGTACGAGATCCAACATCTTCAAGCGGAGCGTCTCGCCCTCGTTCGACAAGAAAACGAGTTGCGCTTTGAGGTCGCCCGCCTCAAGTCTCTTCGCCGCGTAGAGGAGATCGGCCGGCGTCAGCTTGGACTCACGAGCCCGGTGTCGGGTCAAGTCATTCTGCTTCAGTAGGTTTCGAGGGGTATGATATTGCCGACCCAGCACAACAAGCGTACGCGTAGGGCGTCATCGTTGCAGACCGATGTGAAGCCCTCCTCAGACTCGCGGGGTCGACATCGGCGCCGGATGATCGTGCTGTTTCTCTCGCTCGCCGCAGCCCTCGCCATCATCTCCGGTCGCCTCTTTTCCCTACAGGTGCATCAGTATCCGAAGCTGGTAGAGGCGGCCAACCGGCAGTACCGGCGGCTGGTTCCGCTGGTCTCGCGCCGCGGAACGATCTATGACCGCAACGGCCGAGAGTTTGTCGGCAGCCTTCGGGTCTCCTCGATCTTCGCCCAACCTCCCCAGGTGGAGAACCGGGAGCGAGCCGCGTCCGACCTGGCCAAGGCACTGGGCCTGCCTGCCCAAAAGGTTCTTGAGCGGTTGAAATCAGATAAACCCTTTGTTTGGATCAAGCGACGGGTTTCCCCCGAGGAGGCGACGGCCGTCTCGCAACTGGACCTCAGGGGGATCGCGAGCATCGCTGAAAGCAAGCGGTTCTATCCAAAACAGGAGCTGGGGGCGCACCTGCTGGGTTTCGTGGGGATGGACGACCGGGGACTGGAAGGGCTGGAGCTCCAGTACGACGACTGCCTGGCCGGAAAGCCGAAGTGGGTCGTGCGAGAGCAGGATGCGTTGGGCCGGCCGATCTTCAGGGAGGAGGCGGACGAAGCGCAGGGGTGCGATCTGTACCTGACAATTGACGAGGTGATCCAATACGTCACGGAGCGGGAGCTGGAGGCGGCTGTGGCGAAGTCTCAGGCCTCCAGCGGCACCGCCATCGTCATGGACCCGCTGACCGGCGAGATTCTGGCACTCGCCAACTACCCGACCTTCAACCCCAACCACTACGCCGAGGCCTCCTCGTTTGCCCGGCGGAACCGGGCAGTGGCCGATTACTATGAGCCGGGGTCGGCCTTCAAGATCGTCGTGGGGGCCGCGGCTCTGGAGGAGCGGCTCGTGCGGCCCGGAGATCGGCTGAACGGCGAGGATGGGGCCATAGAGGTAGGCGGGATCATGATCCGCGATCACGAACGATTCGGGATCATCACCTTCTCTGAGGTGCTAACGCATTCGAGCAATGTCGGCGCCATCAAGGTCGGCATGCGGCTGGGCAAGAGCCTCTATTATGATTACATCAGCGGCTTCGGGTTCGGGAATCGTTCCGGCATCGATCTGCCTGGCGAAACGCCCGGCAGGATCCGACGCCCGAAGGATTGGTCGGCTCTGTCCCTGGCCTCCCTCTCCATCGGGCAGGAGCTCTCGGTCACCCCCCTACAGATGCTGGTGGCAGTGAGCGCGGTGGCGAACGGTGGCACACTGGTCCGTCCGTATGTCGCCGGGTCGCTCAAGGCAGCCGACGGCAGGGTTGTCCGCCGAGGCTCACCCGTGCAGCTCCGGCGGGTGATCGCAGAGGGAACAGCCAGGACCCTCACGAACATCCTCAAGGGGGTTGTCACGGACGGGACGGGGAAGGCGGCTGCAGTTCAGGGGTTCGAGGTGGCTGGGAAGACAGGGACCTCCCAGAAATTGGAGCGCGCGACCGGCCGCTACTCCCGCCAGAAGGTAATGGCGTCATTTGTCGGGTTTGTCCCGGCCGAGCAGCCACGACTGGCGATCATCGTGGTCATCGACGAGCCGAAGATACTGCAGTGGGGTGGATCGATCGCCGCCCCGACGTTCCGTGAGATCGCCAGGGAGTCGCTGAAGTATCTCAGGATCTCACCAGCCGCCGGGGGGCCGTTTCGGCTGGCAGAGGGGATGCTCGGTGCGGCTTCTCGCCTTAATTGAAGGGACTGAGTATCAGGTCCTCCACGGTCCCCTCGATGTGGATGTCGGAGGGGTCCGGTACGATTCCAGACAGATCAACCCCGGGGATCTCTTTGTCTGCATCAGGGGGTTCGCCCTGGATGGCCACGACTTTCTCCCCACCGCCTGGGCAGCGGGGGCCGTGGCGGCGCTTGTAGAGCGAATCGATCTGCCAGAATCTGTACTGCGTGGCGGGACGGTGGTGAGGGTGAGCGACTCCCGGAAGGGGCTTGCCCTGGCCGCCAGCCGGTTCTACGATCATCCTTCACGAAGGCTCACCCTGGTGGGTGTGACTGGAACCAACGGCAAGACCACCACCACCTACCTGATCGAGTCGCTGCTGCAGCGTGCCGGGCATCAGGTTGGACTGGTCGGCACCATCGCGTATCGCAGTGAGGGGATAGAGATGGACGCGGCGAGGACGACACCGGAGGCCTCCGACCTTCAAGAGCTCCTCGCGCGGATGGTACTGCTGCGGGCCGACAGCGCCGTGATGGAGGTGTCATCCCACGCGTTGGCTCTACATCGCGTCGACGGCTGCGAGTTCGATGTCGCGGTGTTCACCAACCTCACCCAGGATCATCTTGACTTTCACGGCACCATGGAGGCGTACCAAAGAGCCAAGCTCTCCCTGTTTGAAGGCCTCGGGGCCGACGCAACCAAATCCACGGAAAAGGCGGCGGTGATCAACCTCGACGATCCCGCCGCCCCGTTGTTTCTCAGGGCAGCTCGCACCCGACATTATACCTACAGTCTGACGCAACAGGCGGACCTCGCGGCGACGGAGATCCACATCACCCGGGATGGCGTTCGCTGTCGGCTCCAGACCCCGTGGGGGGCGACGGCGATCCACTCCTCCCTGCTGGGACGCTACAATCTGTCCAACGTCCTGGCGGCCGCGGCGACAGGGCTGCACCTGGGGGCGAGCCTTGCGGAGGTGGCCGAAGGGATCTCTGAGTTACGGCATGTCCCTGGACGCTGCGAGCGGGTGGAGGAGGGGCAGGAGTTCGGAGTCATGGTCGATTATGCGCATACCCCCGACGCCTTAGGTCGCGTCCTTGAGATGGCGAGAGAATGCTGCCAGGGCCGCCTGATCGTCCTGTTCGGATGCGGTGGCGATCGGGATCGAGCGAAGCGGCCTCTGATGGGAGAGGTCGCGCTCCGGCTGGCTGATTTCACCGTGATTACCTCCGACAACCCTCGCGGAGAAGACCCTCAACGGATCATTCAGGAGATCGAGGCAGGAGCGAAAAAGGTGTGGGGTCCGGGTAAGGGGTATGTTATAATTTCTGATCGAGCGATGGCGATTCGCGAGGCCCTCTCGCTGGCGCAGCGAGGCGACATGGTGGTGATCGCCGGGAAGGGTCACGAGACCTATCAGATCCTCCAGGATCGCACGATCCCTTTCGACGACCGGCAGGTGGCACGGGAGGCGCTTCGAGAGCTGGGGTTCGGGAGAGGATGATGGCGTATAGGGTCCGGGCGAGCGAGATGGCGTCCGTGCCCTCCGGGCTGCTGCGTTGGGGCGATCTGCAGTCGGAGAGTGCAGCCTCCTTCACCGATGCCCTGACGCCGAAGCCAGCCGATCTGTTCATCGCCTCCTCGAGCCAGCGCCCGGGTAGAGACGCCTCTCCCTCACAGGTAGTGACGAAGCGCCTCCGCGACGCCGTCTGTTCCCAACTCTCAGATCACCCCATCCTTCACGCGGCCGCCGCGATCCAGGCGGACGATTCCGTTCGGGCCCCCTGGACAGACTACCGGCCTTACCAACAGCCGCGTCCTTCTCTGCTCGCAACAGTCGCGGCACGAGCGGGCAGCCGAGGGCCGGGCAGTATAAGGACGGTCCGGCGTGAGCCCTTGACCGCGGGGCATCAGGCTGACGGGGCGGCGTCGATCTCGGCGGCCATCCTCACGGCCGGGGAAAGGGAATCGAGACGTTCCAGCGGGCCATGAGGTGGTGGTGTGCTGACACGTGTCAATGACCTGGACACCCATTTTACTCTTTGTGGGGAGGGTGAACCAGTCGTCTTGCTCCACGGGTGGGGCACATCTGCCGAATCACTGGGCGGCATCGCCAAGGCCCTGGAGGATCAGTTCCGGGTCCTTGCCATCGACTTGCCGGGATTCGGGTGGACCCCCCCTCCTCCTGCAGCATGGGGGACCCGAGAGTACGCGGCCCATGTCGAGGCGTTCATGGGATCGAATGGTATCGCGTTTGCGAACCTTCTTGGTCATTCGTTCGGCGGGCGAATCGCACTCGCCCTGGCAGCGCAGAGTCCACATAGGGTTCGACGCCTCGTCCTTGTGGCCAGCGCGGGGATCCGAGGGAACCTCGGGCCGCGCTACTATCTCAAGGTTGGAGCGGCCAAGCTGGCGAAGCGGGTCTTTTCATGTCCCATCTGGGGAAGACTGGGCGAGCGAATCCTTTCCACGGTCCATCAAAGGGTAGGATCACGTGACTACCGAAGCGCAGGACAGATGCGAAGGACCTTGGTCAGGGTGGTCAACGAAGATCTGAGGGATATCCTCTCCTCTGTCCAGGCCCCCACGCTGATCATCTGGGGCGACAGGGATCTTGAGGTATCGAGATCCTCAATGGAGATCATAGCGGGTGGGATTCGGGGCTCCCAGTTAGAGATCATGGAAGGGGCCGGCCATTTTCCGTTTGTAGACATGCCTGAACGCTTCCGCAAGCTCGTGAGGGACTTCCTGTGTCGAGGGGGGAGGTGATGGCTTCACCGTTGGCGCGCCCGCCTCGCCTCTTCTACCGGGCCGCGGAATCGCTTCTGTCGTATGGAGTGGTGGCGGCGAAGCGGCATCTGGACTTCGTGTATCTTGCGCAGCTGGAACGCTACAGGAGCTCCCGCCTGTGCGGCTGGATCCCCCGGCACTGGAGGATCGTACTCGACGCTCGGGAGGCCCTCGTCCAGACAGCGGTCCTTGCTGCCGGGCTCGTCTTCGCAACCCTTCACCTCCCTGTCGTTGTGTTTTACGTGGTCTGG
This sequence comes from Candidatus Methylomirabilota bacterium, assembly GCA_016207095.1. Taxonomy (GTDB): domain Bacteria; phylum Methylomirabilota; class Methylomirabilia; order Methylomirabilales; family Methylomirabilaceae; genus Methylomirabilis. Next base: position 57,918 of record JACQQF010000037.1, on the reverse strand, counting down.
GTGGCAGCCGGGATGTGGCTTGCGGCACGTCGGTCCTCCCTTCAGGTGAGCCAACGCCTGCAGTTCACGACCCGCGCTGTCCGTCTTAGTATCGCCACTCTCATCCTGGGCCTGGCCATCGTGCTTGCGATCCAGATGCTTGTTCTGGGACTGCTCTCCCGGCTTGCGGTCGGCTCAGGTGCTCTCGCCGTTGCTATAAGCCTGGCCGCCGGGTTGGCAGTCGCCTCCGAGGTGGCAGCGGGAACGGTCCTGTTGGCGAATCTGCTGCTGACTCCGCTGGAGCGGGCAATCAACGGGCGATTTGTCCTTCAGGCCGCACACCGCATGCGCACGTATCCCGGACAGGTCGTGGGGATCACGGGCAGCTATGGCAAAACAACGACGAAGTTCATCACCGCTGCTTTGCTTGGGAGGCGTTACCCGGTCTTGAAAACCCCGGACGGTGTCAACACGACCATGGGCATTACCCGGATCGTCCGTGAGGACCTTCGTGACGACCACCGGTTCTTCGTTGTCGAGGTAGCCGCCTATGGTCCAGGCGAGATCCGAGAGGTCTGCGCATTCCTCCGACCCAGGCTTGGTATCCTCACGGCGGTGGGGGTCCAGCATCTCGAGCGGTTCGGCACGCCCGAGCGGATTGCCGAGACGAAGTACGAGCTGATCGCCTCGCTCCCACCGGATGGCGTGGCGATCATGAACGCCGATGACCCGGGCTGCGTGCCTCTGATCGATCGCGCGAGGCGGGAAGGCAGGCGAACAATCATCTATGGGATCGGCGAGGACGCGAGGACCTTGGATGTCAGGGGGAAGAACATCAAAACCTCCAGTAGAGGTTCGGCCTTCTGTGTGCAGACCGAGGCTGGCACAGCTCTGCTTGAGACCAAGCTGTTGGGGAATCTGAACATTGCCAACATTCTGGGCGCTGTGGCCGCGGCCCTGGAGTGCGGCGTGCCTCTGGAGGAGATTCGGGCGGGGGTCGCGTCGCTGACGCCGGCGCCAAAGCGCCTTGAGGTTCGGGAAGAGGGTGGCCTCGTCAAGCTGATCGATGTGGCCAACGCCAATCCTCGGGGCGCCCAGATGGCCCTGGAGGTCCTGGGTCAGTTCGGGGGCGGCGCGAAGATCTTGATCACGCCGGGCTTGGTGGAGTTGGGCCGGATCGAGGCCGAGGAAAACCGCCGCTTGGGTCAGGCTGCCGCGGCAGTCTGCGACTACGTGGTGCTTGTTGGGCCGACGCAGACGCTGCCGCTGCGCGAGGGGCTTCGCAAGGGCGGCTTCCCTGACAGTCATGTGTTGGTGGCCCGACATAGCGATGAGGTAGCAGACTGTCTGAAGGACATCGTCCGGCAGGGCGATATCCTTCTGTATGAAAATCGTCTGCCTGATACCTACCTGGAACTGTCATGAGTAGCGCCGTCAAACGAATAGGCCTGATCTTCGGAAGTCGCTCCGTCGAGAGAGAAGTCTCGGTGATGACCGCCAGCAAGGTGTACGAAGTCCTGCTGAGATTGCAGGACCAGTTTGAGACCGTCCCCATCTTCCTGACCGCGGAGGGCACCTGGCTGGCCGGCGAGGCGGTTCGGGACCTGCTGTCCGTTGACACGGAGATTCGGAGGCTTGCTGACCTCAGCGCGCATGTGGCACCCGCTGAGAAGGCCAAGATCGATGCGGAAAAGCTGAGGCTGAGCAGAGAGCGATACGCGCCGCAACTCCAGAATCTTGACCGCGGTCAGCAGGCCAAGGGAGCTCAACCGCTGTTCCTGGCGCCCGACCCGTCGGTGGGCTCGCTTGTGTCCGGCCAGGAACGGAGAGCGTGGCTGGGCAGGCAGCTCCATCCTACGATCGATGTCGCCTTTCCGGTCATCCATGGGACGCACGGGGAGGATGGCAGTATACAAGGCCTGTGTGAACTGGCGGATCTCCCGTACGTCGGTGCTGGCGTGGTCGCCTCGGCGGTTGGAATGGATAAGATTGTCTCCAAGCTGGTGTTCCGCGGCGCCGGTCTTCCCGTCGTTGAGGGCATAGCGTTCACGCGAAGGCAGATCTTGGAGGATGAGGCTGCAGTCCTGAAGGCGCTGGAGAGCCGGCTTCAGTATCCTGTAGTGGTGAAGCCGGCGGTGGCGGGCTCGAGCATCGGCATCGCGATGGCGAGCGATGCGGCAGGGGCCTTGGTCGCCTTGCGGACGGCGATGCGCTTCAGCCAGCGCGTGTTGGTGGAGCGGGCCGTTGAGAATAGGCTTGAAGTCCAGGTCGGCGTTCTCGGGAACCATACCCTGAACGTTTCCGAGTGCGAGGAGCTGGTCCGCTCCGGTTCGATCGTCAGTTATCAAGAGAAGTATTCGGAGAATACGCAACCGGGGAGCGCCGACCTTGCCCCGAGCATCATCCCCGCCAGGCTTCCCCATCTGCTCGCTGAAGAGGTCCGGCGTCTGGCAAGAGAGGCCTTTGAGGCAATCGACTCGCGCGGGATCTCTCGCGTCGATGTCCTCATCGATGCCACCAAGATGGAGCCCTTCGTGAATGAGATCAACACCATGCCCGGGTCTCTCTCCTTTGCTCTCTGGGAGGCCAGCGGGATCAAGCCGACAGAACTTGTCTGCCGACTGGTTGAGTTGGCGCTTGAGGCCCATCGGGAAAAGCGCGTCACCCAGTTCGAGTCGAAAGAAGGCAGGGCGTTGGTGGATCGCCGGCACTTGGTAACGCCAGGCAAGTGAGCCGAGGGTATAGGGTCTAGGGTGGAGGGTAGAAGGACCCCTCTCAACCCTAGACCCTAAACCCTCAACCCTATGTACTAACGGAGGACAAGGATTCAGTGTTATACCATCTCCTCTTCCCGTTGCACCAGACCTACATCATCTTCAATGTCTTCCGGTACGTCACCTTCCGTACGGCGGGCGCCATTCTCACCGCACTCTTGTTCAGCCTCCTGCTGGGACCCCTCCTCATCCGCAAGCTGCGTGAGTCGCAGATCGGCCAGAGCATCAGGCACGATGGCCCGGAGAGCCATTTGAAGAAAGCGGGGACGCCCACGATGGGAGGTCTCCTGATACTGACCTCGATTTTCACCTCCACGCTGCTCTGGGCGAATCTTACGAATCGGTACGTCTGGCTGGCGCTCTTCTGCGCGGCCTGGATGGGGGGAGTTGGCTTCGCCGATGACTATGTAAAAGTGGTCGGCAAGAGCAGCAAGGGACTCTCGGTCAGGACAAAGCTGATCTGGCAGCTGATCCCTGGCCTGATGATCGGCGTCTACCTCCTCTATGTCATGCCGGTGGATTCCTTCACCACCAAGTTGGCGATCCCGTTCTTCAAGCGCTGGATGCCCGACCTGGGGTGGGCGTACGTGCTGTTCGTTGCCCTGGTCATTGTTGGTAGCTCGAACGCCGTCAACCTGACCGACGGACTGGATGGGCTGGCCATCGGCCCGATCCTGATGGCCTCCGCCTCGTACACAGTCCTCGCCTACGTTGCTGGACATGCCACCATCGCCCGCTACCTCCAAGTGATCTTCGTGAAAGGGAGTTCCGAGCTGACCGTCTTCGGCGGGGCCATCGTGGGCGCGAGTCTTGGATTCCTGTGGTTCAACGCGTACCCCGCCCAGCTCTTCATGGGCGATACGGGATCACTGGCGCTGGGGGCCGCCCTGGCAACCATGGCCATCCTGGTGAAGAACGAGCTACTCTTGCTTATCGTGGGCGGGGTCTTCGTGGTGGAAGCGATCTCGGTCATCCTCCAGGTCTTCTCCTATCGAGCGACCGGCAGGCGAGTCTTCCGAATGGCGCCGATCCATCACCACTACGAGCTGAACGGGATGGCAGAGCCCAAGATCATCGTCCGATTCTGGATTATCTCATTCATCCTTGCCCTTCTCTCCCTCACCACATTGAAGCTGAGGTGAGGGTGTTGAGAGAAGTTTCGAGTTCCAAATCCGGCGTTTCAGGTGTAGGGGCGACCCGGCGGGTCGCCCCTACCCGGAACCCGGAATCCGGAACTGCATGGCGGTAGCCATGCTGGATCTGACTGGTAAGCGGGTGGTGGTCGTTGGGCTTGCGCGCTCCGGGGAGGCGGCCTGTCGTCTACTGCTTAAGCGGGGCGCATCCGTCATCGGCACCGATCAGCGAGGAGAGCGTGAGCTTGACGGCGATCTGGACGGCCTGGAGCGAGATGGGGTCATCCTCGAATTGGGTGGGCATCATACAGACCGCTTGCTCTCGGCCGATCTCATCGTCGTGAGCCCTGGGGTTGATCTCCGCGGGCCGCTGTTTCAGCGAGTCCGGGCAGCCGGTATCCCACTCATCGGCGAGGTAGAGCTGGCCTTCCGGTGTAGCCAAGCCACCTTCCTCGGGGTGACCGGGACGAATGGCAAGAGCACGACCACCACCCTCTTAGGCGCCATCCTGAAGGAAGCCGGTCTGCCTTCGCACGTGGCCGGCAACATCGGCACCCCGCTGTGCGGGGTCGCACCAGGCCTGCCCGCAGGCAACCTGGTGGTGACGGAGTTGTCGAGCTTTCAGTTGGAGACGATCGAGCGGTTTCGACCACACGTTGCCCTGCTTCTGAACCTGGCCCCGGATCATTTGGATCGGTATGACAGGGTCGAGGACTATTACCAGGCCAAGGCGCGCATCTTTGAGAACCAAGCGCCGTCGGATGTCGCCGTCGTGAATGCTGACGACCCGATGGTCCTCGACGCGGCGCGGAAGGCCGTCGCGAAGAGGGTGACGTTTAGCCGGAGGCAACGCCTTGCCGAGGGCGCCTACCTCGACGCGGATCAGCTCATCGTCGCCTTGTCGGGGACGCGGGAGACCATCTGCCGATGGAACGAGGTAAGGATTCAGGGGCTGCATAATCTGGAGAATGCCCTCGCTGCCAGCCTCGCCGCAGCGTTGGTTGGCGCGCCGACGAAGGCGATTCGGAGGGCACTTGTCCGGTTTGAGGGACTTGAACACCGACTGGAATTCGTCGCCGAGGTCGACGGCGTTCAGTATGTCAATGATTCCAAGGGGACGAACGTCGGGGCGGTGGCCCGCTCCCTTGAGAGCTTCACTGTCCCGCTTGTGCTCATCGCTGGTGGACAGGATAAGATGAGCGACTTCACCCCCCTTGCGCCCCTGGTTCGGGAGCGGGTCAAGCGCCTGATCTTGATTGGCCAGGCGGCGGGAAAGCTGCAGGCTCAACTCGATGGCGTCTGTGCCATGGAGGAGGCCGGCAGTCTTGAGGAGGCGGTCCAGCGCGCTGCGTCGGTCGCATCGCCCGGAGAGGTTGTCCTGCTCTCACCGGCCTGCGCCAGCTTCGACATGTTTGCCGACTTCGAGGACCGAGGACGGGTCTTCAAGGAGGCGGTCCGGAGGCTCGCGTCGTGACTGCCAAGCGGCTTCCCTATGATCGGCTGCTGTGTACCGTTTCCCTCCTCCTGGTCGGGGTCGGTGTCGTGATGGTCTACAGTTCGAGCGCCATCAAGGCCCAGATGAAATACGGCGACCCATTGTTTTTTTTGAAGAAGCAGCTCCTCTGGGCCGTGGTCGGGTTGGCGGTAATGGTCTGGGCCATGTACCACGATTACCGCGCATTCCAGCGGTATGCCCCCGTGGTGTTCCTGGCCTCGTTTCTGCTCTTGCTCCTGGTCCTGATCCCGTCTGTTGGGGTCAAGGTCAACGGCGCGCGACGCTGGCTCCGGATGTTCGGGTTCTCCTTTCAACCTTCCGAACTCGCGAAACTTTCCCTGATTCTGCTCCTGGCCAAGTTTTTCGCCGGGAGGGCCGATCGCGTGGAGAGTTTTGTTCAGGGGTTCCTGCCACCTCTTCTCCTCTCCGGACTCTTCTTCGGACTGATCGTGCTGCAGCCCAACTTTGGGACAGCGGCCGTGCTGCTGCTTGCGGCCATGGCCCTGTGCTTCGTTGGCGGAGTCCGTCTGACACAACTGGGCGCTGCGCTCTTCGCCCTTGGGGCTCTCTGCTATCTGCTGATGCTGGCTCACCCCTACGCCCAGGCCAGGCTGCTGGCTATCATGGATCCGGCCCGCGCCTCCTCCAAGGCAAGCTACCAGATCCACCAGTCGTTCTACGCGTTGGGTCCGGGCGGGATCCTGGGGCGTGGGCTTGGCGATAGTATCCAGAAACTCTTCTACCTGCCGGAGTCTCACACCGAGTTTATCTTCGCCATCGTTGGCGAGGAGATCGGTCTCATCGGGGCCCTGCTGGTGATCCTCCTCTTTGGTATCCTTCTGTGGCGCGGGGTCCGGATTGCCCTGCGCGCGCCGGACCTGTTTGGCACCTATGCGGCGATGGGAGTCACCTTTGCCATCGTCTCACAGGCGGCCATCAACCTTGGCGTGGTCACCGGGCTGCTCCCCACGACCGGTGTGCCCCTGCCGTTCATCAGCTTCGGCGGGTCCTCTCTGGTCACCACGCTCCTGGGCATGGGGATCCTCCTGAGCATATCCCGCTTCCAGGTGACGAGGAGTCGGCCTTCGTGAGAGTCCTCATCGCTGGGGGTGGGACAGGAGGGCACCTCTTCCCTGCCATTGCGTTGGCCCAGGAGCTGAGGTCCAGGTTTCCGGACTCCGCCCTTCTTTTCGTCGGCGCCGAGGGGGGGATCGAGGCGTCCCTGCTGGCCAAGGGCGGCTGGGACTTCGAAGGGATCAGGGCATCCGGGCTGCAGGGCAAGAGACTGCCTCAGCGCCTTCGAAGCCTCGCGCTGATCCCGTCGGGTCTCGTCCGATCGCGGTCGATCCTTCAACGGTTCCGCCCCGACACCGTCGTCGGACTTGGCGGCTATGCCTCCGTCGCTATGGTGCTGGCGGGGGTGCTCGCCAGGATCCCGACCATCATCCACGAACAGAACGCCTTTCCCGGCCTCGCCAACCGGTGGCTCGGAAGGATCGTCGATCTCGTGGCTGTCGCCTTCGAAAGGACGTCGGTCTTCTTTCCGAAGGGTAAGGTTCGGGTGACCGGCAATCCCGTTCGAACAGAACTGTTCGGCGTGGACCGGGTCGCGGCGGCGACGCGGCTCGGCCTTGATCCGGATCGGTTCACCCTGTTGATCTTCGGTGGCAGCCAGGGGGCTCATCGATTGAACCAGGCCGTGTTGGAGGCGCTTCCCCTGCTTGAGGCCGAGCGGGGGCATCTCCAGTTTCTCCATTCAACAGGCTCCCGCGACCTTGGCCAGGTCCGCGGTGCATACCAGGCGTCAGGCCATCGAGCGGTGGTGGAGCCCTTCTTTTGGGAAATGGCCTTGGTCTACGCCGCCGCCGATCTCTGCCTCTGTCGGGCGGGTGCCAGCACCGTGGCGGAGCTCTGCGCGCTCGGGAAGCCGTCGATCCTCGTGCCGTTTCCCTTCGCTGCCAATGATCATCAGCAACGGAATGCGGAGGCGCTGGTTGCCACTGGGGGAGCGCACATGCTGTTGGACAGCAAGCTGAACGGTGCCGATGTGGCCGAGATCATCCGGTCGTTCCTTCGCGACAGGGGGCTGATAGAGGCCATGGGACAACGAGCGAAGGCCCTGGCAACACCAGACGCGGCATCACGCCTGGCCGACCTCGTCGTACTAGCCGCGCGCCAGGTGCCAGGTGCCAAGTTCAAAGATTGTTCCAAGTTCCAAGTGCCAGGTTCCATGTTGAAGAAGCGCTCAAGTCACACTTGGAACCCGGAACCCGGAACCTGGAACTGCGAAGAGCATGTTTAAGAAGATCCGGCGCATTCATTTCGTCGGGATCGGCGGGGTCGGGATGAGCGGGATCGCCGAGGTCCTCCACAATCTTGGCTATCAGGTGAGTGGCTCCGACCTGAAAGCGTCGGAACACACCCTTCGCCTGCAGGGGCTTGGCGTCGCCGTCCGGATCGGGCACGATCCGGCCCACGTGCGGGGTGCCGATGTGGTGGTCCGATCCTCGGCGGTCTCGCCTGAGAACGCCGAGATTCTGGCCGCCAAGGCCCATTCGATCCCGATCATTCAGCGGGCCGAGATGCTCGCGGAGCTGATGCGAATGAAGTACGGCGTCGCGGTGGCCGGAACGCATGGCAAGACCACGACGACCTCCATGGTCGCCGCGGTCCTGGCAAAGGGCGGGCTTGACCCGACGGTGGTCATCGGCGGCAGGCTGGATGCGCTGGGGAGCAATGCGAAGCTCGGGCGGGGGGAGTTCATGGTTGCGGAGGCGGACGAGAGCGATGGATCCTTCCTCAAACTCGCCCCCACCATCGCGGTCGTGACCACGATCGATGCCGAGCACCTGGACTACTACCGTGACCTGCGCCAGATCGAGGAGACGTTTCTCGAATTCATCAATAAGGTTCCCTTCTACGGCGCGGCCGTTCTCTGTCTGGATCAGCCGCATATCCGTAACTTGCTGCCCAGGGTGCAGAAGCGAGTGGTGTCGTACGCGCTGACGACAGAGGCTGACGTCACGGCGGAGGGGGTCTCGTTTCAGGGGCTGGCTTCGACGTTCAAGGTCCGTGAGAAGGGGCAGCACCTGGGAGAGCTGGAGCTCAGGGTGCCGGGCCTGCACAATGTCTCCAATGCCTTGGCGGCGGTGGCCGTGGGCCTCGAGCTGGAGATCGGATTCGCCGTGATTCGTGCGGCGCTTGGCGAGTTCTCCGGCGTGTCCCGCCGCTTCCAGGTAAGGGGGACACCGCGGGGCATCATGGTGGTGGACGACTACGCCCATCACCCGGCTGAGATCCAAGCCACGCTGAGAGCGGCCACGGAAGGCTTTGGCCGTCGGGTGATCGCCGTCTTCCAGCCCCACCGTTACACCCGGACCCAGGCATTGCTGTCCGACTTCGTGTCGGCATTCGACCTTGCAGACCGGATCATCGTCACCGAGATCTATCCGGCTGGGGAGGCCCCGATCGCGGGGATCTCGGGACGTCAGATCGCCGAAGGGATCGGACGCCGGGGCCGACCCGAGGTCCTGTTCGTCGAGCGCAAGGAGGAGGTTCCGGATCTGGTGCTTGAGCTGGCCCGTCCGGGCGATCTGGTCATCACCATGGGCGCGGGCGACATCTGGAAAGCTTGCGAGGAGATCGTGCATCGTCTTGAAGCTGGAGCGGTATCTGCGAATAAGGTGTAGGGTGGAGGGTTTAGGGTTGAGAGGAGAACAGCAACCTTACTAATACCCTACACCCTATCCCCTGAACCCCAGACGCTGTGGGGAAGAAACCGCAACGACAGGAACTGTAACGGTCGCTGGGATGGTAAAGGACGCGTTGAGGCTAAGAGAGAGGCTCCAGGGCGTGATCAGAGGAAACGTCCTGATTGAAGAACCGCTCTCTCGTCACACCTATTTCCGGATCGGCGGCCCGGCCGAGGTGATGGTCTACCCTGCCGACCTCGAGGATCTGAAAGCGTTGCTCAAGGTTGCGCGGGACGAATCCGTGCCCGCCCTGGTCCTGGGTGGCGGCAGCAATATGCTGGTGCTGGACGGAGGCGTCGAAGGGGTGGTTATCAATCTCTCGCGAACGTTTCTGGACCTCTCAGCGATTGAGGGCCTGATCCGTTGCGGGGCAGGCGTGCGAACAAGCCGTCTGTTGGCCCTCTCGGCGAGAAGTGGCCTGACCGGTCTCGAGGGGCTGACCGGAGTGCCGGGAACGGTTGGGGGGGCGATCCTGGGAAACGCCGGGACGCCATCGGGGACGGTCCTCGATCATCTCGAGTGGGTCCGCGTGGTGGACTGCTCGGGCGAAGAGCGGGTGCTACAACGACAAGAAATGAGTGTGTCCTACAGGAACTGTGCCCTCCCGAGAGGGGTCGTTGTTGTGGAGGCCGCGTTCGCTCTCCGGAAGGGAGCGCCGGTGGAGATTCGGCGGACGATCTCGAGGTTACTGGTCAAAAGAAACCTGACGCAGCCTGTGGAGTATCGGTCGGCCGGTTGCATCTTTAAGAACCCTCCCGGCGACTTCGCCGGGCGTCTGGTGGAGTTGGCAGGGCTCAAGGGGCTCCGGCGCGGCGCCGCGCAAATCTCCGACAAACATGGGAACTTCATCGTGAATCTCGGCGGCGCGACGGCGGCAGATGTGCTCTGGTTGGTTGACCGGGCCGGGACCGAGGTACGGGCCAAAACAGGGGTGGCGCTTGAACTGGAGATTCGGGTCGTCGGATCGCCCATCGCGCGCTGAGGACGAGGCCGCGTTTCGCCCGAGCCGGCGCTTCCTGAGGCTCGCGTCGGCACGGCCGGGGCGCATCTGGCGCGTGAGGCGCCTTGCGGCCCTGATCGGTCCTCGGATGCGGAAGGTTGCGGTGCCGATTGTCCTTCTTGCGGTTCTGGTCACGCTCGGGCAGGTCGGTCGCCGGGAGGTTCCGCGCCTGCTACGTTTGCGCTACTTTCAGATCACCGATCTCGTTGTTGAGGGGAACCGGCGAGTGCCCACTGTGTCGGTCATCCAGAGCCTCGGCCTGCCGCCCAATGCGAGCATGCTTGAGGTAGACCTGAGCGGTCTGGCCGGGCGTATCATGCGCAACCCTTGGATCAAAGCGGCCAGTGTGAGCCGCCGTCTTCCGTCAAGCTTGTTCATTCGGGTGTCGGAGCGGACGCCTCGAGCGGTTGTGTTGACCGATCACGCTTTTCTCGTGAGCGACGACGGGATGATTCTGAAGGACGCGCGTGTTGAGGAGATGTCTAACCTTCCGATCCTGAGAATCAACGTTGACCAGCCTCTCAGCGCGGGTGACCGACTCGACGCGGCTCGCCTTGAGCAGGGTTCGCGCCTGTGGCGGCAGTTTCAGCAAGACGCCCTTGGGGCCGGGGTCCAGGCCCGTGAGATCCGGCTGGAGGGCGACGGGAGCTGCACCGTCTCGCTGGGCCACGGGATGCCGTATCTACGTGTCCAAGAGGACGCCTTGCGTTGGCAGTTGGATCGGCTCGCCAGGGTGCTCCGGATTCGTGCGATCAGCCTTCGCGAGCTGGAATATGCCGATCTCCGTTTCGCCGATAAGATCATCATCAAGCCGATTCCGAAGGGGGGGGAGGCGTGACCAAGGGAGCCGAGATCGTCACCGGGCTGGACATCGGCACGACGAAGATCTGCGTGATCGTCGCGGAGGTCACGGAGAGCGGGGTTGAGATCATCGGTTGCGGGACCAACCCTTCGAGAGGATTGAGGAAGGGGGTGGTTGTCAACATCGATGGGACGGTTGACTCAATCAAGAAAGCGGTCGAGGCGGCTGAGGCAATGGCCGGCATCTCCCTGGACTCCGCGTTCGTGGGGATCGCTGGGGGTCATATAAAGGGGCTCAACAGCCGAGGGGTCATCGCGGTCTCTGGCAAAAACCAAGAGGTCACGCAAGCCGATGTCGATAGGGTCATCGAGGCGGCGAAGGCGGTCACGCTTCCGGCCGATCGCAAGGTGATTCACATCATCCCGCAGGAGTTTATCATCGACGATCAGGGAGGGGTGAAGGAGCCGCTTGGGATGAGCGGCCATCGGCTCGAGGCCGAGGTGCATATTGTGACGGGCGCCATCGCGTCGGCGGAGAATATCATCAAGTGCGCCGCCCGGGCCGGGCTGGAGGTTCGGGACATCGTCCTGCAGCCGTTGGCCTCTAGCGAGGCGACCCTCACCGCCGACGAGAAGGAGCTTGGCGTGCTCCTGGTGGACATCGGCGGTGGGACGTCGGACATTGCCGTATTCGTTGACGGCAGCATCCGCCATACCGCGGTGCTCTCGCTGGGCGGGGACCATCTGACCCACGACATCGCCATCGGGCTCAGGACCCCCCCTCACTCTGCAGAGGAGATCAAGCGCCAGTTTGGCTGCGCCCTGGCGTCCTTGGTGAGCAGCGAGGAGGTCGTGGAGGTCCCGAGCGTCGGCGGCCGAAAGCCCCGCCTTCTGTCGCGCCAGATGCTCTGCGAGATCGTCCAGCCGAGAATGGAGGAGATCTTCACGCTGGTCGAGCTGGAGGTTCGCCGGGCCGGCTTCATGCGGCAGGTGGCTGCCGGAGTGGTGGTCACGGGCGGTTCTTCGATCATGGAGGGGGTGCCGGAGCTGGCCGAACAGCTGTTCGACCTTCCGGTTCGACTGGGGATGCCGACGGGCGTCGGCGGCCTGAAGGAGGTCGTCAGCTCCCCCATGTACGCGACCGGGGTCGGCCTGGTGCTGTACGGAAGGGACCACCTGGATCACCGACGCTTCGACAAGTTCTCGGAGCGAACATTGGTGGACAAGGTGATCAAGCGGATGATGCAGTGGTTCAGCGATTTTTTATGAGGGTTGACGGTCCACAGTTGACAGTTGACCGGAAGAAGAATCGACGTGTTTTTTCCTGTCCGTTAACAGTGAACGTTAAACCGTGAACGCTTTCCTCTGTGAACCATGAACCATGAACCGTGAACCGTTAACACCTTTCACGTAAGGAGGCGCGGATGCCGTTCGAGATGGAGGTCGATGCCGGGCACGTGGCCAAGATCAAGGTGATCGGGGTCGGGGGCGGCGGATCCAACGCGGTGAACCGGATGTTGGCGGCAAACTTCGCCGGCGTCGAGTTTTTCGTCGTCAACACCGATACGCAGGCGTTGAAGCTGTCGCCGGTTGCAGGGAAGCTTCAGATCGGCGCGAACCTGACCAAAGGGCTCGGGGCGGGCGCCAATCCGGAGATTGGGCGGAACGCGGCGATTGAGGATACCGACAAGATCCTGACCCTCCTGGACGGCGCGGATATGGTCTTTATCACCGCCGGTCTCGGAGGAGGGACGGGAACCGGCGCGGCGCCTATTATGGCCAATCTGGCCAAGGAGTTGGGCATCCTGACCGTCGGGGTCGTGACGAAGCCGTTCCAGTTCGAGGGCAAGGTCCGAGAGCTCCACGCAGAGCGGGGGCTCCAGGCGCTGCGCGAGTGCGTCGACACCTTGATCACCATCCCGAACCAACGACTCCTCCAAGTGGTCGAGCGGCATACCCCCATGATGGATGCCTTCAAGCTTGCTGATGAGATCCTGCGACAGGCGGTCCAGGGGATTGCGGACCTCATTGTAGTGCCGGGCCTGATCAACCTCGACTTCGCCGATGTGAAGACCATTATGTCGGAGCGTGGGATCGCCATGATGGGGATCGGGACCGCGTCCGGCGAGAACGCAGCTCAGGAGGCGGCCTCCAAAGCCATCAGTAGCCCCCTCCTGGAGAACGTCGCCATCGACGGCGCCAAAGGCGTCCTCATCAACATTACCGGCGGCCCCTCGCTATCGCTCTACGAGGTGAACGAGGCGAGTTCCGCCATCTGCAAGTCGGCCCATCCCGATGCCAATATCATCTTCGGGGCCGTGATCGACGAATCGCTGAACAACGATGTTCGGGTGACCGTGATCGCCACGGGGTTCGATGTCGCGCTCTCAGCGAGAGGAGAGGAACCGTCAAACATGGTCGAGATGAAGGCCTACACGGCAAGGGCGGCCGAACGAGGGGGCTTCCTCAGGAAGCGTGGATCGGTCGGAAGCGAGGCGTCGGATGAACAGCTCAGGCTTCGTGATCTTGAACAACTCAAATCCCGCGACATTGATGAGGACGAACTGGATATCCCGACCTTCCTGCGTCGGAAGGCCGATTAGTGCCGTTCCAACCATTGATGCCAAAGGGGCGAGGTTAGTTGCCGTTCCAACCTTTTTTGGGACGAACAATGACACCATTCACAGGCCGAGTAAGTTGCCCACACATCATTGTGTGTCGTGAAGCCGGATGGTTGGAACGGCACTAGGGAAAGCGATCGTTGAACAACCGCTGCAGGATACCTGTCAGCGGTTGGCCGTAACGAGTTGGAACGGCATTAGGGATCAAGGAGGAAGTTGGATCCCTGGCACATTCGGGAGAGACGATGGATAGAGGGCGACGCTTCAGCGAACTGATACGATGGCTTCTGCTTCCAGGCGGCTCGGGTCTCACCTGTCCGCACTGCCTGGCGACGATCGGCGGAATAAAGAATGTCTGTCCGAACTGTCGGCGGATCTTGCGGTTCGAGGGGATCGCAGAGCTTAGGGCTCGCAGCAACCAGGACAGCGCATCCTAAGCGGGCGGCGGGAATAAGGGTTGCGGCGGTCTGCCCGGAAAGGAGATCGCTGACGTTCCCTTCAACGTGCCGCGCCCCGCCCATCACGCCTCTCTCGTTGACGCTCGGCGTTCCGTTCTGTTAGGGTAAGGGAAAGGGGGCGGCGAGCGTGGGAGGAGGGGTCCGAGAGCGGATCGAGCAGGTGAGGCGGCGAATCGCCGAGGCGGCCGGCCGGTCCGATCGGGATCCGAATGGTGTGGAACTCGTCGCCGTCACAAAAAGCGTGGCGGTGTCCCAAATCCGTGAGGCGCTTGACGCCGGCCTTAAGGTGTTTGGCGAGAATCGGGTCCAAGAGGCAAAGGGGAAAGTCGCCCTTCTCGGTTCACCCTCCACTCAGTGGCACCTTGTCGGCACCCTTCAGACGAACAAGAGTAAGCTTGCCGTCGAGCTGTTCGACCTCATCCACTCCCTCGACTCGGTAAAACTCGCCGCCTCCATGGACCGGCATGGGGCGGCACTGCGGAAGCAGGTTCGGGCGCTGATCGAAGTCAACCTGGGAGGAGAATCGGACAAGTCCGGCCTTCACGAGAGCGAGCTTCTCCCGTTACTCCAGGCCTGCCGCGCCTATGCCCACCTGACCATCGAAGGATTGATGGCCATCCCACCGTTTCACAGGAACCCTCAGGACGCCCGCCCCTTCTTTCGAAGGCTCCGCCTATTGCGAGATGAAGCGGCTGATACCCATCCCGACTACCGGCTCCGCCACCTTTCGATGGGGATGAGCAATGACTTCGAGGTCGCCATTGAAGAGGGGGCGACGCTGGTGCGGATCGGCACGGCGATCTTCGGCAATAGGGTGGAGGCCTGAGCGGGGAAGGGTCCTCCTAAGGCCCGCCTCAGTAGTTCACATTCGCTTTTGTAATGGCGTTTAATTTTTTCCTTGACAGAAATAGAACATTATTTTATAGTCCCCAAGCGTCTTTCCCCTCCCCTGAATCCAAGCCGATGTAGAGCCAGAAGAGGATGCTCTCCGGGCAGGAATAGTTTTCTCCTTCGGAGGGATTGTGAGGCCTGCATGGAGCATCGGAAGAAGGAGAAGGCTGATTATGTCGTCCAGTCGGTAGACCGAGCGCTTGATATCCTGGAGTCATTCGACTTTAGCGCAGAGGAATTGGGGGTCACGGAGTTAGCGCAGAAGCTCAATCTGCACAAGAATAATGTGTTCCGGCTGCTGGCCACACTTGAGGTTCGCGGCTACATCGAGCAGGACAGAAAAAGCGGAAACTATCGCCTTGGAATCAAGACATTCGAGATCGCAAATGTTTTCCTCCACCATCTTGGCCTTCGGCGTCAGGCCAGGCCGATCCTCGAGGAGCTCGTCAACAAATGCGATGAAACCGCCAATCTCGCTATTCTGGACGGTTCCGATGTCATCTATGTTCTCATGCACGAGACCAGTCAGACCGTTCGGATCGTGCTTCGACTGGGACAGCGCCTTCCAGCACACTGCACCGCTGCAGGGAAGGTCCAATTGGCCTTTGAATCGGCTGATCGGTTGCAACTACTCTTCAAAGACACACCGCTGCGCAAGCTCACCGAGAACACCATCGTGAGCCCCGAGGCGCTTAGGGAACATCTCCGGGAGGTTGCGAAGGTGGGGTTCGTCTTGGATAATGAAGAGTTTGAGTTAGGAGTGCGGTGTCTTGCTGCTCCTGTCAGAGACTACTCTCACAAGGTCGTGGCCAGCGTTGGCCTGTCTGGGCCACTCTCTCGGTTCTCCATGGAGCGGATCGAGAAGGAACTGGTCCCACTCGTCAAAGAGGCGGGGGAGAAGATCTCTGAACGCCTTGGGTACGAGATCGGTGTGGTGCCGAGTTAGTGAGTAGAACAGCGTTTTATTGTGGGTTGGAGGCGAGATTATTCGGTGTTTGAAAAAGCCTTTCCCGGAAGCTTTACTTCCGGTCTTGAGGATGGGGGTGATTGACAGGTCAAACGATTTCTGGATCTCAGGGGTGTAGTAAGGGCGTGCTTGGAACTTCGAGTTGTATCCCGTTCGGGTTGGATCTCTCAACTGGATGAAAGACAGGAGGGTAAAGCATGGCAGACCAGAAGAAGCCAAATATTCCAGTCCTGCCCTGGCCGGCGGTCGCAACCCCCACTCCCGATGAGGTCTATCAGGGGGAGAGCGACCAGAAGAAGGAGTATGCGCTCTGGCTTGAGTCGGCCCTGCGACAGAGCGAGAACTTCAAGAAGCCAGAGGCCCTGGACCGCGTCAGGGTCTTGGATTGCACCAGCAACATGGTCATCGGACATTGGTGCTCCTCGCTCTTTTCGGAGAAGGGGGCCGAGGTCATCATGGTGGAGCCGATCGGCGGAGACCCGCTACGCAAGCTGACCCCGTTCGGCCGCAAGGAGTATATGTTCAAGGACACTCACGGCGGGGAGGTCGGGGCGCGGTTCCTGACCGAGGCCCGCAGCAAGCAGTCAGTCACCCTCAATCTGGAGACGGCCGAAGGGCGGGAGCTGCTCAAGAAGCTCGCTGTGCAAGCCGACGTGATCATCGAGAACGCCCCCCCCGGTGACTGGGATGCCAAAGGGATCGGCTACCGCCAGCTCTCGCAGATCAATCCCCGCCTGGTCTACTGCTGGGTGGGACAGCTTGGCCAGTGGGGCCCGATGAAGGATAGGCCAGGCAACCTGGACCCGACAGCGCAAGCCGCCTGCGGCTTCGTGCACGGGACGGGCGCGCCGAAGTCGTTCGGTGGGACACCGACTCGATCCGGCTGGTGGATGTGCGACCAGGTCGGCGGCACCTCGGCCGCGATCGGGATCATGACCGCCCTCTACTACCGGGAGAAGGTGTCAGGGCGTGGGCAGTTCATCGAGGCCACGGCGGCCAATGGGGTCATCCGGATCCTCGACTACAACTGGGGCTGGTACGGCATGGATGGCAGCATCCGGCCCCGCTACGGCAACTGGGACCTGGCGATCAACATCTATGCGGTGAACCCGTGTAAGGACGGTCAGATCATGGTCGGCGGAGGCCACGACCGCCTCTGGTTCCGCATCTGGAAGACAGTCGGCAAGGACCAACCAGCCCTTGAGCAGCACATCATCGAGGACCCGAAGCTCAAGGTGGTCACCGACCGGCTTCCCCACTACATGCAGGTGGAGACCTACACCACCCTTTCTGAATGGTTCAAGGACAACACTCGATATGAGGCCGAGACGAAACTCCAGGCTGAAGAAGTGGCCTCGGGCGGCGTCTCGTTCTTCGACGAGGTGTGCGAGACCCCGCACTATAAGTATCGGGGCCACATGGAGGTCATCGACGACCAGAACTACGGCCCGGTGCTGATCGGGAGCTCGGCCTTCCTCGGATACCGGACGCCAGGCCGCGTCAAGTGGATCGGCCGGCCGACCGGACAAGACAACGACGACGTCTACCGCCGCCTGCTGGGCCTCACCAAGGCCGACATGGACGGTCTGAAGGGAAAGGGGGTAATCTAATGGCGATGTCCTTTGAAGAGTATTGTCGGGATGCCTTCGACCCGAAGAAAGTCTTTAGCAAGCCGGAGCCCCTCAAAGGGGTTCGGGCGCTCTCCATGACGCAGTACATCCTGGGTCCCTCCGCCGCCAACTACCTGGCGGAGCTGGGGGCCGAGGTGATCAAGATCGAGCTTCCACGGCGCGGAGAGCCGATGCGTCATACCACCCCGTTTAACGAGCCGTTGCTTTATCCGCTCTCCAAGTGGTTACCTGACAAGGGGACGGGGCTCGGATTCTTCGGGGCGAATCACAACGAGTATTTCCTCTCCGTCGATTTCCACAAGCCCGAGGGGCAGGAGATCGTCAAGATGTTGGGCGCCAAGTCGGACATCGTCTGCGAGAACTACCGGGCCGGGACGTTCGACCGCTGGGGGATCGGCTACCGGCAGCTCAGCCAGATCAATCCCCGGATCATCTACCAGTGGTTGGGCGGGTTCGGCGGCTGGGGTCCAGGCCGAAAGCGGGCGTCCTACGACATCCTGGGCCAGGCCCAGGGTGGGTGCTTCTCTGTCACCGGGTGGCCGGTCAAGATCCCCGGCTACGAAGGCAAGTTCCCCAGCGGCCTCCCGTCCAAGCACACGATCTGGATCATGGATTACTGGGGCGGGATGATGGGGGCGTTCCAGTGCATTGCAGCGCTCTACTGGCGCGACAATGTCTCCGGCGTCGGCGACTTCTTCGAATACTCCCAGGTCCAGGGGGCGCAGCGCCACCTGTCCGATGCCATTGCCCTGTTCGGCCGGCACGGCCTGGTCGCGCAGCGCTGGGGCAACTGGGACCCGCTGCTGGCCGTGCATGGGGTCATCAGGTGCGGGAAGTCGTCCTATCCGGGCTCGCAGTTTCCGGCGGAGGCGGAAGAGGGCTTCTGCCTGGTCAGCGCCTACACCGATGCCGATTATGCCAAGCTGATGAAGGCGGTCGGCCGCGACGACCTGGCCAAGAAGTTCCCGACTCACGACGACCGGGTCAAGGCCGAGAACCAGCCGGCGTTGTATGAGGCGCTCGAGGTCTGGGCCAAGGACAAGACCAAGGAACAGGTCGAGGAGTTCATGCACAAGAACGGCATCAACGCGCAGCGAGTAATGAACAGCAAGGAGGTTTCGACCAGCGAGCACTTCCTGCAGCGGGGGAACGTGCACTTCATCGACGACCCGACCTTCGGCGAGGTCTTCAGCCAGGGTCCGGTCTTCATGGCGTCGGAGACCCCACCGCGGCATAAGTGGGCCTTCAAGCCGGTCGGCGCCGATAACGAGTATATCCTCTCCAAGCTCTGTGGCTTCTCGAAGGCGAAGATCAAAGAGTTGGAGTCCCAAGACATCATCTAAGGCTCGAAAGGAGGGTTGCTGATGTCCTTTGCAAATTGCTCTCTGATTCTGGAGTGCTCCAAGTGCCAGGCGCTGAACTACCTGGACCCTTTCACCTTCTGGTTCTTCAAAGGGAAGGTGAAGTGCGCAGGGTGCGACGCGATCTGGGCTGTTGAGATCAACAACGGCACGCGGGTGAGTGGGCCGACGGCGGCCACGGCGCCGCATGACAAGCTGCCCGGATTCGCCCAGACCAAAGACTATAAGAAGGACTGGAGGTCGGCCGACAAGGTCAGTGAGGCCCCCAAGGCCCGACCCGACTTCCAGGGCAAACCGATCCCGATCTACAAGAACGTTCGGGGCAAGCTGGTAAGTGGTGGCCCACTCAAGCCAGAGGACTTGGTCGGCAGCCGGCCGAAGTTCATCCTGGAAGGGAGGCCGTACAAGTAATCTCCCCATGAACCGAGAAAGCCCGGACGGGGCCCTCTGACCCCGTCCGGGCTCCCTCTGGGGAATCCCCGGGGGAAGAAGGAGGTGTCTGGATGGCTGGAAAACAGAACTGCCCGATCCATGCGACGCCGGAGTGCTTCGAGCCGGCATTGGATCCGATTGTCGCGAAGGCGTACGACGGCTACTGCACCAAGATCGAATACCCGTACGTGCGGATCATCCCTAAGGGGTGGAAGCCCGGCGCATAGCGGCTCGCCTCATTGCCAACTTCGGCCTGCGCGGCCCCATACCTTGGGCAATCGGCGGAGTTACAAGGCACTGAAGGCCACGGTCCCTAACTTCGGGGCCGTGGCCTTCTTTCTGAAGCGTGTACGATAGACGGTTGACGCCTTGACCGGATCCGCTTGGCGTGCGAGACGCGCGCAAATCGCTTCAACCGTTTCGGCTCGCCAAGCATCCCGCGAAACGCATTCGAGGCTCAACACAGAGGAGAAGAGCGCAATGAAAGTTGACTTCTACTACAGCAGTAAAGTCACTCCGGGGTCGCAATTCTCTTGCGATAACGGCAAGGCGATCGAATTGTGCGAGAAGTTGAAGGTAAAGGGGGTGAACGCCAGCGCTATCGATGTCGAAGTCAGCCCTCCGGGGTTCATGAAATATAATGCGGCGGTGACGGGACCGAGCGCCAGCAAGCGGGCGGTCTTCGGCGCAAAGGGGGCGCTGGAGGAGGAGTTCGGGAAGGCGGTCCCGGCCCTGTTGATCTACGCCAAAGAAGGAGACCGCTATCCAGAAGAGGTGTACCCTCGAAGCGACAAGGACCTGGGCCGTCTCGTTGGGGTCGAGGAAGCGTTGCAGAACCTTCTGAACAAGTAGGGGGAGACGATGGGGAAGATACCGGCCGACTACCTGCCGCCGAGCGAGCTCAGGCCGCAGCGCATCTACACGCTACCGGAGTTCAAGCATATCCCTCAGCGGCTGAATAGCACCGAGGAGTTGTTGGACAAGACCGTCGCCGCGGGCAAGGGGGACCGGGTGGCGCTCTGTTTCGATGACAAGAGAATCCCCTATAAAGCCCTCTTAGCCCAGGTCAACAAGCTGGGGAGTGCGCTGAAGAAGCTCGGGATCGAGGAGGGCGATCGGCTCGCGTTGCGCCTACCGAATATCCCGCCGGCGATCGTGGCGAACTTCGCCGTGCTGAAGATCGGCGCCGTAGTCCTGCCGACCTCCGTTCTCTTTTCCAGGGCCGAGATCGCCCACGTGTTCAACAATGCTGAGGTCAAGGCGGTCATCGTCGCCGCGACACTGCTGGAGGAGCTTGAGAAAGCGAAGCCTGAACTGAAAACGGTGAAGCACATTATCGTTGTCGGCGGCGACGCGGAGGAGATCAAGAAGAAGGGATATCTCCTATATCAGGAGCTGCTCGATTCCGGCGAGCCGACGTGCGACCCTGTGCGGAGGGATCGCATGGATGTCTCGGTACTTCTCTTTACCTCCGGGACGACCGGGCTGCCGAAGGGGACGGCCCATTTCATGGAGGAAGCCCTCATCGTCCCCGATGGCTTCGGCAAACACTGCTGGCGTCTCACGGAAAATGACGTGCTGCTTAGCGCCGCCCCTCTGTCCATGGCGGCCGGCTATTCCGCCGCGGCCACCATTCCCTATCGATTCGGCGCGGCCCTGTCGCTCCTGCCGCGCTTCACCCCGGATGGGATGTTTGAGACGATCCAGAACCATAAGGTCAGCATTCTTTCGGCCCTTCCGACCGCCTATCGGAAGTTGCTCCAGGTTCCGGACGCCGGGAAGCGGTTCAACCTCAGCTCGCTCAAGACCTGCACGGGCGGAGGCGAGTCGTTGACCGCCCAGACATACCTCGATTGGAAGGGGAAGTTTGGGCAGGAGATCTTCGAGGGGCTCGGAACCACCGAGATGATGTTTGTTTTCATCAGCTCGGCGGCGACCCGCAAGGTCAAGCCGGGATCGATCGGGCCGGCGATCCCGGGCTACGAGCTGCGAGTTGTCAACGAAGAGGGGAAGGATTGTAAGCCGGGTGAAAGCGGCCAGCTTTGGGCAAGGGGCCCCACGGGGACGATCTATTGGCGCGACCCGGAAAAGCAGCGCAGCGCTGTGAAGGATGGCTGGTGCCGCGCGGGGGATATGGTCAGCATGGACGAGGATGGCTACATCTGGTTCCTGGCGCGTGAGGACGATCTCATCAAGAGTTCGGGGTACAGGATCGGCCCCGAGGAGATCGAGGATGTCCTGGTGACACATCCCGCAGTCGCAGACGCGGGGATTGTTGGCGTACCGGACCCGGTCATGGGCCAGAAGACCAAGGCCTTCGTCGCTCTCAAATCGGGGCAGCAGCCCTCCGAAGCCCTCAAGGCGCAGCTGATAGAGTTCTGCAAGGGGAAGGTCGCCGTCTACAAGTTGCCGAGGGAGGTCGAGTTCACCGACCAGATGCCTCGGGCACCCGGTCCTGGCGGGCCCGGGACCGGCAAGCTTCTCCGCCGGGTCCTCCGCCAGCGGGAGCAAGACAAGGCAAAGGCCAAATAAATCGGTACGCCATCCGAAAGCCCCCACGCAGCAATCTCAGCGGCCTGGAGTCAGTGGACAATTGAACTCCAGGCCGTTCCGTTTCCAGGTTTCCTTTCCTCTTGACGAGGCCCGCCCTTCACTGCTAGAAATGTTCGATTGGGAGAACGATGTTCTCTAGAGAGAACGAATAACAGTCTGGAAATCGTCCATATGGCGGCAGAGGGATATCGGGTTCCGGCCCTGGAGCACGCGATCAGGCTACTCCGCTTCCTCAAAGAGCGCAATCACCGGCCCTGGGGGGTGTCGGAGTTAAGCCGAGGGGTCCAGGTCAACAAGAGCACTTGTTTCACCATCTTGCGAACACTGGAGCGGCACGCCTTGGTCGCCTACGACCAGGTAACCAAGAAATACTCGCTTGGCACGGCGCTGATTGAGCTGGGTGGGGCGGTCGCGGCCGCCGCCAGCGGCGCCGTTGTGGCCAAGCCGTTTCTGGTCGATCTGTTCGAGGAGATGCGGCTGACCTCTCTGTTGGGACGCCTCGTTCAAGACAAGGTGGTGGTCATTGACAAGGCGGAGGTGCTGGATGATTTCCGTGTCACGGTCCCGCTGGGCCAAGTGCTGCCGCTGGTCTCTGGGGCCATGGGAAGGAGTCTTCTGTGCCGTATGCGGGAATCCGACATCGAGCGGGTGCTCCGGGCGGAGATCGTGCTCGGCCAGCGGGGGCGGAGAGGGTCGGTGCTGGCTAGGGTCAGGCGGGAGGTGGAAGAAGCCAAGCGCCGTGGTTATGCGGCAAGCCTAGGAGAGATCCAGGCTGGGATCAATAGTGTGGCCGCTGCGATCTTCGACCATCAGGGGCATCCCGTCCTGACGATCGGCCTCGTCGGCTTCGGATCTGCGATGCCGCCCCGCCGCCTGCCTCGCTATGGACGGAAGGTGCGAGAGGTGGCCTCTCTGATCACCCACGCCATGGGCGGGGCCGAGCCGACATCGCCACTTTCCACTTGACTCACCCTGGAATGGGTGCTACCCTGCCCTAGTTTTCGTTCGACAGGGAGAACGATACGATGTCACTAATTCTCCATCGGGCAGATGCGCCGATCCTCCTTGCGCCCGCCGGTGACCCGACTGCTGCCGTGGCAGCCTTCGAGTCCGGCGCCGACGCCATCTACGTCGGTCTCAAGGGATGGAGCCGCGGCGGGGCAAAAGGCGAGCTGACCTCGGAAGAGCTTCAGGAGGTTCTCAAGACTGCCCATGCCCGGTCTCGAAGAGTCCGAGTTGCACTCAACACCATCCCTCGCCGAACCCAACGGCGATACCTCCTCGGTCGAGTCGCTGAGCTGATCGGCTGGGGGATCGATGGCGTCATCGTCAACGACCCAGGTCTTCTGGAGGAACTGCGGGCTCGCTACCCGGCGTTGTGCATCACCGCGAGCATCGGGTGTGCAGCCATGAACGAGGCAGATGTCGCCTTCTACCGCGATCTGGGGGCCGATGCGGTCGTCCTGCCCGGCACCCTTTCCCTGGATGAGCTCCGCGCCATCGCGCAGGTCCCGGACGTGATGACCGAGGTTATGATCCACATGGTGGAGGAGTTCATCCTGCTGGGCAAATGTTGGATGCCAAGCTATTACCGTCTTAATCCGACTCCCCTGGCAGAGGTGCACGGAGAGGGGAGCCGGCTCGTCGGCAGCATGAAGCGTGGAGGCGCCGGTGTCTGCTTCAAGGTCTGCGAGCAGCCGTGGGGTCTTTACCTGGACGGACAGCAGGTGACGAAGCGCCTGTTGCCCAGCCGCCAGATCAGTCCCATCAACGACCTGTCTGATGTCCTGGATGCCGGCGTCGATGTGGTCAAGCTCCAGGGCAGAAGTCTTTCACCGGACCTGCTTGCCCCGCTCGTTCGCCGCTACCGGGCGGCGATCGATGCATGGATGGATACAACCCCCCTTCCCACCTTCCAGGAACCCTCGCTCGAGCCGTCCTGGACGGTGGCGCGCCGATGACGTGTGGGGAAGGAGACTGGGTGACCCGGTCGTTTGAGCTGAATACAACGATCTCGAATCTGCGTGACCTCAAGGCCTCAGACCTGAGCCCGTACGACGCGATCTATTTGGGCAATATCACGTGCCGGCTATACGAGGCGAACCTACTGGAGCATCTCGATGACCTTCGGGAAGCGATCGCGGCTGTTAAAGTTCAGGGCAAGAGGGCGTACGTCACCTCGTACGCCGCCCCGCGGAACGATTTTCTTCCGAAGCTCCGCAAGGCTCTGGCGGTGGCCGTCGAGGCTGGCGCCGATGCGGTCGAGGTCCATAATCTCGGGGTGCTGAAGATCGTCCACGAAACACACCCCGGCCTGCCGGTCCACATCGGCGGGCTCGCAAACGTCTACACCGATGCCGGCGCCGAAGTCCTCAAGCGATTCGGGGCGATGCGGATCACCCCCAACTACGAGTTGAGCCTGGAGGAGATCGGTCAGATCCAGCGCCAGGTCGGGCTTCCGATGGAGCTGCTGGTTCACGGGAAGATGCCGCTTGGCATTTCGGATCACTGTTTCCTCTTGGACTATGAGGAGGCATGGGGGGTGAAGTGTCCCGACCTCTGCCAGCAGGATCTCTTCCTCAAGCAGGGCGACTGGGCGATGAAGTCAATAGGGAAAGGGGTCCTGAGCGGACGGGATGTCTGCATGCTGGAGCACCTCCCCCAGCTTGTGGCGGAGGGGCGTGATTGTTTTCGGATCGAGGCGGTCTCGGAGAGTCCCGCCTATCGGCTGGAGGTCGGCAGGGTCTACCGTGAGGCGCTGAAGCAGGCTGTCGCAGGAATGAACGGCATGGAAGAGGGGTGGTGGAACACGCTCAGAAACCATGCTCGGGTCGGCCTCTGCAACGGCTTTTACTTCGGGGGGTCGGGAATGGAGTACCTGGGCGCGCGGCGTTGGGCGGAGGCCTCGGGGCCGGGGCGGCCCGGTACAGACCTCCTTCAACTCTCTCAGGTGAAAGGAGTGATTCGATGATCGAGCTGTTAGCTCCCGCGGGCAATCTGGAGATGGTCGCGGAGGCGGTCGGGAACGGGGCGAATGCCATCTATGTCGGACCTCGCGGATGGAGCCGCCGCCGCGACGCCTTCGAGATGGACGACGCCGCTGTCCGAGACTCGATCCGGATCGCCCACGATGGCGGCGCGAAGCTCCGGGTGGCCTTCAACACGAACATGCAGTCCAGGGAGATCCCGGACCTCTTGCGCCGAATGGAGACCCTCGTTGGGTACGGTGCCGATGGGGCCATTATGACCGATGTCGGGGCGATTGCGGTCGTCCACCGGCATTTCCCCGAGTTGACCATCCACGCCAGCATCGGGGCCAACATCTTGAACAACGCTGACGTGGCCTTCTATCGGGAGATCGGTGTCTCGCAGGTGGTGGCGGACACGAAACTGACTCTCAGGGAGCTTGCCTCCCGCAAGGAGCAGCTCGACGTAGGGATTGAGATCCTGATCCACGCCAACTACTGTTACACCTATCTCGGTAAGTGCTGGATGTCACCCTATCATCGGCTTGAGCGAACGATCGACGATGGAGGCAAAGACCTCTTCAAGGGGAGCCCGAACCGGGGTGGCCTTGATTACAGGGTCTGTTTGGAGGACTGGCAGCTCTACAGCGGCGACACCAAGTGGGAGGACCACGTCGCCCTCAAGAACGACGCATTCTTCCTCTTGGACGATGTCCCGCACCTGATCGACCTAGGTGTCCACTGCCTGAAGATCCAGGGCCGCGAGTACGCCGTGTCCCTCGTGGGCGCTATCGTCAAGTTCTACCGCGACCTGATCGACACGTATGAGGCGCATCCGAAGGGCGAGCGGTTCGACCTCGTGCCGTGGAAGGGGCGTTTGGCCGCGATCCAGCCCGGACGGGACGCGCAGCGGAGTAGGGGAACGCAGGCGTTGCTGGCCGAGGGCAGGATACCTGTTGCCGCGATTCGCCGTCATTGAGACAGTCGCTGTTCCGCCAGCAAAGAGGAGCCGACGCGGCGCGAGCCGTGTCGGCCCTTAAGCGCCGGAGGCATTGATTGGCCGAACGAGCGGACCAGTTCCGTTGCAGACGATGCCACCGTGACGATCCTCCTCTCCGTCGCATCGATTCCTTCGATCGGATCGCGCTCGCGGACGATCCCGCCGATCCCAACTGCGGACACTATTATCTGGAGGCGGTGTACGTCGTGCAGTGCTCCGGCTGCGGCCACCGGCAGGAGCAGGTCAGCAAGCGAACGCCCTACGTGACGCTTCGTGAAGCCCAGAAGGAGATGGACGCGCATTTGCTGGGAAAAGGCTAGGTGTAATAGGGTGCCGGCCCAATTAAACCTCGCCTAGCGGCGTTGCGGCCCTTGGCGCACTCCCTGCGACGTATCCCAAAAAGTACGCCGGGTACCCGCGCAGTGGGTGCGGCGCCAAGGGCCGCGCCTTGCTATGCTCGTTTCTTGACCCGGCACGAAGGAGAAGTCGGAGGGATGGTTAGTAGCGGGTGTTGGAGCAACGAGGGACGTGCGCTTCAGTCTTCTTGTAACTCCGGCATCTCTCTCCACTTCGCCTCGCCTTCAGGCTTGAAGTTCCGGGTGGCGAGAAAATTCATGCCTTGGTAGAAGTTCACCTTGAACTTCCCGCCCCCGAACCGTTCACTCAAACAGCCCATCGGATCCAAGACCATGGCCTCGAATTCTTCTGGCTGGTAGCGCGCAAGGCTCTTGAACCGGACCGTTCCCATCCAGGGCTCCTGGACCATCAGCTTTGTCGAGCATTCCGGCCAGAGCGCCTCGAACGCCGCTTGCAGATCGGCCTCCGTCGGCTGTCTGTTGCCCTTCCGCTCCAGCAGTTCTAGGAGAAATGGCCTGAGGAGCTTGCCAACCCAGGTTGCGAACACCTCCGACGCCCCGAGCGATTCCATTTCTTGTGAGATTCAGGCAGGAAGGGCCGGCGCTCCGGCTGGCGGTCTCTCTCCCGGCGCAACGGCCTTTTGGACCGTGACTTGCCATCGGGTCATCCCTTCCCCGCTCCTTTTGGGATTGGAGACGGTGTAGCCCTGGCCTGTTGCCCACTGCTGGATCGTCTCGGCCATCGATTGGTCCGGCACGACAATCACCAGTTCATCATCAGGTTCCATCTCCTGCACAGCGCTCTTCGCCTGGGGCAACTGGTAGTTCCTCATCTCTCCCAGCAATTGCAAGTATCGCTTCATGACCGTCAGGATCCTCCTAAAAGACCGACCTCATGACAACGCGGTCAGGGATCGCTTGACCTCGGCGACTGCCTGTCGAACTAGGGCGATGGCCCGCTTCGCCGCTTCCCTGCTATAGAGGGGAGGAGGGAGCGGCGTTGCCTCAGGACCGGCTGTCGGCGCTGGCGGTGCGAATCGCTGCAACGGGTCGAGGGACTGCGTCACTACTCCCAGCGTTGGCTCGACCAATGAGACCTGCTGACTCAAAGCGGCGAGGTCGGCCTCCTCCGGGAATGGTTGGCCCATTCCCAGTAACAATCCGCGCATCGTCTTTGCCGCTGCCAGGTAGGCCAACCGGCACAGGGGATAGTAGCCCTCATGCCGGAGCAACATCTCGGCGTCCTTGATATCCTTCTCCGCCTCAGCGATCCATCGGTGGGCATCGCCTCGCGTTGCCTGTTTCACCCGGCGTATTCCTTCGAAGCGACGGCGGCGCTACTGATGCGCATCGCGCTCCACATCAAGCTTCAAACGGATTCGACGAAAGACCTCCATATCCTGTTTCAAATCGGGGTGGCCGATCCGCTTATCGATCGAAATGACCTGTTCCATCAGGCGAAGCGCGTCCCGCCATTCGTTCCGTTCCTCATGGATGAGGGCCATGTTGTGGAGGATGACACTTGACCGCAAGTGATCTCCGGACGCTTCAAGCAGCCGAAGGGCTTCCTCGTAGGCTGCGATGGCCCCCTCGAGATCACCCACCTTCTTTCGCACGAATCCCAAGCCGTTCAAGGCCGCGGCCCTTCGCTGAGGATCCTCTTTTCCCACGAGGGAAAGGCATTCGCGATATCGGAGGGTGGCCTCCTCCCACTCGCCGCGCCGCTGATGGAGGCTTGCCAGATTGGCGAGCGTCATCGATTGACCAAGCCTGTCTTCAGCTCTCTCCTGGATGGCCAGGCTCTTGCCATACGAGGTGAACGCCTCCTCGAACCGGCGCCGCTTTGCCTCGACGTTCCCGATGTTGTTCCAGATCAGGGCGACCCCGACAAGGTCACCAAGCGACTCCTTGAGGGCCAGGCTCTGGCGATAGGTCGTGAGCGCCTGCTCCCACATCTCCATCCCCTCGTATGCCACACCCATGCTGCCAATGGTGGCGGCCATGGCGGTCTTGTCGCCTGCCGCCTCCTGCATGGCACAGGCCCGGTCGTACAGAGCCAGCGCCTGATGCCACCCTCCCTGGCGTCGGTAGAGGTCGCCGAGAAAGAGCAGGGTTGGAATCATCACCTGATGATCCTGGGTCTCTTCCTGCAAGGCAAGGAGTTCCTTCAGAGGCGTGATCGCTTTCATCGCCTCACCACGCTGCCGGTAGAGTGTCGCCATTCGAAACAGCGAGGCCGCCAGAGCATCCCGATCCTCTGTAGCCCTCGCCTGTTCTGTCTCGGCCAGGACGGAGGCCAATAGCTCTTCTGACGGCAGTTGCATGAATTCGACCTCAACCGATCGGGCGCTTGAGGATCAGCAACGCACCCACTGTCCCGTAGGCGACCCCATCGCGGTTGGGCGCAATCAAGGGCACCGAGCCGGCCAGTTCCCACCCTTCGGCGCCCGTCTCGTTCAGCCAACCCAGGTCGGTCTGGAGCCCCTCCTTGGTTTCCTTGAACATGAACATCCGGTCCTGATATTCCCAGCGGGTCATGGCTCGCGTCCTTTCGTGCCAGCGAAGATTTGTTCGTCCGGGAGGTCGAGTGCGGTCCCGATCACCTTCCGAATCTGCAGCAGCCGGTTGTCCCGGTCTGCTTCAGGTGTCGCCTCGGCCTCGAGCATCATCCGACTGACAACTCGGTTCAATTCACGCAGACGCCGGCCCTCCTCGGGTTGTCCAAAGTCCAGGAACAGCTTGCTGACCAGGCGCTGGTATCCATTTGACTCGAGGATCCTCACCTGCGCATCCGGATCGAAGAGGGACCGGTACTCCAGGCTCAAGAAGATCTTGGCAAGATGGCGTGAGCTCTGCGCCAGATCCATACGGTCGTTGTCCTGCTCCAGCAGCTTCAGGCGCTCGTCCGTGGGCAGAAGTGACCAGACTTGGTCACCCACGGGCGGCATGGCGAGCATTCGGCCGTTTCGGTATCGGTCGGCGAAATCGCAGAGGTTTCGGTCACCCAGCTTGGCCGCGATGATCGGGACGAGGGCGGACAGAATCTCTGGCGGGATGTTGTGTGCGGATTGATACTGCCCCTGAAGCGGGGACAGATCTCTCCGGATCTCCTCCAGGGTCATGAGGTCGAGGAGGACGAAAAAAGACCGCTTGAGTTCCTCGGGAGTCATGGTTCCTATGGCTTCTTTCACATCCGCCGCCAGCTCGGCCGTGGTCGGTTCAGTCACCAGTGGAAGTTTCGCCATCCGCCCGCCCACCAAAGACTCCATGGGTTGGTGAACGTCAACACTCCCGCCGATCGCCGAGCGGATCCTTGCCAGGACCTCGTCTGCCTGCTCGGGCGAGAGTTGGTCGAGGCCGGCGGTCATCTCCTGCACGCGAGCCGCCAGGGCGAGAACCTGGTCCTCGGGAAGGCCCATCAATCGCTCCTGCACCTGATGGTAGATCGGGAACTCCACCGACGATTCCGAGAGGCCGGAGCCATGGTACAGGTCGTAATTCCCGCACATAAAGAGCCTGGCGAGCTCCCGGCGAAGCTTGTAGCCGACCAGACCGCTAGTGTGACGCTCCAGCAGCCCCCACTTCTCCGCCAACGACATGCTTTGTAACTCCTCGTCAGTCAGTTCATCAAGCCTTGAGCCGTCGGCCATCCGTTTGGTCTCAAGGTCCACCAGCGCGCGCTCAGTGTACCTGGGGACAAACCCGCTCACGAAGCGCTGCAGGTCCTCGAGGCGAAGATATTCGTTGTAACCCCGAAGCAGCCCCTCGCGCTCGGTCGGGTCCAGGCAGTCTGCGAAGAGGCGCACCGTCCACCGGAGCTCCTCATCGGTCATCGACTCAACCCGTCCCAGCAGGTCCTCCGCCCTGGACTGAATATATTGGCGTTGTGGTTCTATGCGGGGATGCTCATTCATGGGATGAGACCCTCATACGGAGTCGGGACACCAGATCCCCCAATTGAATTCGTAATAGTCGTCGCCCATCCACTCTGCGATGTGCACGTGGTCCTCCTTTAAGGAGCGAAATTGGGCGTCGAACTCAAAGGCGACGACCATCCGCTCCTCGACGTCAAAGACTCGGAGGGCGAAGCGTGTCCCCGGTTCGAGTTCCTTGGCGTCGATCGGACGGATATCGTGATAATCTTCCCCAATAGCCTTTAGCAGCTCATAGAGGTCGTACCGGCGGCCCTGGACGGTGAGTTCGCTGGTCCCGGTCCCCAACAGTCCGTATCGTTCCTCCATCCGGATGCGATCTTTGTCGCTCATGGCTCCCTTCTCTCTCTAGCTACCCGGTCTCTTCCAGTCGGTACAGCAGATCGGCGACACCGGATGCGCTGCTGATCGGATTCAGATAATTATGGCGGAGGGCGCACTGCCGGTCCACCTCTTCCTGGAGGCTGGGTGCCGCCAACTCCCACGCCACCTCTAGAGGGAAGAGGGGGTCCGCCTCGCTCGCCTGCTGCCAAGCCTCCATGCTGGAGATGCGCGGGTCGAGGACTCGGGCTCTCTCAAAGCAGTTCCCTTCGATGTCCATATTGAACCCGGAGGTCCAAAAATAGGTCAGCAGACCTTCCACCTGCCCGGCGAACGGCAGGTCGGTCAGGCCGGAGGGTCGGCCGCGGAGGCAGGCTCTCGCGCAGGAGGGAAGGCCGAGATCGGCCTGCACGTTCATCAGGTTGCTCAGGCACACGGGGTCATTCCCGGCCCGCAGCGGGGCCGTCCTGTGGTAAAGGCGAAGATCCTCGAACTCGCCCCGGTAGAACGTGACGACGTAGACCATATAGGGAAAGGCCAGTCGATATGAGGCGTACGATCCTCCCTTGCCCATCCGTTCATTGCTCCATCGGATCTGTCGAACCTGGGGCGGCTGTTCGATGACCAGGATGGTGCTGGCCCCTTTGACCTGCACCAACCGAGTCCCGCTAGGCAAGAATAGATAGCGGTCCTTCATCGGACCCGGATGCGTGGAAGCAACCGCCTGGAGAAAGTCGCCGAGATGGACCTTCCGATCCAGGCGGGGCCCATCTGGCCCGTCCCGATAGAGGGTCACCTTCTGGCCTCGGATCTCGACCACATCGTCACTCATCGCTCTTACCGCTGGCCGCAACCAGCCGGGTGCCAACGACGCGCCACTGGAATCCACGCGGAGATGACCGCCTCGCCCTCCCGTTCAGTGAGATGACGTCGGGGGCGAGACAGCCGCCTGATTCAAGACCCGCAATACTCGGGATGGAAGATCGTTCAGCAGCTCTCTATTGAACTTCAGATCGAGGTGGTTGAACCATCGGGGGAGATATCCCAGGATCCCCTGGTTCAGAGGAGCCTCCCGGTGCTGGTCCAGCTCGATTTCCCATAGAAGGGCCCCAGGCTGCGACCTGGCAAGGGTTGCGATGCCTTCAATGAGGGATGGGATGTCGCCCTTGGCGTGGATCAGCAGCTTCGGCCGCGCGAATGAAGGGACCGGTCCCATCTCCTGCAACAGTTGAAGGATCTGGCCCGGAGAGACGGCTCGAACCGCCGTGCTCCCAAAATGGAGGAGCATCTGGCGCCCCTCCTCGGATGGTTGGGACGGAAGCGCCGGGGAGATGGCCACCAGCACATCTGCAGAACTCATCAAGGCAAGCCTTGCCCCAAGGCTGTGACCGATGGCGATCGTCCGCCCGGTAGGACGAAGGCGAGCGATGCCCGCTTCGAGGTCCAGAAGCAATCCACTCCCCAGCGGGGCCGGGTGCTCGCCATGCCCTCTGAGGTCGAGACAAAGCGCGGAGAATCCGGATTCGCTCAGCCTGGCCGCCAAGCCCAGCATCTGTTCTTTACAGCCGCCGTATCCATGGATCAGGACCGCACCGGCCATCGCCTTGGAGGGAGTGAAAAGATAACCTGGCACTCGATGCCCGTCGGCGGACATCAGGTCATCAGTCCTCACCAGTTCAATCGCCACCTCAGCTTCCCCCTATCACGCAGCAAAGGGCAACGATTGCGCCCGCGGATCTCACATCGATGACTTGACAAGCCCCTTTGTCACTCACTTACGGGTAGCCATGCGAGGGGCGGGACGGCTCCCAGAGTATCAAATGGCGAGATCACAAGTCAATCCCCAGATCGTCGTGCGGTCGCTCTCGACATGTTCCCTGCTCACCTCGTCAACACGGCATGAGGTTGATGATCCCCTGGCCCGAGAGGCTCACGAGGATGTTCGAAGCAGGGGCGGCTGTCACCGCGACTGAAGGCTACGGATAGCGGTCAGGATTGCCCGGTGCGTGATCTCCCCCATAGGAACGTAGCCTGCCCCCAGGGCGCTTGCCAGGGCTCGTAACGGCGCCTGTTGACTCGCCGCTACCTCAGTCCCCAAGACCACCCCGCCCACCCGTTTCGCCCGCATGTGCCGTGCCACAAGAAGCGCTTCTTCCAGTGGGTCCTGATCTCCTTGGGAGATGTTTGCCTGGCCATCGGTGAGAATGATCAGCAAGGGAGCCAGGTCGCGTTTGCGTCGGCCCTCCCGCTCCACGATCCGAAGAGCGGCCATTAGTCCTGCCGATAGCGGTGTCGTGCCGCCAAGCTCCATTCGCTCAAATGCGCGCCGCGCAAGGTCCACGCTATTCGTGGGTTGTAGGACGACCTCAGCCTGCTGGTCCCGGAACACGACGAGCCCGACCCGGTCTCGTCGCTGATACGCGTCGAGGAGGATCGCCATGATCGCCGCCTGGGTCGCGATGGCCCGGCGCTGAACTCCCATAGAGGCGCTGGTGTCCATGACGAAAAGGAGAAGGTTGCCCACCTTCCGCCTTCGGATCTTGGCGAACAAGTCGGCCGGAGCAAGTGGGATGGCCAGGGGGCCGCGTGGGCGTCGCATTCGGTGTACCGCTCCTGCCCGGATTGTGGCAGGCCAGGCGATGTCGCGCGATTGAGTCAGAGGGACGCTGCGGATGTGACGACCACGGGCCTGCCGGCTTGTTGCCTGACTCCGCTTGCCGGACGCATCCCGCTCCCGGCGATTTTTGGGTGGCAAGAGCCATCGGGGATTGAAGCCGAGGAGCGTCTCGCGGATCAGGTCCTCGTCGAAAGTCAGACGGGCGGCGGCAGGGTTATCGTCCCGGTGATGCGAGCAGATATCCAGGTCACAGTCGCACGCGCGGGCTGAACCCCCGCCTGCATGGCCATCCCCAGATGAGAACTCACCCTCCAGTCCCTCCCAGGGGGCGGGAGTGTATTGCGCGAGACCCCCTATTGGCGCCGCTGGACTGGCCAGCCTGCCGTCCGGAGGTGCCTCTGTGAAGTCGCGAGTTGGCGCCAAAACCTGCACGGGATCCTCGCGTAACTTCACCTCCTCAAAGATGCCTCCGTGCCAGGAATTCCCCTGCAAATCGGTCAAGGGCTGCCAGGTCAAGCGAAGCCTGTTCCATCGGAAGCCGCTTGACCCGGTGGCGCAGGGCCAGGGCCATGGCGTCCCGCAATTCCATCGGGTCGGGCTCTGACCGCCCTGCCAGGGCGGCGGCTGCCACCGCGGTCTTCAGCATGGCGATTTCTGCCCGGTGCCCATCCACTCCTACTTCTT
This sequence comes from Candidatus Methylomirabilota bacterium, assembly GCA_016207095.1. Lineage (GTDB taxonomy): Bacteria > Methylomirabilota > Methylomirabilia > Methylomirabilales > Methylomirabilaceae > Methylomirabilis. The sequence continues at coordinate 24,194 of JACQQF010000037.1, read as the reverse complement.
CCGCGACCCTGGCCACAAAGTCTATCAGGTCCGGGTTGGGTTGATTGGAGCGGACCTGGTGGCGGGCCTGCCGGATCCTGGAGCGGAGCGCCTCTTGGGCTTCCTCCCATATCTGTCGAAACGGGTCGGCGTTTCGCTGGAACGCCAAGGCTCGTTCTACCACCGCCCGCCTGGTCTCGCGGCCCGTAGCCGTTTCTACTTCGACGCAGAGGCCGAACCGATCCAGAAGCTGCGGCCGAAGGTCTCCCTCCTCGGGGTTCATCGTCCCGACGAGAAGAAACCGAGCCGGGTGGCTGTAGGCTATCCCCTCGCGCTCAACGACGTTCACCCCGGAGGCCGCGACGTCCAAGAGGATATCCACCAGGTGATCTTCCAGCAGGTTCACCTCGTCCACATAAAGGATCCCACGATGGGCTGCGGCCAACAGGCCGGGTTGGAACGCCCGCTCCCCCTGTTTCAGGGCTACCTCCAAGTCGAGCGAACCCACGACCCGGTCCTCTGAAGCATTCAGCGGAAGGTCCACCACCGGGGTCGCTTCGTCGCCCACGGGGAGTGGCTCACCCTTCGATGCCCGCTCTTGGCAGGCAGGACACCAGTCCTCCGACATCTCCGGGTGACAGCGGAAGGCACACCGGGCGACCACTCGCTCCGGGGGCAGCAGCTCCGCAAGTCCTCGCACGGCGGTGGACTTTGCCGTGCCCTTGTGGCCGCGGATGAGGACCCCGCCAATGGAAGGGTCGACGGCATTGACCAGGAGTGCCAGTTTCATCTCTTCCTGGCCCACAATGGCGCTAAAGGGAAAAAGCGTTTGCTGCATGGCGATCCTCCCCCCTGATCTCACGGGTGACGAGTTACTACTGATGGCCTGATGCTACTCTGTGCGGGGGAGAAGAGGTAGAAACTGCTCCGCGGTAGCCAGCCCGGTGGGACTCATCTCCACCAAAATGGGAGGGCCGCCAGCACCGCCGAGCGGATGGAACGCATCTCCATCTCAGAGTTGCAGCCCGCTGTTGGGTCCCCGCAATTCCAAGATAGCTTTAACGCTATCACATCGAACCCTTCAGTGCAACGCTTATTTATCCCGCATCGAATCACGGGCACGGCCTGATGGACGGGCATACTCGGATCAAGCAGCGAGAGAGAAGGCGGGAGGGACAAAACAGACGGCCTCTCCGACCCGGGGGAGGCGAAACAAGTCGGAGAGGCCGTCGAAAGCAGGGAGGGGTTAGAGTCCGGTCCCTGCTAGGAGACTTGGTGTGTCAGGACTGAATCAGTCGTGGTGCCACCGATAGGGTTTCCCGGCCATGGTCTGGAGTCTCGCGGATGCCGCCTCATTTCCGAGTGGAAATGGGCGTTATCTGCGCCGGCAAACCATAGACCGAGGCGGAGTGTCGGGTACCCGCCCTCTGGGTCATCAATTGGCCAGATGTCATCGTCACCTGCTTGGTAGCGGCCGCCCGCTCGGTGTTGAGGTACATGACCCCGACAGCGCTTACAAGGATGAGCGTGCTAGCAAGCAGAAGCGCCTTCGCGTTCTGTGACATCGCATCTCCCTCCTTCTTGACCTGCGATACTTAACCGCCGTGCGCTGTTGAACTCTGGATTGCCGCCAGAGGGAACGACAGACTCAAACACGTTATTTCCGATTCGTCCGTTACCAGCGTCAACGCAGCGATTTCTTGATGTCCTCCCACAGGGCGCCTGTAATGCCGCCCGCACCAGCGCCTATGAGGGCACCGGTGAGCGGAGCGCCAGCAATCGCGCCGAGGGCCACGCCCGCTCCCGCACCTATGGCACCGCCGCTCAGGGCCTGTTGCTGTCGCGTAGACATCCCGGCACACCCTGTGGCGAAGGCCAGCACGAGCACCGCCACTACGATCCGCCTGATCAATGTTTTCTTCATCGGGCTTGCCTCCTTCCATATGGGTTGATGACAATTTCTCAACGCGTCATCGACCTAAACCTGCACGCACCTAGAAAGAGGCAACCCGCATGCCAGAGGTGGAGTTTGGAGGATGGCTGACCTGTAAAGACTACTAAATAAAGGGTTCTCCTGTAGCTGACTACAGAACGTGCAAGCGATATCACGTTTACCGGATAGTGGGACTGCGGGCATTCTATGGGTAGTTTTTTCCCAGTGGAATGATCCGGGGAAGTCGTATTGTCGGGAGCGCCGGTCGGATGGCCATTTGAAGGACCGCTCGCAAGAACGTTTTCAAGGATGTAAATTCTACTGACTTGATGGTTTGCTCGAATTGAAGGCTAGCGGAGGGCTTTAGAGAGTTCGCTGGAGAGTATCTGCGCCTTCTGGGCCAAATTGAGGGCTTGAGGAAAGTCTTTTCGAGCGAGGGCCTCCCTTGCCTGGGAGAGAAAGCTGTCAATGGTCTGGTACGTTTCCTGTTGATCGTTCGCTAGTTTCCCGGTGTCAATCGACTGCAGCGTCCGCTCCGCCCCCTGGATCTTCGCGTTCGCCTCATCCATGAGCCTCCCCTCCAGTTCGGGGCTGACCTGGGGGGACAGCAAGGGTGGCGGCTCCCGTCGCTCCGGGTGAGCGGGCCGAGGCGGCCGTGGCGGTGGACTCGGCGCAAATATCGATTGAATCTGAGCACAGCCAGTCGCCAGGAGAAGGCTCAGCACGGCGATCAGGGTTGGCCGGGCCATGACTCTGCCTCTCATGCGCGAGGTTAGGTGGAGGGAAAGGTGACGGTCATTGTCGTCCCTCGCCCCACCTCCGACTCCACGTCGATGCTGCCCCCGTGCATCTGGACGATACGGTAGACGAGCGACAGCCCAATGCCATTCCCATCCGGCTTGGTTGTGTAGTAGAGACGGAAGATCTTGTCGAGTTCTTCGGCGGGGATGCCCACCCCCTGATCGATCACATGGGCTCGAGTTGTTCCCTGGGGAGTGCGCTCGGTGGAGAGCGTTACCGTTCCCCCATGAGGCATCGCCTGGCAGGCATTAAGGACCAGATTGAGAAAGGCCTGCCGAAGCAACTCTTCGTCGCCGTTGATGGCAAGGATCTCGTGGTCGAGATCGACGACAATACTGACCCCACCATGTGCGCCTTGCATCTGGGCCAGGTGCGCGACCTCCCCGAGGAGCTTATTCAGGTCCAGCGGAAGGAGCTGTAGCGTCTGGGGGCGCAGGAATCGGAGAAAGCCTTGCACAACGCGGTCAAGTCGGTGGATCTCCCCTCCCAAAACCTCCAGGTTTCGCGTCACTTCCGGGGAGGGATCATGAAGCTTTTGCTTTAGAAGCTCAAGATGAATACTCATGGCGTTGAGCGGATTTTTGACCTCGTGTGCGACCCCGGAGGTCAGCTTTCCAAGATCGGCCAGTTTCCGAGAGTAGTCAACGAGCGACTGGATGTGGCGGAGCGGCTCGACGTTTTTCAGGAGGATCATGCCTCCAACGATTCCGCCCTCGTCCAGAACCGGATAGACGGAGGCGAGCATGTCAAGGGGTGTGGCGGGGTCGCCTGCCAGCTTCAGGGGAAGGTTCCGTATCGGCTGCTGGCGTGAGAAGGCGTCACTGACCGCCTCTGCCAGCGGATGAGTGGAGCCCAGCACATCCCGTACCGGCTGGCCGGCCGCCTCCACGAGGGGCCGCGCCAGCAGATCTTCGGCCGCCGCATTGGCGAAGATGATGGCCTGTTCTCTGTTCAAAAGGATGATCGCATCTTCGAGGCGATGAACGATCCCCTCCAGCGTGGCCTTCTCGCTCAGCAGTGAGGATCGGTCCTCTTGGATCTGGCGTCCCAGCAGGTTGAGCTTTGTGGCGATCTGTCCTAATTCATCGTCACGATCGGAGGCGAAGGGCGCGTCGAACTCGCCGCGCGCCATCCGATCAACCCCTAGGGCAATCTGGCGCAGCGGCTTCACGACCAGGTTCGAGAGGCCGAGAGCCACAACCCAGGCGAGAGGGAAGGCGAGGCCTACCAGCAGCAGGCTTTGCCGGACGGCGGCGGATAGCTCGCGCCAGAGGAGACTTCCCGCAAGACCCAACCTGATCGCTCCAAAGGGCTGGTCATTGAGACTGAGCGGCAGGGTCGTCTCGAAAACCTGTCGGCTCCAGGCCAGCTTCGCGAGCTGCTTGAGTGGGGTTATCTCGGCCAGTCGCTGGATCTGGGGGCGGGCGGCTGCCTTCTGCCCTTGCCGCGAGCGCTGGGTGTGCACCAGGATTGTGTCCGAGCGGTCAGTGATCATGGCGTACAGCAGGTGGGGGGAGTAGCCGATGCTCGAATCGAGCAGGGCGCGGAGCTCGGGGTCCCGTCGCAGCGCCTCCTGTGGGCGACTCCCCGTAGCGCGAGCGAGCGCCCGGGTGCTACCTGAGAAGATCTGTTGAGCCTGTAAGTGCCCCTTCTCCGCCGCGTCCTGTACCACCAGCCGAGTCGTCGTTGAGAGGTGGACGACGGTCATGAGCGAGACGATCAGGAGGACCAGGAGCGTGACCCCGAGGACTTCCTTGCCGCGGATGCCGAGCGCCATCGTCTTATTCCTTGGCCTCCGCCGTGGAGGAGGACCCTTCCCGGTAGCGAGCCAGCTTGTTGTGCAGTGTCTTGAGGCTGATCCCAAGTATCTCTGCGGCCCGCGTCTTGTTCTGGTTGGTCCGCTCCAAGGTTTTCATGATCAAGCTCTTTTCCGCTGCATCGATAGTCGTTCCGACGTGGAGGACCAGTTCTGGCGCCTGCCCGTGACGTTGCGCCCGGAAGTCTGGCGGCAGGTCGGCGGGGACGATCATATTGCCTTGGGTCACGAGGATCGCCCGCTCCAGCACGTTTCGCAACTCCCGGACGTTGCCGGGCCAATCATGCTGGGTGAAGAAGGTCAGGGTCCCCTCGTCCACACCGCGGACCGCCTTTCCGTATTTGGCGTTAAACTCTTCGAGGAACGATTGGACGAGGAGCGGGATGTCCTCTCGTCGCTCCCGCAGCGGGGGAAGATGGAGACCGAAGACATTGAGCCGGTAATAGAGGTCCTCGCGAAGCAGGCCGTCGTGGACCGCTTGAGCCGGGTCCTTGTTAGTGGCGGCGACGATCCGAACATCCACGCGTATTTCGGTCTTGCCGCCCAGCCGGCGAAAACTCCCCTCCTGGAGGATCCTGAGAAACTTCGCCTGGGTAGGGACCTTCATCTCTGCCACCTCGTCCAAGAAGATGGTCCCGCCGTCGGCCATCTCAAAACAGCCCATCCTCCTGTCCGTGGCGCCGGTGAATGCCCCCCTCTCGTGACCCAAGATCTCGCTTTCAAGCAGCGTCTCCGGAATGGCGGCGCAGTTGATTGGGACGAAGGGGGCCTGCTTGCGAGGCGAGAGATCGTGGATCGTTCGGGCCGCCAACTCCTTCCCCGTCCCGCTCTCTCCCCAAATAAGGACCGGCGCCGTGCTGGGGGCTGCCAGCTCCATCAACCGATAGAACTCTTTCATGCCTTGCGTATTCCCGACCAGCCTCCCGAACCGACCCAGGTGGCGGACTTGATGGCGGAGGAGTTTGACCTCCTTCAAGACCGCAGCTCGCTCGAGGGCCTTTTCCACCAGGAGCCGCAGCCTTCCCACATCGACCGGCTTGGTGATATAGTCGTAGGCCCCCTCCCGCATCGCCTCGACCGCGGTCTCGATGGTGCCCTGTCCGGTTAGGATGATCAGTGAGGGCGAAGCGGCGTCATCCTTGAGCGCGTGAAGAAGGGCGAGGCCATCCATCTTCGGCATGACGAGGTCGGTGATCACGAGGGCCGGCCGGAACTCGGATGCCTTCTCCAGAGCCTCCTCGCCGTCAGCCGCAGCAGCCACCTCATACCCCCAGCTCCCGAGCAGCTCTTGAAGCCCTCGCCGTGAGGTGGATTCGTCATCGGCAATCAGGATCTTCGCTTTTGCCATAACCCTTGCCACAAGACCTCCTCGACGCGGTCACATCATAGGGTCTTTCGCCGAATTTGTGAAGTCCCATTCCTCACCCGCCGATTGAAATGTCTCGGTCACTATGCTACTGTTCGTCGTCAGGATGGGTAGCAGAGGAAGCTCGACAACCAAGAAGACCAGAGCAAGGCGTCGTGGCGTGTGGTCCTGGCTGCTCCTGGCCATTGCCAACGCAGGCTGTGCCGGCCTGTTTCCGGAGACCTTCCCACCCACCGGTGCACCGGCCAGCGCGAAGCGACTCTCCTTCACGATGATCGCCCGTAACTATCGGTGCGAGCCCTCGGTTTTGGCCGTGGACCGGGAGGGGAGATCGGCACTGGTCACGCTGACCGTTCGTAGCGATGGCGTCAGGCATGTCTTCTCCATTCCGGACCTCGGGATCAGGCGCTACCTGGAGCCGGGGCAGGAGGCGACCGTCGAGTTCCTGGCGGAGCGTTCGGGGGTCTTCGATTTTGGCTGTACCCGCTTCCCGGTTATCACCCCGCTCGATCACAAGGGAAAGCTTGCGATCAGATAATCCATGGCAACGAGGAGGTTCGCTATGGTCCAACAGTGGGCGTCGGGAAGGTGGACGAGCGGCGCGCCGACCGGCGGCCGGGTGACCCGATGACGGTTCGTTCGTGAGTGTGTAGGTGAGAAGGTTGGCAGGCCTATAAAGGTTCGGCGTCCTTGACAGGAGGGGGGAATCTTTCCAACCTGCACGCAGTGCCACACTCAGCGAAGGCCACTGGGCGAGCCGACGGTACTAGACAGCATACTGAGCTTGCCCATTGCCGAATGACCAGTTCTCTCGCGAGACCTCAACCAAACTGATCAGCAGATCTTGGGGGCGCAACCCGGGACTCGCCTGGAGCAACTCGGCCATCCGGGCATAGAGCGCCCGCTTCTGCTCCGTGGAGCGCCCGGCGTTGAGTATGATCTGCACGAACACCACATTATCGCTCCGCACAATTCCCAGATAGGCCGGATCGTAGATCAAGCTCTGGGCGGGATGTTCAGTGATGGCCTGGAACCGGTCCAATGGAGGGACGTTGATGGTCTCAACCATTGCTCGATGAATGCCATCGGCAAGTGCTCGACGGTACGTTTCGGGCTTGCCCTCCCGAAGCGAGATGCGCACCAGTGGCATGGGGTCTCCTCGTGTAGAGTTTGAAGTTGGTCTGTGAACGTAGGAACACGCAAGCGAACCGAGCCCGCCGATCTTCCCATCTTCGCACCTACGGGTTGGTCTCCAGAAATTCCTCGATACAGAGGACGATCCGTTTCGGCGCGTCTTCCTGCAGGAAATGGCTCGCGTCTTCGATCTCGGCTGTCGTCGCCTGTGGGTAGATCCGCTGCCACGTGCGCAGGACCGATTCGGGAAGGACCGGGTCCCTCATACCCCACACCAAGAGCGTCGGCGTCCCGCTGAAGCGGACCAGCGCCGCTTCAATCCGCTTCATCTCCGAGTAGGAGGGATCGGTCTCGTGAACGGGGATGTCGCGCGACCAACACAGCAGGGCGAGGCGGGACTCGGGCGTGGGGAACGGGGCACGATAGGCGTCCAGCACCGTCTTCGTCAGGTTCTCCGGCCGATGCGTGGTGCCCACTAGTGCGGGTTCCAGGTAGCCATTCTTCTCCAACACGAACTTTTCCCCTCGTTTGGAACGGATCAGTTCTAACAGCCTCGGCAAGGGGCCACCCGGCCAGGGGGCACACGCCCAGGTGTTCATGAGAACGAGGCGTTTGATTCGGTCGGGGTGGCGGGTCGCGAACCCCAACCCAACCGGCCCGCCCCAGTCGTGCAGGACCAACGTCATCTCGTGTAGTTCCAGATGCAGCAACAGGGCTTCGAGGTTCGCGACGTGATGCCGCAGCCGGTAGGGGTACGGGTCCTGTGGCACACCAGACTTGCCCATGCCCATATGATCCGGCACAATGCAGCGACGACGCTGTGAGAGGATCGGAATGAATGTGCGGTACAGGTACCCCCAGGTGGGATCCCCGTGCACCAGCACGATCGGTTCACCGCGGCCCTCGTCCACGAAGTGCATCTCAAAGCCGTTGATGTCGGCGTAGTGTGGGGCAAACAGAAAGGTCCCGTCAAACGTCTCAGCCCGAATGTCGATCAACTCCGCCTCCCCGGCTTCCGAGGTTTCCCCGCTGACTGCGGTGCGGCCGGCTGCTGGGCGGAGTCCGGCCGAAAGTAGGTCAGGGTGTGGTGCGTCAGCAGGGTGCCCTCGCGAGTGACACACTCCGCCACCCCATAGACGAGGCGCTTCCCCAACTTCAGGATTTTCGCCGTACACCGAAAGTCTTCTTGCTTCGCCGCGCTGAGAAAGTTCGTCTTCATCTCGACGGTCACTGAGCCGTCCGCGGGGCCGAGGCGGGTCAACAGGGCCAGCCACATGGCCACGTCGGCGGCGGCCATGAACACCGGACCGCTCACGAGGCCGCCCGGCCGCTCGAACGCGGTCTGGAACGGCACGTCGAGGGTGCACTGACCCTCGGCGATGGCGTGCAGTCGGAATCCGTAGATGCTGGTAAAGGGAGATTCCGACAGGAGCAGTTGCAGCTCGCGCTCTGTCACGGCCAGGGCCATCGGCGTAACCTCCTCATCGAGTACCTGGATGCTGCGTCAGGGCAATCGGCCTTTCGCGTCGTTGGCGTCTAGATGTATCGAAGAGCATCGTCTCGCGATCCTTCTCGTGATCGCGCAGAACCTGCAAGTCAGGGAGTGAGACGGCCCAGCAGGAGAATCGGGGACGTCGGCGTGCCATGTGCCTCTACCGCCCAGCGCAAGGCGTGATCTCGTTGACCAGGGCGATCCGAAACCAGGGGTGGAGGCTGATCCTCACGTCACCCAGGCCGGCCTCGATCGACATGTGGAGTAGTTCCTCCGATCTGAACCCACGAAGGACCGACATCGGGCCGTCGTGGCGGGTCAAGTGATTCCCAGACAGGAGCCGGGTGGCGATCCCTGTGAGGAGGCGGGCACGCCTGCTTCGCATCAGGTCGTTCACGATCAACCCGTGCCGAGCCACACGTCTCATCTCCCACAAGAGGTGGATTCCTTGGGCCTCGGTGAGGTGGTGAAAGAAGAGGGAACAGAGGACATAGTCGAAGCTGTCGTCCGGGTAGGGAAGAGGCGGCGCCTCCTCCTGCCGCAGTCGGATCTCCGGATAGCCTGCTGACCATTCGGCAGCAGCAGCCAGGACCTGGTGGCTTCGGTCCACGGCCTCGATGGTCACGCCCAGCCGTTGCCGCCTGGCCCACCGGCAGATGGTGCGGGGAATGTCGGCCCCTCCGGTGGCGATGTCCAGGATCGTGAGCCGGGTCTGCGAGCGCTCGGTGATCATCCGGCTCAGGTGCAGCAGGGCCGTACGCGCGCCCCCGAAGTATCGGTTCAGTCGCTCGATGTCCTGGAGATTTTCACGGACCTCTTCGTCGGAGTTGTCCGGGCGGTCGAGCAGCTCGGCGACCCCTTGCAGCCGGGGGAGTGGTCCCAAGGCGGTCACCACCGAAGCAGCGCTCCCTCGGCGCAAAAGCCCGGGCCGAGCGCAATCATAAGCCCGAGGTCGCCCGGAGATGCCTGTCCGGACTTGACCACCTCGTTCAAAACGAAGAGCGCTGTGGCGGATGACATGTTCCCATATTGCCGAAGCACCCCTCGGGAGAAGGCCAGATCGTCGTCGCTGAGCCGCATCGCCCGCTGCGCCCGTTCAAGCACTCCCCTTCCGGCGGAGTGGAGGACCCAGAATCGGATCTCCTCCTGCTTCAGGTGATAGCGAGCCAGGATCCCCTCCGTGAGCGTCTTGATCATCGAGGTCGCGATCCCCCGGATCTCTTTGGACAAGAGGATGCGGGGTCGTCCATTGGGATAGGTGAACCCCATCAACCCGAGGTATTCCGGACGCACCAGGCTCATGTGGCCCAGCACTTCGATCCCAGGGCCCTCTGACGCCAGGATGGCGGCAGCGGCCCCGTCCGCGAAGATGGCGTTGGCCACTGCGGTCTCAAGCGAGTCATCGAGGTAGTACGTGGAGGAACAGATCTCCGCCGAGACGATCAGCGCGCGATGGCCGGGAAAGGCGATCAGGTAGTTATGGGCTTGTTGTAGCGCGATCATCGCGCTCGCGCACCCCATGTCTCCCACGTGGACCCGCTGAATCCCCTCCTTCATCCGAAACTCCCGGACGAAGTAGGCATCGAGACCGGGGCACAGCCGGCCGGTGCATGAGGTGGTGGCCAGGAAGTCGATCTCTTGGGCGGAGCACGCCGCCAGCTCCAAGGCGCGTCGGATCGCCTTGCAGCCGATCTCGATGCTCCCCTCGCGGTACCGCGCGTTGAGCTCATCAGTCGTCTCGGTCGGGCGGAAGCTCGTCTTATCCAAGTAGAGGTGCCGGCGCTCGATCCCGCTGTGCAGGAAAAAGCCGCGCCGTCGCTCGTCGGTGTAGGGAGAGATGGTAAGGAGCTCTTCCTGGGAAAACTGGGCTACGGGATTGGCGGTTGCGAGGGCGATGATTCTCGGATGAGCCATCAATCAGTCTCCTTGGGACAAGGGGATTTGGGCCCTGATCTTGCCGCGTCTGGGTTGCCCGCCGTCCAATGTGCTTCTACTTGGAACACGGAACCGGGAACTTGGAACATGGAATGCAGAGGCCACAACCCGGAACGTGAAGCCTGAAAACCCTCACGCGGGCTTCACGATCGTAGTGTATCACCACCGCTTTTGCAACAGCTACTCTGACGAAATCGCAACAGGAGCGCAAAGGAGACGGGAGGGAGAAATTTCGTTCGATTCGGCATCAGAGTCCGCCCACTTTTCCCTTGACAAAGATGGGATAATCTTTGAAGATCGGCCCGTAGCTGAAACAACGTTCCTCACTCGTTGCCCCCCTTCACCCTCACATGCGTTAGTTCGACCATGATGCGATCGCCGAGATCGGGCCCTGCCGTGAACGCCGCGTGTGAGCCGTGCATCGTCTTAAGCCGGGAGCCTAGCGTATGAGCGAGCCCGCCGGACCCCTGAAGCGGACCCCTCTCTTCGACGTCCATCGGCAGCTTGGCGCCAAGATGGTCCCATTCGGTGGCTGGGAGATGCCGGTCCAGTATGCCGGGATTCTGGAGGAGCACCGGGCCGTCAGGAGCAAGGTGGGCCTGTTCGATGTCTCGCATATGGGAGAGTTCGAGATCAAGGGTCGCGGGGCTCTGGCGGCGGTCCAGCGCATTACCACGAACGATGCCTCACGGCTCGGCGTCGGCCAGGTGCAGTATTCAGTCCTTACGACCCCGGAGGGGACCTTCGTCGATGATGTGACGGTGTACAAGTTCGCGGACGACTACTACTGCCTGACGGTGAACGCTTCGAACATCGAGAAGGACTTTGCCTGGGTCCGCGACCATATCGTACCCACCAGCCATGTACGAAATGCCAGCGATGAGGTCGCCCTGTTGGCCCTTCAGGGACCCAAGGCGCAGGAGACCCTCCAGAAGCTTACCCCCGTCGAGTTAGGGAAAATCAGGTATTACTGGTTCGCCGAAGGGAAGGTCCTCGGTGTGGACTGCTGCATCTCCCGGACAGGCTATACCGGCGAGGATGGCTTCGAAATCTACACTCGGTCCGATCACGCCGTTCGCCTCTGGAACGCCCTGGTCGAGGCGGGCACCCCCTCGGGCCTGCAACCGTGCGGGCTCGGGGCGCGCGACACATTGCGTCTCGAGGCAAAGATGGCCCTCTACGGCAACGACATCGACGACCGACATACGGTCCTCGAGGCCGATCTCGGCTGGATCGTGAAGCTGGAGAAGGGAGACTTCATCGGTCGTGAGGTGCTGGCCCGGCAGAAGGCGGAAGGGGTCCGCCGAAAACTGGTCGGCTTTGAAATGGTCGCACGTGGGATCGCCCGCTCTCATTATCCGATCGTCAAGGGTGGGAACGTGATCGGCGAGGTGACCAGCGGGAGCCCGGCCCCGTGGCTCGGAAAGAACATCGGGCTCGGGTACGTGACAGCGGAGCACGCGGCCGTGGGCACCGAGTTTGAGGTCATGATTCGAAACAATCCGGTCGCCGCGAAAGTGGTCCAGACGCCCTTCTACAGAAGGCCCCGGTAAGAGCGTTCATAGTTCATCGTCGCGAGTTCATAGAGAACCCATAGCAGAACAGCTTCGCGGCTTCGATGTGGATGTTCCGAACGGCTTCGGTCTCAGGTAGCTCGGTTTCCTCGTTCACCTGTTCTTACTGTGAACCATGAACCCTGAACCATGAACTCTGTGAGGAGGGCATCATGTACCCGGAGGGCCTACACTATACCAAGGAACACGAATGGATCAAGCTCGAGGGGGATCAAGGACGGGTCGGGATCACCCACTTTGCCCAGAGCCAGCTCGGCGACGTCGTCTTCGTGGAGCTGCCGAAGGTCGGCAAGCCGCTCCGGCAGATGGAGACGTTCGGTGTCGTGGAGTCGGTGAAGGCGGTCTCCGACCTCTACTGTCCCGTGACCGGTCAGGTGCTGGAGGTCAACTCCTCGCTCGAGTCGAAGCCGGAACAGATCAATAGCGACCCCTACGGCCAGGGGTGGATGATCGTGGTCAAGATTGCGGAGCCCAAGGAGCTGCGCGATCTGATGACGGCTGAGAAGTATAAGGCCTATCTGGCGGCGGAGGGTCACTGATGCGGTACATCCCGAACACCGAGGCCGATTGCCGCACGATGCTTGATGCCATCGGCGTTCGATCGAGTGAGGAGCTGTTCGCCGATATCCCTCCCAAGCTGCGGTTAAAACGGGGTCTGGATCTGCCTCCCCCGCTCTCTGAGAGCGGGCTCAAGAGGCAGATGGATGCGTTGGCCGGCAAGGACGCCGACGTGGATCGGTACTCGTCGTTCCTCGGTGCCGGCGCCTACAATCACTTCATCCCTGCCGCCGTCTCGCATCTGGTCTTTCGATCCGAGTTCTACACCGCCTACACTCCGTATCAGCCGGAGATCTCGCAGGGGACGCTCCAAGCGATCTACGAATACCAGACGCTGATCTGCCAGCTCACCGGCATGGAGATCGCCAATGCCTCGATGTACGACGGCTCCTCCGCATTGGCCGAGGCGGTCCTGATGGCTCACCGAATCAACGGCCGCCAGGAAGTGCTGATGCCTCGCGCCGTCCATCCTGAGTACCGGATGGTATGTGGGACCTACGCCAACAAGCTCGGCCTGCGCCTGATCGAGCTCCCCTACACCGACAAAGGCACCACCGATCTCAAGCAGATGAAGGCGGCGCTTTCGCCCAGAACCTCCTGTGTCGTGGTCCAGAGCCCGAATTTCTTCGGGGCCCTGGAGATGTTGGAGGAGATCGCCGAGGCTGCGCATGCCGCCGACGCCCTCTTGGTCGTGGCCGTGCCCGAGCCGATCTCGTTCGGGATCGTCAGATCCCCGGGAGAATCCGGGGCCGACATCGTCGTTGGGGAGGGCCAATCGTTCGGGAACCACCTGAATTTCGGCGGCCCCTACCTCGGCTTCTTTGCAACGAAGGAGGCGTACCTTCGGAGCATGCCCGGTCGCCTCGTCGGACAGACCGAAGACAAGCATGGACGGATCGGCTATGTCCTGACGCTCTCCACCCGCGAGCAGCACATCCGTCGGGAAAAGGCCACATCGAACATCTGCACCAACGAAGGACTCTGCGCCCTGACGGCCACCGTCTATCTTTCTTTGCTGGGCCGGACCGGCCTCAGAGAACTCGCGCTGCTGAACCTTCGCAAGACCGCCTACGCCAAGGCGGCGTTCTCCAAGCTCCGGGGATATGACGTGCGATTTTCCGGACCGACCTTCAACGAATTCGTCGTTAGGTCAAAAAAGCGGAAGCCGGCTCAGGTGAACCGGGCGTTGCTGGGAAAGAGGATTATCGGTGGGATGGAGCTGGGGCGATTTTATCCGGAGCTCGCTGATTGCTTGCTTCTCTGTGTCACGGAAGAGAACAGTCGAGAGGAGATCGACGCGCTCTGCAAGGCGATGGGAGGTGCGCGATGAAGGACGAGACGATCGGCATCCAGGGGCTTGCATTCCATGAGCCGCTCCTCTTCGACCAAGGGTCCAAGGGGAGGACCGCCTGTTCACTCCCGGAGAGCGATGTCCCGGAGGTGAAGCCGGAGCGGCTCCTTCCGAAGAAGCTCCTTCGTCATGATATCCCGGGTTTTCCCGAGCTGTCCGAGGTTGAGGTCGTGCGCCACTTCACCCGGATGTCGCAATGGAATTACGGAGTGGACCTCGGCTTCTATCCGTTGGGGTCCTGCACCATGAAGTACAACCCGAAGATCAACGAGGAGGTGTGGCGGCTGCCCGGGTTCTCCCGCGCCCACCCGTATCAGCCGGAATCCCTGGCCCAGGGCGCCCTGCAGTTGATGTTCGAGTTGGAGCAGTATCTGGCCGAGGTGAGCGGGATGGAGCGTGTCTCACTTCAACCGGCAGCCGGTGCCCATGGAGAGCTGTTGGGAATGATGCTGATCCGGGCCTATCTGGAGTCCAAGGGGAACCCGCGCAAGCGTGTCTTGGTCCCTGATTCCGCCCACGGAACGAATCCGGCCAGCTCCGCTCTCTGCGGCTATCAGGTGATCCAGATCAAGTCGGGGCCGAAGGGCTGCGTGGAACCTCACGCGGTCGCTGAGGCAATGGACGAGGACGTCGCCGCCATCATGGTAACCAACCCCAACACCTTGGGCCTGTTCGAGGAGCATATCGCCGAGATCGCCAAGATCGTTCACGGCAAAGGCGGACAAGTCTACTGCGACGGCGCCAACCTGAATGCCATCATGGGGATCTCCAGGCCGGGCGATACGGGGATCGATGTTCTCCAGTTCAACCTCCACAAGACGTTTTCTGTCCCGCACGGAGGTGGGGGTCCGGGCGCCGGGCCGGTCGGGCTCAAGGCGCACCTCGCTCCCTTCATGCCGGTTCCGGTCGTCGAGAGGAAGGGTGGCCGGTTCGTCCTGAATCACAACCTGCCGTCCAGCGTCGGCAAGGTCCGCGCCTTTTACGGGAATTTCGCGGCGCTCGTCCGGGCCTACGCCTACATCCGTTCGCTGGGTCCGTCGGGACTGCGCCGCGTGGCCGAGGTGGCCGTCATCAATGCGAATTACTTGATGAAGCAGCTCAAAGGTCACTACCATCTGCCATACGACAAGTTTTGCAAACATGAGTGCGTCTTCTCCGACGCGCGCCAGATCCCGCACGATGTCCACACCCTGGATATCGCCAAGCGGCTGATGGACTATGGCTTCCACCCGCCGACCATCTACTTCCCGCTGATCGTCAGGGGCGCCTTAATGATCGAGCCGACCGAGACCGAGAGCAAGGAGACGCTCGATCAATTCATCGCCGCCATGAAAAAGATCGCCGAGGAGGCCGAGCGCGAGCCGGAATTGGTACGGTCCGCGCCGCATAAGACCAAGATCGCGCGTCTGGACGAGGTGAAGGCCGCTCGCCAACCGAATCTCCGTTGGAAAGGGAAGGGGCCGGTAGAGGAAAGCGCACGCTGAGCCTGTCGTCACGAACACTCGTAGGGGCAATGAAGAATCTTGCCCCTTTTTCTTTCTTCCCGGAACCTGGGAGCAAGCCCGAGATCCAAAGATATGAATTGTCATTACGAGTGAAGCCCTTCGGCTTCGCTCAAGGCAGGCTCCGCACTCTGACCTGAAAGGCCTGCCCTGAGCCGAGTCGAAGGGTCGTTCCGAGCGGGGCAAGGAATCTCAGAGAGATTGCGCAGTCTTGCCGGAATCCCAGCCTTCGACCAACATCCCGTCGCGGTTGACATGGCCGCCGAGGGCCGGTATGTTCCTCCCATTCCAATGAAGATCTGTAGGGTTTCTGTCGCGCCAATCACGAGAATCTTTGAGAAGTTCCCCCAAAGGGACTTTCATCTCTTTTCCCGCCTAGAGAAGCTCGGCCACCAGGTCCTGCAGGTCAAGATCTCCCCGAGTTCTCGCCCACGTTCGCCCTATCTCTCCTATCCGATGGGGGTCCTGCAGGCTATTCCTCAGTTGAAATCCATCGAGCCGGATCTCATTGTTGCAGACTCGATCGAGGCTGGCGTGGTGGCGTCGATCGCCGCCCTGGCAAAGCGGATCCCATTTGTCTTTGACTTTCGAGATAACTATTCCTTCTTGCGTCGGCGGGATTACGGGTATCGTAACCTCGGCACCGTCCGCCTCCTGGAGCGCCTGCTTCCGCGTCTCGCCGACCAAGTTATCGCCGTCGATGACCTACGAAGGCGGTTCTGCCTGGAGGCTGGAGTGAAGACGGATCGGCTGCGGCTGATCTCGAATGGTGCCGACTCGGATCTCTTTCGCCCAGGCGTAAAAGATCTCGGGCTGCTGGCGGAATGGGGCCTTGCCGGGCGACGAGTGATCCTCTACTCGGGCAAGGTCAACAGGAGCTTTGATCTCCAGAACGTGATCGAGGCGATGCAGGAGGTGGTCCGGAGACACCCTGATGCGAGCCTCGTCGTTGTCGGGGATGGCACTGTGCTCCACCACCTGCAAGACCTCAGCGCGAGCCTGGACCTCGCGAAACACGTTGTCTTCGCAGGATACAGGCCATACGCAGAGATTCCACGCCTGATCCTAGCCTCAGACATCTGTGTCTACCCCTTGAGGAGCGTGGCCGCCCTCTCGATCTTTGAATATATGGCATGCGGCAAGCCGGTCATTGTCCCAAATGCTGACTATGACCTATCGCTGCCGGAGGGATGCTGCCTGGCGGTTTAGAAGAGCCCGGATGGTTTTGCCGAAGGGATCACCCGAATACTCGGCGATCCGACCTTGGGATCTCGCCTGGGCACGAGGGCAAGAGAGGTCGTCGAACAACGGTTCAACTGGGATCAACTGGCGCTGGCGTATGAGGCGGCACTCAACGACGCCGTCAAGGATCGCACCTCGCTAATGTAGTGCCTCTTAAATTCCTTTACAGTCACGTTCGCCCTGAGCCAGTCGAAGGGCGCGTGATCTGGGCCCTTCGACGTTGCTCAGGACAGGCTTCGACATCCTGAGCGCGTCGAAGGATCAGCCCGAACGGTTCATTGCTAAGTTATTTGTGATTCACTACACTAACGGCGTGAAGGTATCTGCTTGGGCGTAGTCAGATGTTGAACGCCCAAGGAAGCCGGCCGAGCCGCATGAACCCGATCGAGGAACTGGCGAACGCTCCCTGGCCTGAGCTTATCCGTCGGGCTCGAGAATCCGGCCCTCAGTTCGTCCTCCGCTACCTCAAGATGCTCAGACGCCAGTGGCTGCCGCAAGAGCAGATCCGTCGGTATCAGGAACGGCGCCTCGAGAGGATTCTCCGACACGCCCTAGAGCGAGTTCCCGCCTATAGGGAGGCCTCCGGAACCAAGGTATCCGTCATGCGGGGCGAGGGGTTTCGTGTGCTTGACCAATTTCCCCTGATTGACCGATGGACCCTGGTCGATCAATGGGAGCGGTTCGTGGCCCGGAACGCGCGGCGATTCTCGCCGAAGCTGGTCCAGACCGGAGGGACGACCGGGAAACCGGTCAGCCTCTATCTGGATGGTCGCACCCGCGCCCTCTGGAACATGATGTCGCTGCTTCGGAGGCAATGGGCGGGGTGGAGGCCGGGGGACCGCTCGGTCCTCTTCTGGCAACCCTATGGCGATCGGCCTGCAACCTACGATGTCAACACCCCTCATGCGCTCGACCGCTCTGAGAGGGAGTTGTTCCTCAACGCGGCGAGGCTGGACGATCGTCGCCTCCGGGAGTACGTCCACCTCGTCGTCAGCTTTCGGCCCCAGTTCCTCCGGGGCTTCCCTTCGGTTCTGATTCTCCTTGCCCGCGCACTCAATTCCCTTCGCGCTCGTTTGCGGCTGCGGGCTGTCCTCACCGGGGGTGAGCTGCTGGGCGACGAGCAACGGCACTATCTGGAAGAGACCTTTGTCTGCAAGGTCTATGACTGGTACAACATGTGGGAGAACGTGGCTACGGCGCTGCAATGCGAGCGAGGAACCTATCACGTTGTCCCCGAGTTGAGCCATGTTGAGATCCTCCGCAATGGGCGGCCCTGCAAGTCGGGTGAAGTGGGGGAGATAGTTGGGACACACCTTGGGAACTACTCGATGCCGCTCATCCGGTACAACATGAACGATCTGGCCTCGCCGATCGAGTCGGCCTGTCTCTGCGGTCGGAACACCCAGCCCATTACGCTCATTGGCGGAAGGGGGCGGGACATCATCGTCACACCAAGGGGATATGTCGTGGTGCCAACTATTTTGCTTTGGACCAGCATTCTTCCACCACACTCGGTGGAGAAGCTGCAGTTCTACCAGGAGCGAAAGGACGAGGTACTTGTGAGGATCGTCCGGGGGAATGGATACGCGGAGGACGACACCAGGCGGCTCATTGCGGAGATCGACCAGATCTTCGATGGGGCTGTAACGCTCCGATGGGAGTACGTGGAGGAAATTCCCAGGACTCCGTCGGGGAAATACCCATACGTTGTCTCGCATGTGCCTCTGGAACTGTAAGGCAAAAGAGTCCTGCGGTGCCTTCCAAATAGTGTTACCCTAGCTTATGGGCTAACCAATCGTGGGAGGTGCTGAGTCAATGCGCCGGGCGCTAACCATTGCAGGCTCGGATTCCGGGGGCGGCGCGGGGATCCAGGCCGATCTGAAAACCTTCGCCGCCCTGGGCGTCTTCGGGACATCGGCGATCACATCCGTGACGGCCCAGAACACCGTGGGCGTCCAGGGGGTCCACGACCTGCCGCCGGAGTTCGTCGGCCGACAGATCGATTCGGTCCTCGAAGATATCGCCATCGATGCCGCCAAGACCGGGATGCTCTCCAACGCCGGGATCATCGACATCGTTGCAGCGAAAGTGAAGGCGCACCGCATCGAGCTGTTGGTGGTCGATCCGGTGATGGTGGCCAAGAGCGGCGCGCCGCTCCTTCGACCCGATGCGGTCAAAGCGGTCATCGAGCGTCTCCTTCCGCTTGCCGTTGTGGTCACGCCGAACGTTCCGGAGGCCGAGGCGCTGTCGGGGCTCACGATCACCGGGATCGAAGAGATGCGGCAGGCAGCTCAGCAGATCCATCGGCTCGGCGCCAGATACGTCGTCGTGAAGGGGGGACACCTCCAGGGTCGCGCAATCGATCTGCTGTTCGACGGGAATGCCTTCACCGAACTTGATGCCGAGCGGATCGATACACCCCACACCCATGGGACCGGCTGTGTGTTCTCTGCTGCCATCGCCGCGCATTTGGCGAAGGGGAATGCGGTGCCCGAAGCGGTCGCGGCCGCCAAGCGGTTCGTCACTGCCGCCATCCGCCATGGATTTTCGCTCGGGAAGGGGTACGGCCCGACCGATCCTATGGCGGCCGCCCATGGCCTCTCACAGCCCTGATGCGCGTTCGAGCCCTGCATCCATGGAATGTCTCGCCGCGAGAGGCGATGGCGATCCAACTAAAGCTTCGGGCTCGACTTCGCCTCGATGGAGGCGGACCCTTCGCGACCGTCGCCGGGATAGATGTCTCGTACGATGAAGCCTCACGCCTGATGTTCGCCGGGGTCGTTGTCATGAGCGGCAACGGGCGGCAGGTACTGGAAACCGCCACGTCGGTTGTCGCTGCCCGGTTTCCGTACATCCCGGGGCTCCTTTCATTCCGAGAGACGCCGGCCGTCATCGAGGCCTGGACCAAACTTAAGACGCGGCCGGACTGCCTGATCTGCGATGGCCACGGCCTTGCCCATCCTCGTCGCTTTGGGATCGCGTGTCATCTGGGCTTGCTGCTCGACCTCCCCTCGATCGGCTGTGCGAAAAGCCTCCTGGTGGGCACGCACCGGATGCCGCGCACACGTCGAGGGAGCGTCGAACCGCTCCTCGATCGAGGCGAGCAGATCGGCGCAGTCGTGCGGACCAGACATGGCGTGGCGCCGGTCTATGTTTCTCAGGGCGATCGGATCAGTCTGGATGCCGCCGTACAGACAGTCCTCGATACCTTTGGGGGCTACCGACTGCCCGAGCCGACCCGGCGCGCTCACCTCTTGGTCAATGAGACGAGGCTCCTGGCGAAAGCGGGGAGGAGCGGCGTGCAATGACGCGGGAGGCGCTCGAGCGACTACGAGACAAAACCTTCCGCCGGATTCCCAGGCTTCGGGTCCGCGGCGAGCGCTCCGCCCTGGCCTTCATCACCGACATCGGCTTCTGCTCCACCTTCCATCGCGTCCGTGAACCGCTCCCGTGCCTGTGGGTGGCTGTATGTGGTCGCCGCAACCCACGTTTCCCGAAGCATACCCATACTGACCCATACGTCGGACTCACCTGGCTGTTGAAGGACCTGCTGCCGGCGAAAAAGCGGGTCTATTACGGCAAGCTGCTGAAGGGGCGGCCAACCCTGGTCTCCCTCGAATACCTCCCCGCCTTCTTCCGGCTGATCCGCGACGAGAAAGGGAGTGGCGACTATCTGAGCGACTACCGTGCCGGCCGTATGACCAGGACGGCTAAGGTTGTGATGGATGCGCTTCAGGAGAGGCACCCGCAGTACACCCCGGAGCTCCGGGCGATCTGCCGACTGAAGGCGCCGGAGCAGACCCGGGAGTTCGAACGGGCAATGGGGGAGTTGCAGCGAGGCCTCTGGATTGTGAAAACGGAGGAGCGATACGACCCCTCGTTCAGTTATCGGTGGGATCTGCTCGATTACTGGCTGGAGGAGCAGGTTTTGGTTGCGCGGAAGCTCGATCGGGCCAAAGCGGTGTATCGCCTTGTCCGAAAGCATATCGAGGTCGTTCATTATAGCCGAGCGGACCTGATCGCCAGTCTCTTGACCCTGCCGATCTCTGAGGTGACGGCCGGCCTTGATCGCGTGATCTCTGAGCGGCGCGGCGTCCCCGATCAAGCGGTGAAGGGGCTCCCCGGCCGATGGATCATCCGGCGCCTGCCCTGAGCCTCGTCGAAGGGCCTGCCCTGAGTCCAGCCTGTCCTGAGTCTCGTCGAAGGATCGAAGGGCCTGTCCTGAGCCCGGCCTGTCCTGAGCGTCATCGAAGCCTGCGCTGAGCCCTGCCGAAGCGGGCCTGCCACTTCGACAGGCCTGTCCTGAGCTTCGTCGAAGGGCTCAGTGCGGAGCCTGACCCCTGAACCTGATCCCCGAAGCTCCCTCCGATATGCAAGCCGTTTGGGAGTCACGAAGTGGGTCATTCTAACTGCCACCCTAGAATCGTCATCCTGAGCACATTCGCTCCGCTCAGTGTAAACTCCGCGAAGGATCTCCGACCTCACAGCCTTTACAGAAAGATTCTTCGGCTACGCCTCAGAATGACCCGTTGGTGGTTTCAATTTGACTCACTACCGGGAATCACGCTCCAACGTACAACATCCCGATTTCCTTCATCAGCCTGTAATTTTTATATAGATCTCCCTTCCGCGATACCCCCCGCAAGCCGATGGCGTCATCAATTCCCGCCTCTTACGTTGGGGTCATTTCCCCTGCACCGGAGAAGAAGTTACGCTTTAGTACCCATTCCCGCGCCAAATCCGTTCCGTCCTCCAAAGTGGCTGAGGGAGAGAAGTGATTATTGTCAATGAGTTACACGCCTTCACCTTGTTGCTGACTTGGCATGCCCATTGCTCAGAGACTAGGCGGACGTACGCGGGATAGCCCGCTCGATGTTCGGGGAAGGCTCTGACACTGGATGAGAAGCAACGATGAAATGAATGAGAGGGCAAGTGAACAGATGTCCTTCTTCGGCCGGATGGTCATCGTCGTAGGGGCTGCACTGCTGCTGGTGGTTGGGTTCGCCGCGGCCTGGGCGGCCTGGCAGATCGTCGCTGACCGCCTGTTCGGGACCCGCATGGTCATCTATGCCGACGGGGCCCGCGAGCCGATCGCAGCCTTTCGGGGTGTGGCCTACGAGGCGCGAGAAGAGCGGCTGCTGAGGGAGTACCCGCCACTCTTGATCGACGCCGTTCTCCTTATGGAAGATCGGCGTTTCTACCAACATCGGGGTGTGGACCTCAGGGCGCTCGCGAGGGCCGCATGGGTCAACGCAAGGAGCGGGGCAATCAGGCAGGGCGGGAGCACCCTCACCCAACAACTGGCTCGAGGGCGCTATCTCAGTGGGGAGCGCACGTTCTCACGGAAGATCAAGGAAGCGATCCTTGCTCTCACTCTAGAGGTAGCCCTCTCAAAGCAGGAGATCCTCGAACGCTACCTGAATGAGGTGTACCTTGGGCAGCAGGGAATCCAGGAGGTCCACGGAATCGGGACCGCCTCGCGCCTTTACCTAGGGAAAGAGCCCTCAGGACTACGCCCTGCCGAGGTCGCATTACTGGTGGGCATGATCCGGTCACCCAATACGACCTCCCCCTTCACCTCTCCTCGGCGGGCTCGCGAGCGGCGAGACTCGGTCCTTCGGCGTCTCCGTTTGGAAGGGAAGTTAAGCGTCGCTGAGTACCGTCGCGCCTTGAGAGACCCGGTCCGTGTTACGAAGAGTTTCACGGTGGACGCGGCGCATTTCCTGGAGTTCGTACGGCATGAGGTCGAAGCGAAGCTCCCGGTCTCCGCCAGGGCGAGGAGCCTGAAGGTATTCACGACCCTCGACCCGGAGGCGCAGCAGGCAGCTCAACGGGCCGTCAGGCTTGGGATGCGCGGGATCGACGGTCACCGAGGAGGAGGAACAGGGAATGCGGCGGAGGCGAGCCTGGTGGCGCTGGACGTGGAGACGGGAGCCATCAAGGCAATGGTCGGCGGAAGGAACTATCAGAGAAGCCAGTTCAACCGCGCGGTGCAGGCCCGGCGGCAGCCCGGCTCTCTCTTCAAACCGTTCATCTATCTTGCCGCCTTTGAGGCGAGCCGGGGAGGGGGTGGGCCGGCCCTGACACCGGCAACCGTCGTCGGGGATCGTCCCGTGTCCCTGGCTGTCGGGAGCCGGCAATGGACGCCGGCAAACTTCGAGCGTCGCTACTACGGGAGGGTCCGAGTCCGCGAAGCCTTGGAGCGATCCTTGAACACCGCCACGCTCCGAGTCGCAGAGCAGGTGGGGCTGAGGCGGGTGATCGATCAGGCCAAGGCCTCCGGCATCGAGAGCCCCATCCGTCCGAATCCGGCTACGCTGCTCGGGGCCTCCGAGGTCAGCCTGCTGGAGATCACCGCTGCCTACGGCACCCTGGCAAGGGGAGGGGAGTGGATCAAGCCGGTCGCCATCAAGAAAGTGACCGACGATAAGGGGTGGGTCCTGTTCGAGGAGAGGCGCGAGCGCCGGTGGGCGGCCTCGCCTCAGGCAGCATTCCTGGTCACGTCTCTGCTCCAGGGTGCAATCGACCGGGGGACTGCCGCTTCAGCCCGCCGTCTCGGTCTGGCCAGGTCTGCGGCCGGGAAGACCGGAACAAGCAACGATCTGCGGGATGCGTGGTTCGTCGGCTATACTCCCGACCTGGTGGCGGGGGTCTGGGTCGGAGTCGATTCGGGGGCGTCTCTACGCCTGACCGCCGCCCAGGCCGCGCTCCCGCTCTGGACATCTTTCATTGAGCAGGCCTCTGCCGGACATCCGCCCAGGACATTTGCGCCTCCTCCCGGGATCGTGACGGCAAAGATCGATCCGATGAGCGGCCTGCGGGTTGGTAGCGGGTGTTCAGGCGGCGTAGACGAGATCTTCATCCAGGGGACTGAACCGACGGAAAGCTGTCCCGAAGGCGAGATGTTGTTCTTCAGTTGGCTTCGTCGCCTCTTTTCACGCTAACCCCCTTCGATCCCCGTCCCTCTCCGTGCCTCGCTATCGGCACCCGAGCTGCTTGACTATCCTGCAGCCCCATGCTAGTACCCTGAGTTAGCGTCCCGAGTTAGAGATTCGCAAAACAAAATTCCCTCTCCCCCGCGTGGGAGTGGGCTCGGGTGAGGGGAAACGAGCGCTGCTCTTTCATTTTTGTTTGATACGAGATAGTATCATGTTCAACCATTGAGAAAGGGAAGACTACATGCGAAGCAAACGACGCTCGTTTAGGTATCGAATCGTGCTCCGGTATAGCGAAGAGGATGAAGGATATATCGCCGTCGTTCCGGAACTCCGAGGCTGTTCTGCCTGGGGAGAGACGGAGCAAAAGGCTCTTGAGGCCGTCGAGGAGGCCGCGTTGGCGTGGCTAGAAACGGCCAAGGCTAATAAAATTGAGGCTCTACCGGCTTTCGTGTGGGTAAAGATCGAGTCCCCCGCAGTGAAAGTAGATCGCCGTCTTGAAGTGTTCGACGTTCCGGAACCCCCGAGCCGTCTTCTTGACCCACTGGATCGTGGCGTTGACGGCCTCCAGACCGG
>JACQQF010000036.1 GCA_016207095.1 Candidatus Methylomirabilota bacterium | reverse complement strand
GTAGCGTGGCGGAAGGGGAAACCGGATGCAAGGGACCCAAGACCAGGGATATGGCGGAGGATCCGAAACGGGATCGTGAAAAGCGCGTAGACGGCCGGAGAAGCGGCCTGGCATGATAGATATAGGACACGATGGGAAAGGCGAAGGGTGATCCAACGGAGCTGGTTCGTCCCGGCCAGGAGCCACCGCCAGCCGATTGCTCGGTCACTGAAGTCCTCGTAGAGGTACGCGGCCACGCAAGCACCAGGCTTGAGCAGCCGTACCAGCTCCTGAAGCCCCTCCTTGGGCGAGGGAAGATGGTGGAGCACCCCATATGAGTACACGAAGTCAAAGCTCTCGTCTTCGAACGGTAGCCGGCAGAGGTCGGCCTGAATCACGTGGGCTGCGGGAACGGCCAAGGACCGCTCAAAGCTGGCTCGACAGCCACCGTCGCTGAGTTCGACTCCGATAATCTCTACTCCTGTGCGCCGGGCCTGGTTGGCCAGATCGATGCCTTCGCCGCACCCTGCATCTAATATCAATCCATTGGGTGGGGGAAGCGAGAGCGCCCGCTCCATTCTGTCAAAGTGATAGGACGTGAGTTCATTGGCCTTAAGCATGACCGCCGAGCGGTCCCAGAGGTACCCGTAGCTGGAGGCGGTCCTGACCTTTGCTTGGGCGGCAGCCACAAGATCCGGATGGCAGAGCTGCGGGACCCCTTCATCGATGGCGTAACGCTGGCCGCAGCCCGGACACAGAAGGAAGCCCGCCATCACCTCGTAGCCCATGCACGCCAAGCAATCGCGCCGATACCCCGTGACCTCCGGGAACGGGCAAAGACCGCGACACTGCGCAAGTTTTGATCCCAGTGCTCGTTCGACTCGGTGAATGGCCGGTTCCTCAAGTCGGAGAACCAACCGGCAGGCGGGACACCTGATAGACTCAAGAAGCCGGAGCTTCATCTCAATGACCCGGACTGCCCAGCCTGGCGCATCGTTCTCTCTTCAGGAAAGGAATCGATAGACCTTCGTCGCCATTGCGCCGACTGGCGGTGGAAGCTGAACCTCATCAAGGAAGCCGAGATCCTCTACACTGAAAATCCGCCACCATCGAGCCCACCCGATAAGGATGACCGATGCACCGAAGAGAACGGCGGCTCGGATCCCGAGACTCTGTCCTGAAGCCCCCAGCAGGGCGAGGGCCACCAGGCTCGGGGGCACGAAGGCCGCAAGCCGATCCACGCCGATCCTCTGGTTCCCCCAGCGGAGATGGAGCCACGCCGACACCGCGAAGCTGGCCGCGGTTGCGAACGCCGCCCCTACCGCACCAAACGTCGGGATCAGCAGGAAGTCACCCAGCACGTTGACTCCCGCCATAAGCACCACGATCGACGTAACTCGTCCGGGGATGTCGTGGGCGAGAAAGAGAGGACTATAAAGATAGGTGATGGCCTGAAACGCGCAACTGATCAGCAAAAAGGAGAAGAGGTGACCGCTTCCCGCGAACTGTGCGCCAAAAAGTATTGAGAAGAAAGGCTCCTGGACGATCCCGACGCCTAAGACATACAGACCACAGAGGACCCCGACCTGGGGAATCAGACGGACCACGTATCGGACCACTCGATCTTCTCGCCCTTCTGCCCGCCACGCCGTCAGAAGTGGGAAGGCCAGCGTGTTGATCCCGATCAACCCGCCTGCCACAAATCGCAGCGCCTGGTAAGAGACCTGGTAGACCCCGACCTCGGCATGACCCCGTAAGAGCCGAAGGAAATAGAGATCGACCCAATCCGAGACGTAGGTCCCAAGGAACCACAGAATAAGGGGGAGGGAATATTGCGTCATCGTCCGTGTCAGGCCCCAGTCTGTTCTCAAGGGACAGACTACCTGCGTGCCCATATACGGAAGGCTCAGAACGGCTTGAGCGGCGAGCGCCACTGCAGAGAGAAGAATGATCGCGATAGGGGTGATCTGCCAACTGCCCCAGAGGGCGAACGCGGCCAGAAGACCTACGAAGATGGCCCTGCCCACGGCCGGAACCCACGCCGCAACTCGCATCTTGCCCCTCATCTGGAGGAGCTGGACGGCAGCCATGGCCATGGCCGTCAGTGAAAGGAAGAAGATGAAAAGCCGAGGGTGGCTGTCGTGGAGACCCACGAACTGTCCGACCTCTCTGGACAGAAGGACCAGGATGAGAGAACACACAAGGAGGGATCCGGCAAAGAGCGGCATCCAGGCCCAGAATACTCGCGCTCCGGTCCCTTCTCGGATCAGTGCTTCTCGGCCGAACCTGAGTATCGCGGGGAAGCTCCATTTGATCCCAACCATAAAGAGAAGTTGGATGACACCCATGAAAAGGGCTAGGGTCCCATACCCCTCTGGACCGAGGATCCGAGCGGACAAGACCACTCCAAGGACCGTCCAAAGGGCAAAGATCCCCTGGGAGGAAAGGACCGACACGTAATCCCACCACGCGCGTCGGACCGCGGTGGCAGAAGAGCTACTCCCAGTCTCGGTGTCCCCGGGCAAAGGCATGGATCACCTCAGACTCATCATGCGGAGCTCAGGTCGGTCTGGGCCGAATTCCAAAGCAATAATAGGTCATCTGCGTTTCAAAGACCCGATCTGCCGGCGGGCGGGATGCCTCCCCTCGAGTCTCGCGGTCGTGTCCGCGCCCTCGATGTTCACTGATGTACCCGATCAGATGCGCTTAGGAAAGGAATTGCCTTATGCCGGATGGCATGACTGGGCTCAAGCTGTAGAGATTAAGCCGGTTCAGTAGCGCAAGCACCGTCAGGTAAAGGATCCCCGACATGAAGATGGCGCCCGCCAGGCCGATCAGTGTATCAAGGGATCCCAGAAACCCGATCCGAATGGCTGCGATAGGGAGGCACGCCAGGAGGGGCCATCCCAGAATCGGCACCAGCTCGCCCGCCCGAATCCCGAGGAGCCGGCTCACGACCCAAAGGGAGGCCGCCGCTCCGCAAACGGCTCCGACAGTTGCCGCTATGGCCGTCCCCACCGGGCCCTTCCAGAGAGTGAGAGGACCGAGCAGACCCGCTAGGAGGCCCAGCTCCACGAAACCCACAAATGTCTGGCTCCTCGGCCTGCCTAGACCCTGAAAGAGCGGCCCCGCAGTCGTGCCTATGGACCGAACGAGGCCGAAGAGGGCCAGGACCTGGACGATGGGTATGATGCCGCCCCACCGCGCTCCCAGGAGCACCCGGACGAGGTCTTCCCCGTAGAGCCCGATGCCCACGGCGATCGGGGTTGCCGCCAGCGCGACGGCTGTCAGGACCCTGAGGTACGCCACACGGACCCGCACCGTGGAGTCCTGGAGCTTCGCGTAGGCGGCCACGGTGACGCCCGAGATCACGCCTGTTACCTCCGTGGTAGGCAGAGAGGCGACCCGCCAGGCCATCTGATAGAGACCAAGGGCCTGGATGCCCAGCAGTCTTCCCACCATGGCGTAGATGCCGTTAGTGATAAGCCACCCGATAGCCGTGGAGCCGAAAATCCAGCGCCCATACCCGAGGAGCTCCCCAGCCGCCTTCCCGTCCAGATGGAGGGCCGGCCGATAGGGGTGAAGCCAGTAGGACAGCGCCACCCGTACTGCTGTCAGGGCCAGCCAGCCACCCACGAGGGCCCAGGCGTTTCCGAGCCAGAGGGCCAGAGGCAGTGATACACAAAGGTCGGCGACCACTCCGCTCGTGTGGAGCAGGTAGTATGGCCCAAACGTCAGCTCTTTCCTGAACTCCACCACCCCGATGTTGATCAGCCCTCCAATGAGCGGGACGAGGGCCATGACCCGGACAACGGCTACCGCCTCCGGCGAGGCAAAGAACGAGCCCACGACCGGGGCAAGGATCACCAGGAGCCCTGCCATGACAGTTCCTCGAATGAGCCCCAAGGTCCAGGCAGTATCGAAGAGGTCCCGTGCCCGCTCCTTCCGCTGGATCAGGGCTAGGCCAGTCCCCATCGCCGAGAAGGACTCGAACAGCGAGATCACCACAAGAGCGATCCCGACAAGGCCAAAGTCGTAAGGGGTCAGCAAACGGGCCAGGATGAGCAGGCGCACCATCCCCAGGAGGCGTCCCGTGACGTTCAGGGCCACCATCCACAACCCGCTGCGGATCACGCGCTCGGAGAGGTTCTCCATCATCCACCTTCCAGGGTGCCGAGCAAAATCTGATGAAGGTCCTCCGCGGCTATAGAGCCCCCGGGATTGATCACGCCTCGCGCTCCCGGCCCGGGGCGGAGGATAAAGAACCCTTCTGGCGCGTGCTGTCCCGTAAATTTCGTTCCGATGGGACGAGCTGATATTATGGGGGTTCTCAACCGGAGCGGTGAGGCCGACGCTGCGTCGTCCCAGTGGATGATGAGGTCCGGCAGATGCTGGGGGGGGCTCCCCCCCGTCTCCCGGGCGATCCTGAGGACGTCTCTCACGACTCGAGACCCGTCCGTGGCCCTTAAGCCTCGGAGGACGCCTTCCAAGTTCGAGCACACCGCCTGATACTCCCCTGGGTCGAGGATCCCCTGGGCCTCCCGCCCAACCAAGTTCAGCCGAATCCACCCATGTTGATCGGTCGGTAAGGGAAAGGCGATCGTGCGCGACCAATCATACGCGGGCATGAGCGTTGGCTGTGCTATTCGGACCATTAACGAGCGAGAGACCAGTCGGTAATATAGCCGTTTCAAAGAAGGGGGAATGCGTTGCTTGACCGCTCTGAACACCTGTCGGGCACGCGCTGGCCACGATAGGGCCTCCCAGCGCTTCACTGACGCCAGCCCAAGGCTCCGAAGGAGGGGGTCGAGGATTGTGGGGATCCCCTCGTGGGCCCGCATGCCATGGAGCGAGAAAACGAGGACCGTCGTATCGGAGCCGACCGCCTCCAGGAGCCGACCGACCTGCTGGTCCACCTCCCGGTAGATATCGAGCAAGCCGCCGGTCACGGCTGGCGAGGCCCCCGCCCCCTCTCGAAGATGAGCGAGATGGGTCGGGTCGATCGTATGCCAGAGCAAATGGGAGGCCCGATGCACTTCCGTGAATACCACGAGGAGAAGATCAAGGGGCACCTCCGCAAGCATCCGGGCTGCCAAGGCGCCCCGCTGTCGCACCCCGGCCAGGCAGAGCGAGCGTACCCTGGCGAGCCCTTCACAATCGTGTGGCCCGGCCGCATCCACGGCACCGGAGGCAAAAGGGTGGAGTCCGCTGCCGTCCCTTACCAGAACACGAAGGGCGGGCGGGGACACCTCTGTCCGACCTTCCAGCCAGTCGTGCGCCCCCCAATTGGTGATCTCGATCCCCGTCCGGAGGCCGACCGGGGGGGCAAAGGGAACGTCCAGCACCCCCACAGCGTGCCCTCGCATTGCGACGGCCTTCCAAAAGGGGACAAGGGCATTACATGTGACCCGGGACGCCCCCATCGTCTCCGGGCGCCAGGGCCAGATCGAACAGATGCCGTGGAGAAAGGGACTGGAGCCTGTCAGGAAGGTCGGCCAGACCGCGCCGCTGCCGATGTGGGCTGCGGACAGCACACGGCCGTATCTGCCCTGCGCCAGCAGGGCCCCGAGGAACGGAAGCTCTCGCCGGTCGATCAGCCTTCGAACCAGTGAGGGTTCGGCGGCATCAATGCCAATGGCCAACACCGGCCGTCGCTCAGATTGACTCATGGAACGAGCGGTGCGGATCCTGCCGTGAGTCCTCTCAGGCTTTGAGCGCATTCACCAGAAGCCGGTGAAGGTCCTCCACCCCCACGGAGTCAGGAGCCGCAGAGCCCCCAGGGCGCGGCCGGAGGATGAAAAACCCTTCCGCGGTGTGCTGCCCAGTGAACTTCATCCCCGCGGGATGGGCTGTGATTGGCGGGCTCATCAACCGGAGCGGTGAGGCCGATGCCGCGTCCTCCCAGTGGACGATGAAGTCCGGCAGATGCCATGGAGGTCCTCCTCCGGTCTCCCGGGCGATGCATAGGACATCCTTCGCCACTGGAGACCCGTCCTGCGTCTTTAACTCGCGGAGCAGGCGCTCGATCTCTGCGCATGTCTCATGGTACTGCCCGGGATCGAGCACCCCCTGTGCCTCCCGCCCTCTGAGATTCAACCGAATACAGGCGTGGTGATCGATCGGTAAGGGAAAGGCGACCGTGCGCGACCAATCATACGCGGGCATCATCCCAGGCTCTAAGACCCTGAGCTTTACCTCATGAGACGCGAGCCGATAATACACGTACTTCAAAGAGGACGGGAGATGCCGCTTGATCCCGCTGAATGCCCCCCGGGCCCGCTCCGGCCATGACTGTGCTCTCCACTCCTTTACGTAGGCCAGTCCCAGGGCACGGAACAGCGGGTCGAGGATCGTGGGGATTCCCTCGTGGGCGCGCATCCCGCGGAGAGAGAAAATTAGGACCGTGGTCTCGGGGCCGACTGCCTCCACGAGCCGACCGATCTGACGGTCTACCTCCCGGAAGATTTCAAGGAGGCCACGGGCAACGACTGGTGGATATCCCATGGCTTTCCCCCGGTGAGCCGGGTGAGCCGGATCCACCGTATGCCATAATAGATGCGAGGCGTGGTGCGCTTCCGAGAACACCGCGAGAAAGAGATTAAGCACTGTTTCAGAGAGAAGTCGAGCCATCAGTGCGCCCCGCTGTCGCGCGCCGGCGAGGCAGAGCGAGACAACCCTGGATAGCCCATTCTGATCTTGAGGCCCCTTCGCATCCACCGTGCCGTGGGCAAACGGGTGCGATCCGGCACCGTCCCTTAGCAGGGCGGAGAGGGCCGGGGGGTGAACCTCCGGCCTTCTATGGAGCAGCTCGTGCTCCCCCCACCCGGCGATCTCGACCGCGTTGGGGAGGCCGATAACTGACGCATAAGGAACATCGAGGATTCCGACGGCGTGACCTTGATGTGCGAGATCCTTCCAGAACGGCGTGAGGTGGTTCGTGTTGAGAAAGGAGACGTCCATCGTCTCCGGGTGCCAAGGCCAGAGGTGGTAAATCCCGTGGAGGAGGGGCGCAGACCCTGTAATGAATGTCGGCCACACAGCCTCGTTCACCACATAAGCGGGGGAGGGCACACGGCCCCACGCTCCGTGTTCCAAGAGGGCCTTGAGCGATGGAAGCTCCCCCCCGTCGATCCACCTTCGAATCAGCCTCGGCTCGGCGCCGTCAATCCCGATGGCTAAGACCCGCCGGCGGGCAGACTGGCTCACGGATTAGCTCCTTCTACCTTGACCCACCGCTGTTCCGCAGCCGACCGCGCACACGCCTCGAGGACCGCCAGCGTGTTCAGATTGTCCCTCCCGCTGCATTCCGGCTCCTCACCAGTCAGCAGGGCGTGCTCGAGCTGGCGCAGAAGGGTGATCTCCTCCGGATGCTCTCGAGGCCCACGCCGCACGAGTCGCGGATACTTCCCCTGCTCGCACAGCACAATCCAGCGATGGAAGACGTGCACGGTCCCCCGCTCCCCAACGAGACGGAGGTAAAATTCCTGACCTCGCTCGAAGAACTCATGGCCGCGCGAGTCAACGGTTGCGCAGTAGGAGGCCCGAGCCCTCCCTTCGAATGCGAACAGGACCTGGACGGAAGCTCCCGTAGAGAGGGGGGGACTCCAAGGGAGCGTGAAGCTCTGGGTCATGACCGCAATGACCTCTTGGCCCAGCACATATCGCAACGCGTCGATGTGGTGGACGCTGTGCTCCCACAAGATGCAGCTAGGGAGAGAGAGTGAGGCGGTAGTTTTGTCCATAGGACCCCGGTAGCTCTGGCAGGTGACCATGCCAACCTGCCCCAACACACCGTCCGCCAAGAGCCGTCGGACAGCCCGGGGCATGCGAGTGTAGCGATAGTTTTGCCCGACCAGGAGTGGGGCTTTCGCACGCTCGGCCATGGCGACAAGTCGCCGGGCCTCACGAAGACTCAGGGCAAACGGCTTCTCCACGAGAACGCCCAGACCACACTCCAGGGCCGCCTGGCAGGGATCCACGTGGCGGTCAATAGACGTCGCCACCACCACTGCCTGGGGACGTGCCTGATCCAGGGCGTCTTCAAGACGGGAGTAGCATTGATGGGTCGGAATTCCCAGCTCGTTGGCCCCCTGCTGGAGGGTCTCCGCATTGAGATCGACGCAGGCGACCAGCTCATATCCGGATGTAGCCCTGATGGCCTGGACCCATTGCCGCCCACGCACTCCTAAGCCGACAACGCCTACTCGAATCGCCATTCCACCGGGTTCCCGTTTCGGAAGTATCCTCCCGCCGTATGATCGCGTAGCCAGATCCACCAGCGCAGGAACCCTCGGAGGGTCGATGGACTCAGACTTCCCCCCACTCCAAGCACCAGGGTCTTTAAAGTCGTTTTACGCCATGGAAGCCAGCGGTAGTTCCGGAATTCTCCAAGAATCCCCGGTGAGTATCCTGCCCAGAGCCGCGACGCACCCAGGTAGTAAAGGGTCTCGGTGCTTACCCTGCCCTCTGAATCCACACTGGCCGGCGTCATGGTCAAAAGATGGGCGTAATCCCGTCCTGCAAGATGCAGCGTGATACAACGATGCATGAGATCAAGCACTCTGGTGATCGTCTCTAAAGGAGAGCTCAGCGTTACGGACCCGATGTGAAACCGATAGCGGTAGAGGGCATCGGGGATGACCATGAGCCGACCCCGCTTAGAGTTCCGCAGATAGAGATCGAGATCCTCCCACGGTGCACACCCTTCCCGGTATCCCCCCACCTCCCAGAACACGTCACGGCGATACATGCTAGACCCATGGGGGAAAGGCGCAAAGGGCGAGCGGCGGACCAGCGCCCAGCGGTCCCTTGGCCGCACACACCGGCCCTGCTCATCGATCCCCTCCCACAGGGTGCCGACCAAAAGGACCTGGGGGTGGGCATGCAAAACCTCCCATTGGCGTCGCAATCGATCCGGATGCGAGATATCATCTGCATCCATCCGGGCGCAGACCAGGGCCCGGGCTTGATGGACGACATAATTCAAGGCCCTAACGAGGCCCAACTGTTCTGGGCTCCGAAAGAGCCGGATCCGGCGATCCCGTTGGGCCCAGTCGCGAAGAATCTCGGGCGTCCGATCGGTCGAAGCATCATCCAAGATGATGAACTCGAAGTCGCGGAATGTCTGGGTGAGTATGCTCTTGATGCTCTCGGCCAAGTACGGTTCGCCATTGTGAACCGGCATCACCACGCTGATGAGAGGAAGGGGGTCTGCCATCTCAACCTCTGCCCCCCGCCGGCCCGGATCGCATCAGCGCAATGGGAGCCGGCAATCCCTCAGGCGCCAAGGAACGAGGCCATTGGGGAAAGGTGCGGAGCCAGACTTCGAAGGTCAGGAGCGTCCAAAGACGATGGGAGTGGTCGGCGTGGCCGGCCAGATGGGCCTGGCAGAGCTGGCGGACCATCCCCAGGAGGCGTCCCGCGACGTTCAGGGCCACCATCCACAACCCGCTGCGGATCACGCGCTCGGGGAGGTTCTCCATCGGCGGCCTAGCGACCCGAGGCCCAAATGGGAGTTGCTCCAGGGCCTAGTCGCAGTGAGAGATCCCAGCTCCAACAGGCGATAGCTCACGGAATTATGCCGCTTCGAGGGCCGAGCGGAACACTGTCGCCATGGTCGGGGCGTGGACGGCAAGCGAGTACCGCTCCACAATCGTCTCGCGCCCCGCCCGTCCGAGCTTTTCCCGCAAGGAAGAGTCCGAGAGGAGCCATCCCAGCTTCTCCATCCAGTCCTCCTCCGTGGCCGCCAGGAACCCGTTGACGCCGTCCTGGATGATCTCTCGGTTCACCCCCACGGCCGACGCCACCACCGGGACCCCGCAGGCCATGAACTGAATGGCCTTGAACCCGCACTTGCCCCGGCTCCAGTCATCATCCCAAAGAGGATAGACGCCCACGTCGCAGCATCTGAAGTCCTCCACCTCCCGCTCCAAGTCCCACTGGGCCTGCGTGACCTCGAATCCGCGGGCGTGGAGCGGCGCAAGGCTGCCGACCACGTAGAGTTGGAACCGATGCCTGCCGGCCACTCGCTCGAGGACCGGCAAGAGGCTTCGGAGGTACTTGGCTGTGCTGTGGCTGCCGATCCAACCTACGGTCGGCCGGCCCTCTCGGTTGTCTCCATGCCGTCCCGGCCGCGGCACGAACTTCGTCGTATCGACGCAGGTGGGGATCACGATCACCGCTTCATTGTACCGTCGCGCATAGTCGGCAAGGTATGTATTCCCTGCCACGACCCTGGCACTCCCCCGAATGATCTGGGACACCTTCTGAGGGTATTTTAGAATGCCCACCAGTTTATTGGCGTCGCTGCTGTTCGTCAGGAAGATCGCATCGTCGAAGTCATAGACCAGGGCCCGCCCCTTGACCCTTGAGAGCGCCAGCTCGATCACGGGCGGACCGATCGGAAAGGCCTCGCGATAGACAAAGAACAGATCGTAGTCGGTCCTCTGGGCCAGGAGGCGCAGTCGTGCGAGGGTCTGTAACGCAAAGAGATATGACTTTCGAAAGTGCGCACCCGTCTGGTACACGATCCGAAAAAACTCGGGCGTGAAAAACGGCCTCACCGTCACCCGGATCCCCCTGGCCTCAAGATAGGGGATATACTGAGAGACCCGGAACCGACATCCCGCCCCTTCTTCGGGAACCGGGGAGAGCGCGAGTGCACGGACTGGCCTCATGGACGCTCGCCGTATGCCCTCCAGCCGAAGAGGCCGGTAGCGGACACCATCGTGTGATCCAGCTTCGCCCGCCTTAGCCACCCTTCAAGATCCGGGCAATCGAAATAAAAGCGGACCGGGGCAGCGAGGCGGTCAAACCAGTCTGCACAAACCACTTGAAATGGATAGGGTTTATAGGCCTTAAGCCGCGGAAACGCGATCCGCTCTACGAAGGGCCCCAGGTAGGGGAGCGAGGAGCCCACTCGGTAGGGGATAATGAACCCGGCCCAATCAATCGCTGCGGCGATAAACGAGATGCGCCGCTGTATCCCTCGGGGAAGTCGCGTGGTCGCTGCACGAACAGACTCCAATAAAAAGTTCACCGTGGGCCGGCTCCTACTATAGACCCAGATGAAGACCGCGCCCCCGGATTTGACCAGCGGAACGAGACGCTGAAATCCCGCCTCCGGGTCGGGCAAATGGTGAAGAACGCCGATACTGTACGCGAAGTCGAAACTCTCCTCGCGAAACGGCAAACGATAGAGATCCGCCTGGACGAGATGGACATTAGGAAGATGTCGAGTGTTTCGACGGGTCACGTCGATGGCCGCACTAATATCAACCCCCACCATCTCAGCCCCGAAGTTCGCCGCATTGTGAATGTGACGGCCAAACCCGCACCCCACATCGATCCCAACCTTCCCGGGAAAGAATGACTCGTCCAGCGGATGGATATAGCGAAGAAAGTTCTCCCGAAAATCTATGACCATCTCGGGAAAAAGGGTCCATTGATACCCAAAGCTCTCCCTGGTTCGACGGACGACCGAGGCGTTTGGGCCGATGGCATGGGAGGTCGGAAGCGAGGCTGGCAATCGAGCGGCGTACCGCCTCGAAAACTCAGGAAAGAGAGCGAAGGCATCGTCGAGGACTCGAGGGATCGTGTCTACGATGGGATAAACTCT
Source organism: Candidatus Methylomirabilota bacterium (assembly GCA_016207095.1). GTDB lineage: Bacteria > Methylomirabilota > Methylomirabilia > Methylomirabilales > Methylomirabilaceae > Methylomirabilis. The sequence continues at coordinate 689 of JACQQF010000036.1, read as the reverse complement.
CCCACACGGGCACGTAAGCAAGCCATCCACCACCTCATCGTGTTCCCTCGAGAAGACGATTTGGGTGAATGGCCCAGAGCACCCGGGACAGACTAACCACTCGAAAAGCTTCGACCTCATGGACGGGAATGACGATAGGCGAAGAGGCGCCGCACCTTCGCGGCCGGAAGGCCGTAGGCCGAGACGAGAATGACGAGCAGCATCAGTCCCTGGAAACGGACGCGAAAGAGGGTCCCGAGGTTCGTCATCGTGAGGGCCAGCGAGACGATCGTGATCGCGCCTCAGCCCGGTGCACCCACGCCGACGCAACAACCCTGCAGCCCCACATCAGTCCGAGGGCGAATGCCAGCATGCCACCCCAGACGATTAGATCCACTGAGCGTATGGAAGGGTCGCTAAAGCCGACCAGGAGCCGATAGGTCAGCACGGCAACGAAGAGCATCCAGCCGACTAGACGTACTCGCTGCCAGGGTTCCAATGCACGTACATGGCGAAGGACGGATTCCGCCCATTTGCCGGTTGCGGAGTGTCTCCACGTTGCGCAAGGTATAGCAAGCCATCCCTTCACCCCTGTGAGAAGACGGCTATCCTCGGCCACGACCGTGACGCGTGCAAGGGCCGCAGCCTCATCGTCGGGCGTCACTCCTCGCGCGATTATTCCCTCCAATCGATGTGCAGCACGCAGCACG
>JACQQF010000038.1 GCA_016207095.1 Candidatus Methylomirabilota bacterium | reverse complement strand
TTGCTCACAATGACAACGTAACAGCCCTTATTACGTTTGTATTAGTACATCGCGACAAGCATCGCGCCGACGAGGATCAGCCCAGAGCCCACGACCTTGGGCGCCGTCATACGCTCTTTTAGAATGACCGCCGCGAAGATGAGCACCAGGGGGATGGACATCTTGTCGATGACCAGGAGGACCGTCGGGTCTGGGGCGAGCGCGAAGGCCTCCTGGAATGCCAGGTTCGCCAGGAGCGACATCAGCGCGACGAGTACGTAGAGTTTGCCGCCGTGACGGATGGCCGGCAGCAGCGTCGCCCGATCCCGCTCCTGGGCGAGCAGGAGGCCGAGGAACAGCAGCACGGAGAAGAACTGCGCGCCGAGCGCGAAGTGGAACGGATCGAGAAAGAAGACATTCACGTGCAGGGCACTCTCAAGGGCGTGGTCCACCGCCATCGTGTGTGCGGTCAGCTTCGTCCCCAGGTAGGTGACGAGCGCGGTGACCGTCGTTAGGGCAGCGAGCACCATGACCAGGCCCCAAAGCGGCCACGGAACCGCCCGTACCCGGGCGACGAGCGCGGTCGGCGACGACAGCGCATCGGGAGGGAGCGAGACGATCACCACCCCCGGGCTCAGAATCAAGAGCCCGAGCACCTCCTGCCACGCCGGCTTCACACCTAGTGCCACATAGCCGAGCGTGACGAAGAAGATGCTGAACTGCGAGAGCGGCACCACCAGCGAGAGGTCGTAGCCGTCCAAAAGCCTTTGAAAGACGACCATGGTTCCGACGAAGCCCGCCGCGTACAGGAGGTACAGCGGTGTCTGGGCGAGCGTGTACCGGAACACCAATTCGCGCACTGCGTGGGCACCCGCCGAGCCGGTCGAGGTTCGGAGGAAGTAGACGACGACGAGCCCGACGTACGTAAAGAGATTCGTCCAGAAGAAGAGAGCCAGCTTGTTCGGAATCCGCTTGACGGCGACGCTGTAGAGATTGACCACCAGAACGGATACGACGGCGAACAGTATGTAGTGCGGCATCTTCCCCAGCTCCTCGATGTCGCAACCGGCCGGGACTCGAAAGGCGTACCGCGCCCCCGGCTCACGACGATCCCGCCGCTGATCAATCGACGGCCTCGGCAAGCTGCACACCCATGGCGGGCGTGACCCTCAGGCTCCGGTGGATCCGGACGAGATTATACCACGCGAAGTGCATCCCACCCTTGACAAACTCTCCCTGCTCTGCTGATATGGAGCGGTTCAACCGATCGGTCCAGTTCATCAGTCTTCGATGATGCAGAAGGTCGACTCGGTTCCACTTCCCACGGCGCTTAGGTGAACGAGATGAGAGTGTACACGGCCCTGATCTTTGACCTGTTTGACACCCTGATCGACTTCCGTCGTGATCGGATGCCACTGATCTCGGTGGACGGTACAGAGGTCCGTTCCACGAGTCGACACGTGTATGACCGGTTCAGAACGGTTTGCCCCGGTGTCCCGTTTGAAGCGTTCTACGCCGCGTTCATGGACGGATATCGGCAGGCGGAGCGGATCCGTGCTCGTGAGTGGCGCGAGATCAGTTCCGAGGATCGGTTCCGGCTGGTGCTCTCGGAATTGCAGGTCGCACCTGATGACGTACCTGCTGACTTTCCCGAGTGGCTGGCCGAGGTCCACATGGCGAAGCTGTCTGAGGCGATGGTCTTCCCTGCGGAGCATCGGCCGCTCGTCGAGTGGGCGAGGACCCGGTACCGCCTGGCCGTGATTTCCAACTTCGATCATGCACCCACGGCGCGGCGCCTGCTGGAAGAGACTGGAATCGTTGGCTGTTTCGAGCAGGTGGTGATCTCTGCCGAGGAGGGGCTGCGCAAACCGCATCCGGAGATCTTCGCCCGAACCCTGTCCAGGATGGGGCTCGCGCCCCAGGAGGCCTTGTTCATCGGAGACAGCCTGGCCATCGACATCGCGGGAGCCAAGGGGGCCGGGATGGATGTCGCGTGGGTGAACCGTGATGGTGAGGCATTGACGGATGGAAACCCGGCGCCGGACTACACCCTCGCCCGCCTGACCGAGCTCCGGGACATCCTCTGTCGCTGACGCCTCTTGGCGGGACGGCGAAGCCGGGAGGGGTGCCGGGATGGACATGGCAAGGTCGGGGGAGGGAGGATGATCGCGCTGGAGCGGCTCGACCACTTCGGGATCGAGGTGCGTGACCTCGCCACCGCGGAGGCGTTCTACACCGGTATCCTGGGCCTACGGGTTTCTCGCCGCCTGGGCGACCAGATCATTTTCGACCTCGCCGGATCACCCCTCGCACTGTTCGAGCGGAGGGACCTCCCACCGCCTGATCCAGGCCGGATCGAGCAGCCGCTCGGCAGGGGGCATCACGCCTTCCGCGTGAGCGCTGCCGATTTCGAGCGAGCCCGCGCCACCTTTGCAAGGGCCGGGGTCCCACACAAGGGACCGGTTGACTGGGGAGATCATGATTGCCTCTACTTCATCGATCCAGACGGCAATCTGTTGGAACTGATTGCGTATCGGAGCTGAACCCCGGAGTCGTCACGGGCGCTTGTTGGCATCAAGGCCCGAATCGAGCAGATGGGCCGGCACCCCGGTGGGCGGCCATTCCCGACGGTTCAGACCCTGGCATCTCGCCCTCCGATATGGTATCCTCGATTTGAAGAAGCGTTCAGGCTTCACTGAGGAGGCGTCATGCTGGATATCCGCTATCGGATCGACCGGATGAAGGGATTGTATGCTCTGAAGGAAGCGGGCCTGGCTGAGGCCCAGGCAAAGCGGCTGGACGAGCTCCTCCAGGCCCAGGACGAGGACGGGATGATTACCCTCTTGGAAGGCGCGACGCTTCAACCCGTGGCCAGGAAGAAGTTCGAGATCCTCAGGCAGGCCAAGCGCGTCGGGGACCGCTTGACGGAGTTCAGCCGGACCATCCCCCTGCCGCATGACAAGATCCAGGGGCTCTATCCGGAGATCCGCAACCTCAGGACCGAGTACGATCGGCTGAGCACGGATGCGGATCGGGCGATGACAAGGACCTGATACACCGCAATCACGACGTTCGGAGCGATCGGAGGAGGGACATGGAGCCAGCCGTCATCATCTTCGGGAAAGACACCTGACCCTACACCACGGCGGCCCGTGAGGACTACGCCAAGAGGAAGGTCCGGTTCACCTACCTGAATGTCCAGAAGGACAGGAAGGCGATGGAGCGGATGCTGGAGTTCTCCAAAGGCGCGAGGGAGGTTCCTGTCATCGTTGATGACGGCAAGGTCAGCATCGGGTTCGGCGGGACCTGAGCGGTGTAGGGCTTGGGCCGACGGTCGTCGGCACAGGTGAGAGCATTCAGCGATCCGCAATCAGCGGTCAGCAAGGTCCGGTTTCCCTTATTGGTTCGCCTGAAAGCCGAGTCCTGATCGCTGATTGCTTCTCTCAATAAAAGATCACGCTCGCGAAGGTCACGGTCCCACTCGGATCGGGCCACTGGCTGTATTTCAATAGCTTGCCTTGCGTGGCTCCTAAGGTGCCGAGCAGCGCGTAGATCGAGGAGAAGCCGCAGATCCTCCGCCGATCCTCTTCGGCCTGGACGGCGGCGAACAGTCCTTCCGCATCCCCTTCGACCACCCTCTCCAACATCGTCAGATCCTTCTGAGCTGTCTCCGTGAGACGGAGGTTGTCAACAGGCTCCGGGTCTCCGAATCGTGGGCCGACGTGAGCGAGATCGGCGCTGGCGATGAGGCAGCAGCGTCGCCCCGAGGAGTCGATCGTCTCGCCAAGGGCCTCGATGAACGCCGACACCGTCGGGTCGCGGCTCGGCGAGTCGCCGGCGGCGATGAGGGAGTGAAACGAGAGACAGAGAATTGGGACCATCTGGATCGGTCGCTTCGCTCCGAGCAGTCCCTGGAGGAGGGTCGCCTGAAACTCGATCGAGTGTTCGGCGCGATGGGCCTGCTCATCCAACAGGAGGTTCGGGCCGCATCGAGCGATCAAGCGATCCACGAACGAAACATCGGTTGGGATCACGCCAAAAGGGGTATCGTAATCTTTGCGAGTGAGGGCGAAGGGCCCCCTGGTGCCCGTGTGCGACGTCCCCAGGACGACGAACAGGTCTGCGTCGCAGGATTCCATCAGGGCCTTGTAGGCCCAGCCGTAGCACGGGCCTCCTCGAGCGAAATCGATGTGGGGGATCACCGCCCCCTTGATCTGCGGCCCGCCGTCCTGCGACTGTGGTCGTCCCGGTCCCTCCGGCGGCTCGAAAAATCGGTCGATCTGAATACGGAGCTGCCCGGGGTCCGCCTCGTAGCTCTTGCCGGCGAGGGCGGCGCGTCGAATGTGTGAGCGGGCGAACTCGGCTTCGACCCCATCGCGATGTGCCTCAAATCCGCTTCCTTCGAGGAAATGAGCCGCGTCCAGTTCCCGGACGATCTCATCGAGGTTCTCCCGGAACAGCAGCTCGCCGTAGCGTCGGGCGAAGGCCGCCTGTATATCGAGGAGAGAGTGCCGCCCGTCGAAGAGACTGACGATAAAGAAGAGGGGGTGGGGGAGCAGGATGACCCGGTCGCTGAAGGCGTGCGGGTCCCGAAGGCAGACCACCTGTTGTCCGCCGACCTCCGCGGGAAAGGCCTCCACCGGCCTGAGTTTCGGACAATCCATGCCATGAGCCCCGTGCTATTGAGTTGATCGCCTCGGCCGCTCGTTCCGACCTTAGGGCAAATCGACCGTCTCGTCAAGATGGCCATCCCTCAGGATATCAAATCTTGACAACTACGTCATGGTTGCTTATACTACATAGTGAATCTGCCAAGTGACGGATCAATGACCGGCCTCCTGGCCGGCCAGCGCAACAAAGGAGGAAACCCCCGATGATCACGTTCACCGAGTCGGCCGCCGCCAAGCTGGCCGACCTCCTGAAGACCCAGGCGAAGCCCGAGGAGGGCCTCCGCGTCCGCGTCGTGGGCGGCGGCTGCTCCGGCCTCTCCTACCAGCTCGAGTTCGACCAGCCCCAGCCGGCCGACCAGGTCTTCGAGGCCCACGGCGCCAAGGTCCTCGTGGACCCGAAGAGCTACCTCTACCTCGCCGGGACGGAGCTC
>JACQQF010000034.1 GCA_016207095.1 Candidatus Methylomirabilota bacterium | reverse complement strand
TGCCGTTCCAACTTTTTCGGAGAGATAATGACGCTATGCAGAGGCCGATTAAGTTGCCCACACATCATGGTGTCGCGAGGCCAAATAGTTGGAACGGCACTCGCCTTACCATTTAGGCGTACATAGTTGGAACGGCACTAGAAGGGCCGCGCGTCGTGCAGCGACGGAGGAAATGGTGAAACAGGGCGAAAAAACCGTGGTCGTCGACGAGCTCAGGTCCCTGCTGGCCGGGGCGAAGGCCGCGATGCTAGCAGACCATCGGGGCCTGACGGTGAGCGACTTGACCGAACTGAGAAGGCTCCTGCGCCAGCAGTCGGTGGTCCTTCGGGTCGTCAAGAATACTCTGGCCAGATTGGCCACCCACGGGACGGAGCTTCAAGGGTTGGGACCGTATCTCGTCGGCCCAACAGCTATTGCCATTGGCAAGGGTGATCCAAGTGCGCCGGCCAAGCTTCTGGCCTCCTTTGCAAAGACCAAGCCGACCTTCCATATCAAAGCCGGCTTCGTCGACGGAAGGGTACTGGCCAGGGAGGAGGTGCTCGAGCTAGCCGAGCTCCCGCCGCGTGAGGTCCTTCTGGCTAAGCTTGCCGGTGTCGCGCAATCTCCGCTTCGGGGCCTCCTGGTGACGCTTCAAGCGCCGTTGTATTCCCTCCTCATGGTCCTCCTGGCAGCGGCGAAACAGAAGATGGAGCACGAACCGCCCCAGCCCTGAGCGGCCGGGGAAGCTTCGGGACAAGTGACGATGGCGCAGTGAAAGAGAGGAGAGGCGATGTCTAAGGTGACAGTGGATGACGTGCTAGAGTCGATCGAGAGTTGGACCGTCCTGGACCTGAACAACCTCGTGAAGGGCATCGAGGAGAAATTTGGCGTGTCTGCCGCTGCGATGGCGCCGGTGGCGGCGCTCGCCGTTGGCCCGGGTGGACCTGCCGCAACCCAAGCAGCACCGGAGCAAACGGAGTTCTCTGTGATCTTGGCTGGTGTGGGAGAGAAAAAGATCCAGGTCATCAAAGAGGTCAGGGCAATCACCGGGCTTGGGCTGAAGGAGGCCAAGGATCTGGTGGACGGCGCCCCAAAGCCGGTCAAGGAGGGGCTGTCGAAGGCAGAAGCGGAGGCGTTCAAAGCAAAGTTGGAGGCGGCTGGCGCGACGGTGGAGCTCAAGTAGGACGGGAAGAAAAGGAGTAACAGGAGCATGGCTCTGGCCAAGAAGAGCGGGGCTGCTGAGCGGAGCAGTTTCGCCAAGATCAAAGAGATCATTCCGATTCCCAATCTGATTGAAGTCCAGCGGAGGTCCTTCGATCAGTTCCTTCAGATGAAGGTCTCTCCCCACGCGCGCGAGGAAATCGGGCTTCAAGGGGTCTTTACCAGCATCTTCCCGATTTTCGACTACGACGACTCGGCGTCGCTGGAGTTCGTGAAATTCGAGTTCGGGTCGCCCAAGTACAGTGCCGAGGAATGTCGCGAAAAAGGTATGACGTTCTCCGTTCCTCTCAAGGTAACGCTCCGTTTGGTGGTCTGGGACAAACAGGCCGACTCCGAGGCCAGGAGCATCAGGGATATTAAGGAGCAAGAGGTCTACCTCGGAGAGATGCCTGTGATGACTGCGCATGGCACCTTCATTATCAATGGCACGGAGCGCGTGGTGGTCAGTCAGCTTCACCGGTCCCCGGGGGTGTTCTTCGACCATGATGGGGGCAAGACCAACCCAAGCGGGAAGACCCTCTACTCGGCCCGGCTGATCCCGTATCGAGGCTCTTGGCTGGAATTCGATTTCGATGGGAGCGACGTGCTTCATGTCCGGGTAGACCGACGACGGAAGTTTCTGGCAACGATCCTGTTGCGGGCCATCGGGTACAGCAGTAATGAGCAGATTCTGAGCCTCTTCTATGAGCGGGATGTCATTCACGTCCAGAAGGGGAAGGAGCTGCTGATCGGTGTGAATTCGCCTGGCGCCACCAGCTTTCGAGTCAGCAGGGACATCCCTGACCCCCACTCGAGACAGCCGATTCTCGGGGCGACTAAGCGGATCACGAAGGTAGCCCAGAAGCGGTTACAGACCTTGAAGGTCCCACACATACCCCTCTACAAGGAAGATGTCATTGGCCGGATCGCGGCCGCAGATATCGTGAATCCGAAGACAGGTGAAGTGATCTTGGAATGCGCGCATGAGATCACGGAAGACTCGCTTGAGCAGATCCTGAAAAGCGGGATTCGAGACTTCGCGGTGCTTTCCAGCCACGATGGTCGGGAGGTGTTCGACATTCGGGAGACCATCCTCCGTGACCCGACCCGCTCCGAGAAGGAGGCGCTGACGGAGATTTACCGAAGAATGCGGCCGGGCGATCCGCCACACGAGGAAGCGACCAAGGCGTTCCTGGAGTCGATCTTCTTTAACTCACGGCGCTACGATCTCTCCAAGGTCGGCCGTCTGAAGATAAATCGCAAGCTAGGGATGGACGTGCCCCTCGAGGCCCGCACCCTCATCAGCCGCCGGTATCGGCCCGCTGGAATGGAGGGGCGGGCTGCCAATGTGGACGATATCGTGGGGCTGATCCGCTACCTCCTCCGGCTGAAGCATGGAGAACCCGGCACCTCCATTGACGATATCGACCATCTGGGCAATCGGCGGGTCCGGTCGGCTGGAGAGCTGCTCGAGGACCAGTTCAGGATCGGGTTGGCTCGAATGGAGCGGGCGGTCCGAGAGCGAATGAGCACGCAGGAGCTTGAGACCCTCATGCCGCACGACTTGGTGAATGCCAAGCCGGTCACGGCCGCCTTGAAGGAGTTTTTCGGCAGCTCCCAGCTCTCACAGTTCATGGATCAGACGAACCCACTGGCCGAACTGACCCATAAGCGGCGACTGTCGGCCTTGGGCCCCGGAGGCCTGTCCAGGGAGCGGGCGGGGTTCGAGGTCCGGGACGTACACCCAACCCACTATGGCCGGATGTGTCCGATCGAGACCCCAGAGGGCCCCAATGTTGGTCTCATCGCCAGCCTCTCGACCTACGCCCGCGTCAACGATTTTGGATTTATCGAGACCCCCTATCGCAAGGCGAAGGACGGGGTGGTGTCCGACGAGATCGAGTATCTGACGGCCGATGAAGAGGAGAAGTACACCATCGCACAGGCCAACGCGGAACTGGACGCGCGGGGGCGCCTCACCTCGGATCGGGTCTCGTCACGATCTGGGGGAAACTTTGTCATGGTCCCCCCGAATAAGATCGATTACATGGACGTGTCCCCGAAGCAACTGGTCGGGGTCTCGACGTCCCTGATCCCCTTCCTGGAGCATGATGACGCCAACCGGGCGCTCATGGGGGCCAACATGCAGCGTCAGGCGGTTCCCCTCTTGCGGCCGGAGGCCCCACTGGTTGGGACCGGAATGGAGCATGCCGCGGCCAAGGATTCAGGGGCGGTTGTGGTGGCCAGGCGTGGCGGGGTGGTCGAGTCGGTAAGCACCGAGCGGATCATCGTCCGTGCCTCGGATGGCAAGGGAGAAGATGGAAGCGACGCCTCCGGGGTGGACGTCTATACGCTCGTGAAGTTCCGCCGCAGCAACCAGAACACCTGCATCAACCAGCGGCCGATCGTCAAGAAAGGTGAACGGATCGCGAGGGAGCAAGTCATCGCGGATGGACCCGCCACCCAGCTCGGCGAGCTGGCCCTTGGGCAGAACGTTCTGGTCGCCTTCATGCCATGGGGTGGATATAACTTTGAGGACGCCATCCTGATCAGCGAACGGTTGGTCAAGGATGACCGTTACACCTCCATCCATATCGAGGAGTTTGAGATCGAGGCTCGCGACACCAAGTTGGGGAAGGAGGAGATCACACGCGACACGCCCAACGTGGGTGAGGACGCCCTGAAGGATCTCGACGAAAGCGGGATCATTCGGATTGGAGCCGAGGTGAGGCCTGGCGATATCCTGGTGGGGAAGGTGACCCCCAAAGGGGAAACCGTGTTGACCCCCGAGGAGCGGCTGTTGCGTGCCATCTTCGGCGAGAAGGCCGAGGATGTCCGGGACGCCTCCCTCTATGTCCCGCCGGGAATCAATGGGACCGTGGTCGATGTGAAGGTGTTTTCGCGGAAGGGAATCGAGAAGGACGAGCGGGCCAAATCGATCGAGGACGAAGAGGTCAGCCGGCTTCGCAAGGACTTTGACGACGAGATCAGCATCATTGCCGCAGAGCGTGATAGGAAGCTGCGCGCCCTCCTTGAGGGCAGGTCGGCAGCCAAGGAGGTCCGAAGCAAGAGGACGCGCAAGGTCATTGCGGCAAAGGGCAAGAAGCTAACCGGCGAGGCGCTGGACAAGCTTTTGCATGAGGATCTGGTGGAGCTTGCCGGCCGGTTGAACGACGAGTCAGGCCGGAAAGCGACCAAGATCAGCGACGCCGCCGACAACCAGATCCATGTCCTCCAAACGCTCTTGGAAGAACGGATCAGCCGGGTGACACGGGGGGACGAGCTCGCCCCCGGCGTCTTCAAGATGGTCAAGCTCTACGTGGCCATGAAGCGAAAGCTTTCCGTCGGCGACAAGATTGCTGGCCGCCACGGCAACAAGGGGGTCATCGCCAAGATCCTTCCGGAGGAGGATATGCCCTATCTGCCGGACGGCACCCCCGTCGAGGTGGTCCTGAATCCCCTGGGTGTCCCATCCCGGATGAACGTGGGCCAGATCCTGGAGACCCATCTGGGTTGGGCCGCACAGTCCCTCGGGATCCGAGTTGCCTCACCGGTCTTCGATGGAGCGACCGAAAAAGAGATCAAGGGCTGGCTGAAGCGCGCTAAGCTGCCCGTCACAGGGAAGACGGTGTTGTATGACGGACGGACAGGGAAGCCGTTCCATCAGGAAGTGACGGTCGGCTATATCTATCTCATGAAGCTGGCCCATCTGGTGGATGACAAGATTCACGCGCGCTCCATCGGTCCCTACTCATTGGTTACTCAACAGCCGCTGGGTGGGAAGGCCCAATTCGGCGGGCAACGCTTCGGGGAGATGGAGGTGTGGGCCTTGGAGGCCTACGGGGCCGCGTGTACGCTCCAGGAGATCCTCACCGTGAAGTCGGACGACGTGGTCGGGCGAACCAAGATGTATGAGTCGATCGTCAAAGGCGACTGCGCTCTCGAGCCAGGGCTGCCGGAGTCCTTCAACGTCCTGGTAAAGGAGTTGCAAAGCTTGTCGCTGGATGTGGAATTGAAGAAAGAGTAGGGAAAGGGAGGGAATTTCGTCGTTGAGCGCTACTGACGTGATTCCTGAGTGCTCCAGTAGGTCGCGCGGCGTCGCGCTCGGAGGGAAATGCGGTGGATAAGTTTTTCGGATTCTACGACGAAAAGCCGGTCGATCCCACAAGTTTTAAGGCGATTCGAATCGGGCTCGCGTCGCCGGAGAAGATCCGCTCGTGGTCCTTCGGAGAGGTGAAAAAGCCGGAGACCATCAACTATCGGACCTTCAAACCCGAGCGGGATGGGCTGTTCTGCGCCAAGATCTTCGGACCCACGAAGGACTGGGAGTGTAACTGTGGCAAGTACAAGGGCATAAAGCACAAGGGCGTCGTCTGCGACAAGTGCGGCGTGGAGGTGATCAGAAGCAAGGCGCGACGCCAGCGCCAGGGCCACATCGAGCTGGCCTCACCGGTGGTCCACGTCTGGTTCTTCAAGGGGGTTCCGAGCAGGATCGGCTATCTCCTCGACATGTCCCTGCGAGACCTGGAGAAGGTGCTCTATTTCGAGGAGTATGTGGTTGTCGAACCCGGAAAGACTCCTCTCTCCATCAAACAGCTCCTGACTGAGGATCAGTACCGCCGTGCTCAGGAAGAGTACGGTGACGGATTCAGGGCGGGAATGGGTGCGGAGGCCATCCGGGAACTGTTGAAGCGAATCTCCGTCCGCGAACTGGCCGAGAGTCTCCGCGCTCAAATGCTGGAGGAAATCTCTCAACAGAATCGCAAGAAGATCACCAAGCGGCTCCGGATCGTGGAGGCCTTCATCAACTCGGGGAATAAGCCGGAATGGATGATCCTTGAGGTGATCTCGGTCCTGCCGCCAGAACTTCGGCCCCTTGTTCCCCTCGACGGCGGGCGCTTCGCCACCTCTGACCTGAACGACCTCTACCGGCGCGTCATCAATCGAAACAATCGGCTGAAGCGCCTCATCGAATTGAGGGCGCCTGAGATCATCATCCGCAACGAGAAGCGGATGCTGCAGGAGGCGGTGGATGCCCTCTTCGATAACGGGCGTCGTGGCCGCGCGTTGAAAGGGCAAAACAACAGGCCGCTGAAGTCGCTGTCCGAAATGTTGAAGGGGAAGCAGGGTCGCTTCCGACAGAACCTGCTCGGGAAGCGAGTGGATTACTCGGGGCGATCGGTGATCGTGGTGGGGCCCGAGCTGAAGCTTCACCAGTGCGGTCTTCCAAAGAAGATGGCCCTGGAGCTCTTCAAGCCTTTTATCTTCAAGAAGCTGCTCAAGGACAATGAGCATGTCACGACCATCAAGAGCGCCAAGAAGTTGGTGGAGAAGGGCAAGCCTGAGGTGTGGGACGCGTTAGAGGAGGTGATCCGCGAACACCCGATCCTCCTGAACCGCGCCCCGACCTTGCATCGCCTCGGCGTCCAAGCCTTTGAGCCCGTCCTTGTTGAGGGGGAAGCGATAAAGATCCATCCCCTGGTCTGCGCTGCGTTCAACGCCGACTTCGATGGTGACCAGATGGCGGTACATGTTCCCCTCTCTCCGGAGGCCCAGCTCGAGGCCTCGGTTCTGATGCTGGCTCCCTATAACATCCTCTCCCCGGCCAATGGGGCCCCTATCGCTTCGCCCAGCCAGGACATCGTGCTTGGCTGTTACTACTTGACGCGAGGGAAGATCGGCGAGAAAGGCCAGGGTCGGGTGTTCTCGGATCCGGACGAGGTTCGAGCCGCCTACGACGCCGAGGAAGTGAGCCTTCTGGCTTCGATCAAGGTACGGATCGATGGGGAGATGGCTGAAACCACCGTCGGGCGATGTATCTTCAATGAGCATCTCCCCGAGAGTCTCCGCTTCATCAATCAGGAGATGAACCGACGGGAGCTCACTCGTCTTATCGCTCAGTGCCACTATGTCCTCGGGAATGCAGAAACCGTGAAGCTCTTGGACAACCTGAAAGACCTGGGGTTCAGGTACGCCACCCTCGCCGGGATATCGATCGGCATCGATGACATGCATATCCCATCCACGAAAGGTAAGCTGATCGATGAGGCCAACAGGGAGATCATCACAATCGAGCAGGAGTATCAGGATGGTCTGATCACCAAAGGCGAGCGCTACAACAAGATCATCGACATCTGGACGCACGTGACCGAGCGAGTCTCGGATGAAATGTTCAGAGAGATCGAGGCGGAGGAGCGGGGAGAATTCAACCCCGTTTTCATGATGGCCGATTCCGGCGCCAGGGGCAGTCGGCAACAGATCAGGCAGTTGGCGGGCATGCGTGGGTTGATGGCCAAGCCCTCGGGAGAGATCATCGAGACGCCCATCACCGCGAACTTCCGCGAGGGTCTCACCGTCCTCCAGTATTTCATCTCAACCCACGGTGCACGGAAGGGGTTGGCCGACACCGCCTTGAAGACGGCGGACTCCGGCTATCTGACGCGGCGGCTGGTGGACGTGGCGCAGGATGTCATCGTCACCGAGGTCGATTGCGGCACGCCTAATGGGATCTGGGTGACCCCGTTGATCGAGGGGGGCGAGATCATCCAGCCCCTGCGGGACCGAATCCTCGGTCGGGTGGCGCTGGACGATATCCTTGACCCCTTCACGGGAGAGGTATTGGTTCGGGGCAATCAGGAGATCGTGGAGGTGTTGGCCAGCAAGATCGAGAATGCCGGCATCGACCGGATCAAGATCCGCTCTGTTCTGACCTGTGAGGCCCGGCGGGGGATCTGCGTGAAGTGCTACGGCCGCAACCTTGCCACCAGCAGACTGGTGGAACTGGGAGAGGCGTGTGGTGTCCTGGCGGCGCAGTCCATCGGCGAGCCGGGGACGCAGCTCACCATGCGAACGTTTCATATCGGGGGCACCGCGAGCCGTGCCGTCGAGCAGAGCACCCTCGAATGCAAGGGGGCAGGGCTCGTCAGGTTCAATAACCTGCGCACGGTCAAGACCGCTCATGGCGACCAGGTGGTGATGAACCGAAATGGCGCCATCAGCATTATTGACGAGAAGGGCCGCAAGAAGGAGAGTTACCCTGCCGTCTATGGCGCTCGCCTGAAGGTGGAGGATGGCAAGGCGGTGAAGGCCGGGCAGATCCTGATAGAGTGGGATCCCTTTACCACCGCGATCTTGGCAGAGCAAGGGGGCAAGGTACACTTCCGGGATGTGATCGACGGGGTGACCATTCGTGAGGAAGTGGACGAGGTCACCGGCTTGTCGCAGAGGGTTGTCGTGGAGCATGGACGTGAGGACCTGCAGCCCCGGATCTCGATCAAGGACGACCACGGAACCACCGCCTTCCGCTGCCTCCTGCCGGTCAAGGCGCACCTGATGGTGGGTGAGGGCCAGATCGTGTCGGCCGGGGATGTTCTGTCGAAGATCCCGCGCGAGACCATGAAGACCAAGGACATCACCGGTGGGCTCCCAAGGGTGGCTGAGCTGTTCGAGGCGCGTCGACCGAAGGATGCCGCCGTCATCTCAGAGATCGATGGTCGCGTGGAATTCGGCGGGACGGTCAAGGGGATGCGCAAGCTGGTCATCCGCGATGAGAACGATGAGTCCAAAGAATACCTGGTATCGCGCAGCAAGCATATCAATGTCTTGGAGGGAGACGAGGTCAAGGCTGGCGAGCCCCTCATGGACGGGCCCATCAATCCCCACGACATCCTGGACGTGTTGGGCGAGCAGGAGTTGCAGCGATACCTGGTGAATGAGATCCAGGAAGTCTACCGTCTTCAGGGCGTGCAGATCAATGACAAGCACATCGAGGTCATCGTCAGGCAGATGCTGAAGCGGGTTCGCATCGAGACGGCGGGCGATACGACTTTCTTGGTCGGCGAGCATGTCGACAAGGTTCTCTTCCTCGAAGAGAACCAGCGGGTCATGGCATCGGGGGAGACACCGGCCACCGCCAAGCCTCTCCTGCTGGGAATCACCAAGGCCTCCCTCTCTACCGACAGCTTCATTTCCGCAGC
>JACQQF010000035.1 GCA_016207095.1 Candidatus Methylomirabilota bacterium | reverse complement strand
CGGTTCAAGTTGCTCGAACTCTTGGAACAGGCGCTGGAGGTCGTCGGGACTGATGCCGATCCCTGTATCCGCCACGGCGATTTCTACGAAATCGCCGGAGTCCGAGGTGCGAGGTGCAAGGTGCGAGGTCGTATCAGGAACGCTCCGCGCGTCGCACTCGGCATCTCGGACGCGGCGGGCGGTGACCATGATCTGCCCGGCGTCGGGAGTGAACTTGATCGCGTTGGAGAGGAGGTTCAGCAGGATCTGGTGGACCCTATGCCGATCGGCGACGCAGATGCCCACGTCCGGATCCACCTGTGTCTGGATGCTCTGATGCTTGGCCTCGGCCTGGAGCTGCATGACGTCGCAGACCTCTGTGATGGCATCGCGGAGCGCCAAGGGAGCAGGGTCGAGCCGCATCTTCCCGGCCTCGATCTTGGCGAGGTCCAGGATGTCGTTGATCAGGGCGAGCAGGTGGCGGCCGCCCACCAGGATGTTGTTCACAAACCGGGCCTGCTTCTCGGTCAGGGGGCCGAAATGGCGATCCCGGAGAATCTCCGAAAACCCGAGGACGGCATTCATGGGAGTCCGGAGCTCATGCGACATGTTGGCCAGGAACTGGGACTTGAAGTGATTGACCCCCTCCAGCCGCTTCCGCTCCCGTACTTCCTCTTCCAGACGCCGCCGTTCGGTCAGGTCTCTCGCAATCCCCTGTCGGCCAATGACGCGCCCTTCAGCGTCGTAGATGCTGCTCGCACCCACCTCCATAGGGATGGTCGAACCATCCTTCTTGACGGCCTCGACCTCATAGACATCGAAGTCACTCTCGCCCTGTAACGCCCTGGCGAAGATCCCCCTCACAAGGTCCTGATCTTTCGGGACGACAGTGGCGATCGAAGGCCTTCCCAGGAGCTCCTCGGCCCGGTGGCCCAGTATCTCCTCGACGCGCGGGTTCAGATAGGTGAATCGTCCTTTGACGTCCACGGTAAAGATGAGGTCCGTTGCGCCCTCGGCCAGCCTCCGGTACCGATCCTCTGACTCGGCCAGGGTTGCGGCGCGATCAAGGCTTGCCTGATGAAGCCGGGCGTTCTCGACGGCCAAGGCGAGTTGCCGGCCGATCCCGTCGGCCAGCTCCAGCTCGCGGGGGGTCAGGGTATGCGGCTGCTCCCACCAGACGCCGAAGAGGCTGCCGATGACCTCGTCCCGCGCGATGAAGGGGACCATCAGGAGTGCCCGGAACGTGAAGACGCCGGTCCGATCACTCCATCTCGGGTCGTGCCGACAGTCGGGGGAAAAGGTGGGGCGTCGCGCGATGAACCCCTCCTGGACGAACCGGTTAAGGTCAAGCGGGATGGCGGTGGCTCGAATATACACTAATCTCTCTTTCGGGAGATGGTAGCCGGCGAAGGGGTGCAACGACTGCCCGTCGGGAGAGATGAGATACGCGCCGGCGGTGTCGGCGTGGAGGGCGCGGGCTAATTCGCGCGCTCCACGACGGAGCGCCTCCTGCAAATCCAGGGTCGCGGTCAGCATCTGGCCGACCGACAGAAGCGTTTCGGTCTCTTGGAGCCGATCCTGCGCCTCTTGATGGAGGCGGGCGTTCTCCAGGGCCACGGCGGCGTGGGTGGCCAGCTTTTGCAAGACCTCCTGGTGCTCTCTGGTGAAGGGGATCGGACGCCGGTTGATGACCCACAGCAGGCCGATGCTCTCGTTCCGGGAACGGATGGGGACCGCCAGCTTGGTGACGAAACCCTCCGCACGGGCCAGCAAGGCGGAGTTCTGGGAGAGGCGCGGGTCGTTGACGTAGTCGTCGGTGACGAAGGGGGTGCCGGTCTCGAGAACCCAGCCAAGCTCGTTTTTCCCCGGCTCGATCTCATAGTTCCGGAGGAGCTCGGTCCGGGCGCCGACAAACGCGGTGACCGTCGCCACGCGGCGGACCGGATCGTAGGGAGCGAACACGGCGAGGTCGCTGCTGCACAGCTCCTTGGCCCACCTGACGATGGTGAGAATGACCATCTGGAGGTCGAGGGAGCTGCCGAGTTGCCGGCTGATCTCCGCAAGCGCTTCGGCCTCCTTGAGCCGGGCCTTGGCCAGGGCGTACAGGCCGGCGTTTTCAACGGCGACCCCGATTTGCACCCCGATGGTCGTCAACAGCGTCACTTCGTCTTCACCGAACTGGCGGATACCGCGTCGAAAGATGTGCAGGACCCCAACGATGCGCCCCTTCGCGGAGAGGGGAACGCTGACGAGTGAGTGGAGCCCTTCGTTCTTCACCGCATCGGATCTCAGCCGTGGATCGATCCACATGTCTTCGACGAGGAGCGGGGCGCCGGACTCCGCCACCCGGCCGGCGAATCCATCGCCAATGCGCATCCGATCAGCCCTGGTGACGAATTCATTCGACAGGCCCAGGTGCGCCGCAACCCGCAGCTCTTCACCCTCCAGCAGAAAGATCACTGCGGCATCCAGGGCGATCACGTCGGCGATGGTGGCCAGCGACCCCTGGAGGATCTCGTGAAGATCGAGCGATTGGCTGACGCTCTTGGCGATGACACTCACTGCGGCGACTTCCCGGTAATTGCGGGCGAGCTGGGCGGACATCGTATTGAAGCTGCTCGACAAATCAACCAGCTCCCTCGGGGCGTAGAGCGTGGGAGTGCCCTGCTCCCCAAGCGCCCCGTCGGCGAGGCGCCTGGCTTGGTCCCTCAGTGCCTGGATCGGCTGGGCCATGATGTGCGACACGAGGGGGCTTACGATCAGACAGGCCACGAGCAACCAGACGGCCGTGTAGGCCAATCGCCGGATCGGTGTAATTATGGTCTCCCTGAGGTCGTCCTCCGGGATCCCGCGCAAGATCGTCCACTTCCATGTCGCGAGGGAGGCGCTGGCCCCCACCATGCGATGCCCCTGTTCATCGGTCCAGGCCAGCAGTCGGGGATCGCTTTCCCAAACGTGCGGGGCGATCCGGACATCGGGGGTGGCGGTGAACACCTCGTCAACCGTCCGATCCGACGCCGCCACAGGGCGCCCCGAGGGCTCCAACAGCAGCGTACGGCCCAGTGGCTCCGCTGTGCCTGCCTCGGACAGGTGCCGTTTGTAGATTTCGGTCATATCCAGGCCGCCCACCAGGACCGCCTTCAGTGTGCCGCGGCGATCGAGTGCCGGGACACTGAGGAAGACCTCGGGACGACTGCTGACCCTTCCCATGAGGGGGATAGAGAGCTGGGGAGCGCGTGAGGCGATGGTCGCCCGGAAATAGGGACGATCGCTGTAGTCCACCCCGGTTGGAAGCCTTCCATGCCTGGTCAGATTGACGATTGAACGGGCCGATGGAGTCATGACCGCAATATGGTTGATGGTCCGCGTGTCCAGGGCTCGACGGATGTGGACTTCCAGGGCTGGTGTGTCCAGACGCTTCATCTCCACAACCGCACCAGCAATGAGTTTCAAGTTGTCGGCGGCATCGGAGATGAAGAAGTCGATCTCGCGGGCGACGCTGGTGGCCATCGCCTGATAGCGAGATGAGGCGCCGCTGATCTCTCGGTCCCGGACACTACGCGCCTGCACCAAGCCAAAGATGACCACCGGTCCCATCGTCAGGATGATGGCAATGACCGTGAGATGGGTCCGTATGGAGAACGGGAAGAGCCGCTTGCTCCCCTCCCTCCCGGCGTTCGATGGCGCCGCCGATGTCCTTAGGACGCCCATATCAGAAGCCCTATTAGGGGTGCGCGGGCGGAGCGTTGACTGCACAGCATTCGCCGAGACTGCCGGTCCCTGGACCTGCCCATCAAAAACGAGAAAGCCCTCCGAGACGATCTTTGCGTCTCGCAGGGCTGCTTGCTGACGGTTCCCATCTTCAACACCGCTTTTCCTACAGCCTGGCGGCTTGCTGAACGGGGCCTATGCGGAAGGGTCATGAGACTATCACAGACATGAGAGAAGGCAAGAGAAAAGCATCGCGCCTCCCGATCAGTGGACCGTTTCGGCTTGACAGTCCGTCGTCATACGTTATACTCAACACCGGTCTGGGCGGCCAATTGTCCGGCGGCCATCGTCGCGGTCGGGCGAATAGCTCAGCGGGAGAGCACCTGCCTTACAAGCAGGGGGTCGGAGGTTCGACACCTCCTTCGCCCACCATCAGCCCCCCCCTTCGATGGATTGAAGTCACCGGACATGTGATCACCCAAGGTCTGTTTCGACGCGGGGTCGTAGTTCAGTCGGTTAGAACGCCGGCCTGTCACGCCGGAGGTCGCGGGTTCGAGTCCCGTCGGCCCCGCCACATTCTCGAATGCTCCAAGGATGTCTGCGCGTTGCATGTCGGGACCTTTTGCTGTCTACATCCTCCGAAGTAGGACGACCGGCGGATTCTACATTGGCCACACGAACAACCTCTCCGAACGCATCAAGCGTCACAACACCGGTCGAACTCTCGCGAATAAGGGCGGAGGCCCTCACGAGTTGGTGTATGTCGAATACTTCGCGACCAGGGCTGAGGCCGCGTCACGAGAGCGCGCGATCAAGGCAAAGAAGAGCCGCCAGCATATAGCAGGCTTGGTTAGAACGTCCCGCGCCTGAGGGCGCGGGAAGGTCGCGGGTTCGAGTCCCGTCGGCCCCGCCATTTCTAAGGATGAGAAAGGCGAGCAGATGACGTACTGCTCGCCTTTCGCTTTTGAGAGGCCATGCCGGAAGGCCCTACTCGATCGCCGAGATGCCGGTGATGTCGCGGCCGAGGATCAGGGTGTGGATGTCGTGGGTCCCCTCATAGGTCTTGACCGTCTCCAGGTTCAGGAGGTGGCGCATGACCGGGTAGTCGTCCACTCCCCCAGTGGTCGCACGTAATGATAACGCACACCATGTGCCGCGTTTCCGGCAGATCATGAAGCGAGAGGATGCCGACTAGTCTCCAGGTCCTGGCGATGGTGGCGTCTGCCCGGGTGGCGTGACGTACGGCTCTTCGGGAGGGGTCAGGGGCACAATGGGGACCCGATTGGAGTAGTCCTCGACCTCGCCGAAGAGCGCGCCACCCGTGTCCTCAACGTATAGTCGGTTGACCTCCTCGACGTTGGCCTCAAGTGCAACGGTTGTTCCGTTTTCTCCGTAATCCAGCCTGAACCTGAAGTAGAAGGCAGGAGCGATCTGGTTTGGCACCTGGATCGTGAAGGTGCAAAGCCGCGGAGGGCAGGTATCGACCCCGGCCGTGTCCGTGAAACGCTCATTCCCGTCCCTTACTCCATTTTGGTTGGTGTCGGTGAACGGCTCTCCTAATGTGTATGCATTGTCGCCCCCGAAGGTCTCCGGGTCGATGGCGGCGCTGACGATCTTCTCACCAGCCTCCCAGACTCCGTTGCCGTTCCAATCGGCCCAGCCCCTGAGGTAGAGTCGCTTGCCGGCGACTCTGGCATCATACCGGCCCTTTCCCTGGGAGGCTAATGGGGTGGCGGCGTTCTCGAACCCCCGTGTGGAAATGGTGCTCGTCACCTTGGCGTAAATCCTGACCTGTTGCCCAGGGATGATTGGATCGAGGAACTGGACGCCGTCATCAAGACGGTCTTGATCGACGAGATTCGGGACGGGGTCCTGGTCCACTCCGCCGGGAGGGTCGTTGGCATCGGTCTCCCGAGTCGCCGAGGGGATCGGTAGCGCGTCCACTCCCAGCCACTCCTTCGAGAAGTCGAGATGATAGGCGCCTTGGGAACGGAGCAGCGTAGGATACTGGCCAGGCGGGTTTGCCCCAAAGGGATCAGGGGCGTCGCCGAAATCGCTTCCGATGACGTAGTCCTCTACTTCACCGAATCTCGCGGCCCCTCGGGTGTACCCGATTCCGACCCCAGCGGGCTGGGGTGTGTCCTGAGGCAGCTCCGGGGCTCGCAGGGAAGGGTCTGACCTGAAGTGAGGTCTGGGATCGTTCCGGCCTATGTCCTCGCCGTAGTCGAGTCGGAACCTGGCCCAGAGCCGATCGGTTCCGATAGTGCCGACGGGAAACTGAGCCCGGAAACCGGCACAGGGCCAATCCTCAAACAACCTTGCCACTCTGGTCTGGCTTCCCGCAACACCCTCCCTCACTATCTCAAACCTTCGGGAAGGGTCTATCTGAAGGCCATCGATGATGTGTTCGCCGTTGACCTCTTCCCAGGTGGAGTTGGTATTCCAATCGATCCACGCGTTCACGTAGAGGGAACGATCGGGTGCGGAGGAGTACCTGCCGTCGATGTTGCTCACGCCAACGCAGATGTTGAAGTCCACCATGCCGGGCTGGCCGGGCCTATACGTCAGCGGATAGAAGATCACGCCATCGTCAAAGCGATCCAGATCGTTGACGCCGATGAAGTTCGGGACACCGTCCTGATCGACGCTGCTATCGGGGGCGGTCGGACCCGGCTCGGATGCCGCGTTGGTCTCGGGGGTGACCCGGAGTGAAACGCCCCGTCGCCGTCCGCCAAACCACTCCAGGTTGGAGTTCAGGTGTCGGGCGCCGTTGCTCCGCACGAGCAGGGTGGGAAGCCCGATCGGGCCCGAGTCGGGGGCGTCCCCAAAGTCGGTTGGGGTGATGTCGAACACGAAGGCGTGAAACCGTACGCCGGGCACATGACCGGCCCGCATCTTGTCCAGCTCCAGCCTGAGGTTGAAGAAGGGCGCGTCGGCCGCCGTCGCCCCAGGTCCCCTCAGGCTGAGAGTCCTCGGCTGTCCCTGAGCATCGAAGAGGTCGGCCCGCTCGATACTGAAGGTCATCAGGTACTCCCCTTTATAGTTCCCCACGGGGATGACCGCTCCGGGGACGGCCGGCGCGTAATTGGGGTTGACGCCGGCGTATGCTGTGACCAGCGGGGTATTCGGAACAGGGGCCCCTTGGTCCTGAAGCTGGACGCCGTCAAGCCAGGCAGTGGCCCCGAGCACGGGGGTCCGGATCTTGAAACCGTACCAGCGCGTGTCCGGCTCGGCAATAAGCTTCAGGCTCCTGAAAGTATCATCGCGCCCGTCGCCGTCGGCGTCCGGCCGGCCCGCCGCCGGCATTCCGTCGTTGACCACGGTCAGCGTTGCCTTCCAGGCATTGATCCGTCCGTAGCCGAAACGGCCGTCCGGGCCGTTTTCCGGATCGTTGTTCGGGCGAGGAGCGGCTATCGCGGTTGTCCCCAAATCGTCGGCACTCCCCTCGATGGCCTCGACAATCCGGCGCCGTCGCAATCTCTTGGCTGCGGCCGCGGGCGTGCACCTCAACGCCTCGTCGATCTGAATCAGCTCCGCGGCCAGCCCGGAGACGAACGCCGCAGCGGCAGAGGTGCCCGTGACAGACCGGAAATGTCCATCCCGGTCGAGTCCAACGAGGCGCTCACCGGGAGCCGACACTGAGACGTTCGACCCAAAGTTTGAAAAGTCGGTTGCCGTCTCAGGTCCTTTGAAAAGGTGTTCGAGCCCCGTGGCGGAGACCACCATGAAGAGCGGGTAGTCTAGACGATTACCGGCCCCATCGAAGACCGGCGTCCCGCGCTGCCCTCGTTTAGGGGCCAGAATCTTAGGGACGGAGAGGTTGGTGTCGGTGTTCTCGTTGCCGGCGGAATTGACGAAAATGATGTCGTTGAACCTGAGGCGGTTCAGGGCCGGCATGAACAGACTGACATAGTTGCCCCTGTACGAGGCGGCCAGCGCCGCCCTTAGAGCAGGCGGGAGGCCGAGCGCTGCCAAGAAGTTGCGGATCATCCCGTCGGAGACCCCCATGGAGAAATTGACGACATCGACTTGCGGTTGCGTGACCGTGGCGGCAGCCATTAAGCCGAAGGCCAGCGCGCTGCTCAGCGTGGCGGGATCGCGACCCATCGCCATCGGTACGCCTGGCACGCGAACAGGCAAGACATTCACGTCCTTCCCGGTGCCGAGGATGGTTGCCCCTCCGCCCGCCGCGAACAGAGCCATCGCGGTGCCGTGGCCGCCACGCACACCATCGGCCAGGTCATCGATGTTCGAGAGGACCGCTCTCAGGTTCGATTCGACTCTGAATATCCGGACGAGGTCGATCCCTTCGAACCGCATGTTGGTCCTCGGATGGACTCCGCCGAGCCGTGCGAGAGGGATATCGTTCAAAACGGGGTTCGCTGGAGCATTGACTCCTCCATTACCAAAGCCCGTATCCACAACGGCGAGGGTCGGCACTCGGGTGTCCGGCGGCACGACCTTCGAACGCAGGCGGTGGGCGGCGAACGTCTCCATCAGAAAGTGGGGCCATGACAGATCCAACTCGTCCACCCAGGGTCCCCCGAAGAAGGGATGGCTGTGATCGAAGCCTCCCCGAAAATCCGGGTGCGCTCCGTAGCCTTCGCCGTCGTTCGGCGGAGCACCTCGAAGCAAACGATCGGGTAGCTCCTCTGCGCTCACACCGTGTAAGGACATAAGGATGTTCGGAATGGCAGACTTGAGCGGTGCCGTTGGCAGCGGGCTGCTCAGGGTAAGGGCCAGGGCAGCAGCATCCAGGCCCCGTTGGTTCTGCGTGATGTCCACGATGACGATCTTGGGGTTGGATGGCAGGGTACGATCGATGAGAATACCGGTCGGCAGAAGGCGCTCCGTTCGGAGAAAGTCCGAGATCGCCACCTCCGTGGCGTCGGGTTCGAAGATCAGCAGCAGGGTGGTCCGCTGGATCTCCACATTGCCATACCGTTCGACATCGGCCGAGTCGATCTCAGGATGGATGGCCAGCGTGTCGCCGCCGAAGTTCAGCATTGTGGCCGAGGCGACGGCACGCCCGTCAACCACGATGGTGAGCCTATTATTTCCCACACCGGCCGATATGATCCCCTCGGCCTTCCCCGTTTCCAGCAACCCCGGAAAGTTCGGAGTGATGTCGGTTGGAGATGTCGCTGGACCGAGATCGTCCAACCGAACCTCGACAGTCTTCCAAGGCGGAGCGGATAGGGTAATCCGGACGTTCGGGGTGAGCGTCGGTACGAGTGAGAAGGCAAGTGGGCGAAAACCGGCAGCGGTCTCAAGCTCGACGGTGGCCGGCGCCTCGGACTCTTGGAACGTCTTGGCCGGCGCGGTGCTCACGACGAGGCCAACCAGCAGCAGGCATACCGGCCATCGATTCACACCATCCATTCGACGCCTCCTCAGTGTCACGTCAAGCATTCTGCTCAATGTGCCGAAAGGGATGTTCCTGCCAGTTGGCGTTGAGGTGCTCGGTTGCGCCGTGCTACTCCAGTGCCGAGATGCCGGTGATGTCGCGGCCGAGGATCAGGGTGTGGATGTCGTGGGTCCCCTCGTAGGTCTTGACCGTCTCCAGGTTGAGCATGTGGCGGATGACCGGGTAGTCGTCCACGATCCCGGAGGCGCCCAGAATGTCGCGGGCGAGGCGCGCGATGTCGAGGGCGATCGCCACGTTGTTCCGTTTGGCCAGTGAGACCTGGGTGTGCTGTAGGCGACCGGCATCTTTCAGGCGACCCAGCCGAAGACAGAGGAACTGGGCCTTGGTGAGCTCGGTCAACATCGTGACCAGCTTATCCTGGACGAGCTGGAACGACGCGATCGGCTTGCCGAACTGGATGCGCGACAGCGCGTAGCGGAGCGCCGCGTCATAGCAGGCCATCGCCGCGCCGACCGCGCCCCAGGCGATCCCATAGCGGGCCTGGTTCAGGCACATGAGAGGTGCCTTCAGCCCGTGCGCCTTGTCCAGGAGGTTCGCTTCGGGGATCAGGCAGTCGTTGAAGGTCAGCTCCGAGGTGACGGAGGCGCGGAACGAGAACTTCCCCTCCATCTCGGTCGCCTGGAATCCCGGCGTCCCCCGCTCCACCAAGAACCCCTGCACCTCACCGTCGAGCTTGGCCCAGATCACCGCGATGTCGGCTAACGTCCCGTTGGTGATCCACCGCTTGGCTCCGTTCAGGAGGAAGCCATCCCGCACCCTGATCGCCCTGGTCGTCATCCCGGCGGGGTCGGAGCCGTGGTCAGGTTCGGTGAGGCCAAAGCAGCCGATTGCCTCGCCACGGGCCAATGCCGGGAGCCATCGGTCCCCCTGCGCCTCGCTGCCAAAGGTCTGGATCGGGTACATGACCAAAGCGCCCTGGACCGAGGCGCAGCTTCGGATCGCCGAATCGCCCCGTTCGAGCTCCTGCATCATCAGGCCGTAGGCGACGTTGCTCACGCCGGCGCAGCCGTACCCCGTCAGGTTGGCCCCGAAGAACCCCAGCGCTCCCATCTTCGAGATCAGATCGGTTGGGAAGGTGCCGGCGCGGTGATGCGCCCTGATGATGGGGAGGACCTGCTCGTCCACGAAGGTGCGCGCCGTGTCCCGCACCAGCCGCTCCTGCTCGGTGAGCAGCTCCTCGATTTCGTAGTAGTCCACGCCGTGAAATTTCTCCATGGCCAGACCTCCAGCGAGACAACGCCGTGACGACACATGAGGCTGTGCCAGCACCGTTACCATGCCACGCTTGACACCGTCAAGCGAAAACGTCGGGATGATGGCGGATGGAAAAGGCGCGTCGAGTTGACAGGGGGTTGCCGCCAGTGATAGAAAGGTGGGGCTTTTGAGAGGTGTTGCCGGATGAAATCCAACATCGCCATCGCTCAGGATGCGAAAAAGCGGCCGATCCTGGAGATCGCCGACGAGCTTGGCCTGCCGGGTGATGCGGTTGAGCCGCACGGGCGGTTCAAGGCCAAGGTATCGCACCGCCTTCTTCCCGCCCTCAAGGATCGTCCCACGGGCAAGCTGATCCTGGTGACCGCGATCACACCAACGCCTGCCGGCGAAGGAAAGACAACGGTCACCGTCGGCCTCTCGCAGGCACTCCGGCAACTTGGTAAACAGGCCATCGTTGCACTTCGGGAACCGTCCATGGGCCCGGTGTTTGCCATGAAGGGCGGCGCAGCCGGGGGCGGCTATTCCCAGATCCTTCCGATGGAGGATATCAACCTGCACTTCACCGGCGATATCCACGCCGTCACCTCGGCCCACAATCTGCTCGCGGCGCTGATCGACAACCACATCTATCACTGGAACCACCTGAAGATCGATCCCCGCCGCATCCTCTGGCGGCGGGTCGTGGACATCAACGACCGGGCGCTGCGGAATGTCATCCTGGGCTTGGGCGGCGCGTTGCAGGGGATCCCCAGGGAGACCTGGTTCGATATCACCGCTGCCTCCGAGATCATGGCAATCCTCTGCCTCTCGGAAAGCATGAAGGAGCTGAAGGAGCGGCTGGCAAGGATCCTCGTCGGCTACACCTACCAGGTGGAGCCGGTTCGGGTGGGAGACCTCGGCTGTCACGGGGCGATCGCCGTCCTGCTGAAGGACGCTCTCGATCCGAACCTGGTCCAGACGCTGGAGGGCGGGCCTGCCCTTGTCCACGGCGGTCCCTTCGGCAACATCGCCCATGGCTGTAACTCCGTCCTGGCAACCAAGCTGGCCCTGAAACTGGGGGAGTACGCTGTCACCGAGGCCGGGTTCGGCTTTGACCTGGGCGGCGAGAAGTTCCTCGACATCAAGTGCCCCTACAGCGGCCTCAAGCCCGACGGGATCGTCCTGGTCGTCACGGTTCGGGCCCTCAAGATGCACGGCGGGGTGTCCCTCAGCCATCTGAAGGTCCAGAATCCCGATGCGGTCAGAAAGGGCCTGCCGAATTTGGAGCGGCATCTGGAAAGCGTGCGAAAGTTCAAGATCCCGTGCATCGTGGCCGTCAACCGGTTTGCCTTCGATACCAAGGCGGAGCTGCAGGTGATTCTCAGGCGGTGTGAGGAGCTGGGATTCGAGGCGGCCGTGGCCGATGTCTTTGCCCTTGGCGGCCAGGGCGGCATCGAGGTGGCGGAGCGCCTCCTGAAGATGATGGCCAACCAATCCTCCGAGTATCGCCCGCTCTACGAGTGGAAAGAGAGCGTGAGAAGGAAGATCTTCTTGATCGCCTCGGAGATCTATGGGGCGAAGAAGGTCGAGTATACCGACAGGGCGCTGACCCATCTGAAATGGATCGAGAAGCTGGGGCTCAACGAGCTGCCGATCTGCATGGCCAAGACTCAGAAGTCGCTGTCCGATGACCCGACCCTGTTAGGCCGCCCCGAGGGATTCACCATCACTGTCCGCGAGATCCGGATCTCTGCCGGTGCCGGCTTCCTGGTCCCGGTTACCGGCGATATCCTCACCATGCCGGGCCTCCCACGCCAGCCTGCTGCCGATTCGATCGACATCGATGCCCGCGGCAAGATCAAAGGGCTGTTCTGAGCGCCTCGTGCCGTTCCAACTATTTACGCCAAAATGGTGGGATTCGGGAAGGCGGCAGTTCTTAGCAGGACACGTATCAGAGATTAGTGCCGGTCCAATTAGCTTCGCCTAGTGCCGTTCCAACCACTTACGCGAAAAAGGGCGATGCCAAAGAAGGCGCTGGTTCTTCGCAGGACACCTGGCGGCGATTAACCGCAACAAGTTGGAACGGCACAAGCCGCGTTGCTGGCCCCCAATTGCACGGATAAGTGATCGCGTACACACTGAGATGAAGATCCTCTTCGCTGCGTCCGAGGCCGCGCCGTTCGCCAGGACCGGCGGGCTCGGCGACGTGGCCGGCGCCCTGCCACAAGCGCTCAGCCGGCTCGTGCACGACATTCGGCTGATTATGCCGCTCTACCGGGCCGTGGACGTCAAGCGACACCGGCTGGGCGAGGTGGCGAGAGGGCTAGAGGTCCCCGCCGCTGTGGGCTCGCAAAAAGTGGACGTGCTGGAAGGACGCCTCTCAAGCGGGGCGCCGGTTTACTTCGTTCGCCACGACCGCTCGTTCGACCGCGACGGCCTGTACCAGGCCCCTTCCGGGGACGATTACCCTGACAATGCGGAGCGATATGCCTTGTTCTGCCGGGCAACGCTTGAAGCGTGCCGCGCCCTCGGGTTCCAGCCCGATGTGGTGCATGTTCACGACTGGCAAACCGCCCTGATCCCTGTGTATCTGAAAACACTGCTTCGAGGCGATCCATTCCTTGAGGGCATCGCCACGGTGTTCACCATACATAATCTTGGCTATCAGGGACTTTTCGGGCCGGAGATCCTCCCGAGGCTGGGCCTTCACCGGGAGTTGTTCACACCAGCCGGCATCGAGTTCTACGGCCAGGTCAATCTCTTGAAGGGCGGGCTGCTCTTCGCCGACCTTCTCACCACCGTTAGCCCTCGCTACAGTCGGGAGATACGGACGCCGGAGCTGGGTCATGGTCTGGACGGCGTGCTCAGGCAGCGGAGCGGGGATCTATTCGGGATCTTAAACGGGATTGACCCCGAGGAATGGAACCCGGCGATCGATCGGCACATCGCCGCCCGCTATACTGCCGCCGATCTTTCCGGCAAGGCTGTGTGCAAGAAAGACCTCCAGCGACGATTCCGGCTGCCGGAGAGGGCCGAGGTGCCGGTTCTCGGCGTGGTCTCACGGCTGGCCGGACAGAAAGGACTCGATCTGCTTCGAGATATCATGGTGGACGTGATGAGCCTCAACCTTCAGCTCGTCCTGCTGGGAAGCGGCGAGAAGGCGCTCGAAGCGGCGTTCCTTCAGGCTGCCACGCAACACCCCTCCAAGCTCGGCGTCACGATCGGGTTTGACATTCCTCTCTCACATCAGATCGAAGCCGGCGCCGACCTCTTCTTGATGCCGTCGCGATATGAGCCGTGCGGCCTGAACCAGATGTACAGTCTGGCCTACGGGACGATTCCTGTCGTCCGCGCCACCGGCGGGCTGGACGACACCATCGTTACCTTCGATCCTGCGACGGGGCGGGGCAATGGCTTCAAGTTCGACGAGGCGACCGCAGCCGCCCTTCTGCAGTCGATCATGCAGGCGTTGGCGCTGTTC
This sequence comes from Candidatus Methylomirabilota bacterium, assembly GCA_016207095.1. GTDB lineage: Bacteria > Methylomirabilota > Methylomirabilia > Methylomirabilales > Methylomirabilaceae > Methylomirabilis. The sequence goes on along the minus strand of JACQQF010000035.1, from coordinate 23,907 downwards.
TCGCAGAAGGCCCGTTGGGGTCGGGTGGTTGCGAATGCCATGGCTGGAAACTTCACCTGGGATCGCTCGGCCCGAGAGTACGAGCAGCTCTATCGGCACTCTTTGGCGACGCGAGGGCGGTCGTGAATCGGTCCGGGCGTCGCAATTGCGCCCGACGGCCTCTGCCGGGATGGGCCACGGGAGGTAAGGCCTTTCGTCCGGACCAATTTTCGCTTTCGCCCTTCCCCGTTCCCGAGTACAATGGGTTGATGAGTGCTGTCTCGTGAGCCGTTTGCTGCGTCGGTCATTCTGAAGAGAGGAGATCTGGATGCGCGCATGGAGAGGATTGCTGGTTGGACTGGTGGTGGCCATGATGGCGGCGGGCGGGACGATCGCGTCAGCCCAGAAGGAACCGGCGAAGGAGGCCGACCCCTTCAAACAATTGGCGCTTTCCAACGATCAGAGAAGCAAGCTTGATACGCTGACCAGCGAGCGAAAGACGGCGCTGACCGCCGGTCAGCAGAAGATCGTGGAGATCCGTAAGCGGTTGGTGGACCTGCTTTCTGACAAGAAGACATCGGACAAGGAGATCGACAAAGCAGCCGACCAACTGGCGAAGACCGACAGAGAGATGCTACTGACAGAGATCAAGTTTCACAAAGCGATGCGGCAGCTCCTGACTCAGGAGCAGCTCACCACCCTCTCCAAAGGAGGGAAGTAATCGCTCCGAGCCTTCTTTTCTTGCGGAGCCACCTGCAACCAGGACGAGACGCGTGGTACGCCAGCTAGTGCTGCTCCAACTATCTCCCCCCAAGTTGGAGCGCAATATGCCGGGCCAAGAAACGAGCATAGCAAGGCGCTGTCCCTGGAGCCGACCGAGGCGTACGGCGTCAGGTACGTCGCAGGGAGGGCGCCGGGGACAGCAACGAAGCTAAGCGAAGTTAGTTGGAACGGCACTAGAGCGGCTTGATCTCTTCGGCTCTTAACTGACCCTTCATCTCGGAGTACTTCACCGAAACCAGTTGCCCCGGTGAGAGTCCCTTAAGCTGCTCCGGAGCAGCCAGGAAGGTGAAAGGCTTCTTCATCTGCCGGTCCAGGATTGTGAGGCTTCGCTGAGCGGGATCGATCGCCTTGATCTCTCCTATGTGGACGTTGGGGCCGGCCAATTCGCAGGCGAAGGCCGGAAGGACCAGGAGCGTCATCGACAGTATCACGGCTGCCAGGACTCGTGTCGCCTTCGCGGTTATCACCACTCTTCTCCCTCCATGCCGGATCGTTCCAGATCTGATCTGGCTCTTCGATCTTCACTCTTCATTATGGCCCGCCTGAAGAACGTGTCAAGAGAAAACGCGGCTCTAGTGCCAGTCCAATTAACATCGCCTAGCTTCGTTGCTGGCCCCCGGGGCACTCCCTGCGACGTACCTGAGAATGTACGTCGGGTACCCGCGCAGTGGGTGCGGCCCCAGGTGCCGCGCCTTGCTATGCTCGTTTCTTGGCCCGGCACATGGTGCGCACCAACTTAGGGCGAAATAGTTGGAGGACCACTAAGGGGCGGTCTGGCGCGCCGCCTCCTTTCGGTAGGGCTCGTCCAGGTATTGCCTGGCGACATCCTTCGCCATCCCATCGGTCTTGACCGCCAAGGCCATTTGATAGCTCTTGGTCGCCTCTCCCCGCTCCCCCAACAGGTCGTGGATCATGCCCGTCCGGGTCCAGGCCCACGCCGTCACCCACGCGTAGCGGGTCGTCGGCTGTGCGATCGTTTTCCTGAAGAAACTCAAGGCCGTGAGGTAGTCGCCGTGGTCCATATACATCTTCCCCATGAGCTGGAAGTAACGCGACAGCATCTCTCGCTTGAAGTGGTGGCGCTCCTGCTCGAGGTTGGCGCGGATCCGACGGCCGACCTCCAGGGCGTCGGTGAACCGCCCCAGCTCGGAATAGACCAGCGCCGCCTGGAAATAGAGTTCAGGGTTTCCCGGAAATCGCCGGAGCAGCTCCTCCGCCAGCGGCAGGGCCCGGCCATAATCTTTCTCGAGGCCGGTGTAGGTCTGCAGGAGGGCGAACTTGGCCAGCATCCTGGTCGCGGTCCCTCGCTCGCCGGCCAGGGCGAGCGCTCGAAGGCCGCGCTCTCGATCGCCTGGCGGCAGCAGCAGGTGCACGAAAGGGCGATAGAACCAGGAGAGTCGAGAGAGGGTGTAATCGTACAGGCCCAGACCATAGTAGGCATCGTACCTGGTCGGTTGGTGCTGGAGGCAGGCCTCGAAATACCGCCTGGTGCGCTTTATCCCCTCGTAGGTCGAGAGATAGTTGCCCCGAACGCCGTCGATCATCGCCTTTGAGCCCCAGGCCATTCCGAGAAAGAGCAGGAGATCGGGGTCCTCGTGGGTGCGCCTGAGCTGTTCCTCGGCCTTCGCTGTGATCGTCGTGAGCGTCGCCAGGAAGGCGTCCAACTCCTCCGGCGTCGCCTCCCGATCCTGCACCCGCGCAAGTTTGACGAAGGCGCCGTACAACTGGGCGAGCAGTCCGGTCGAATCGAGGTCGCTCAGACGGGAGAACACCTTTTCGGCCTCAGGGTAATCGAGGTTGAGGAGGCGATCGGTCCCCGCGACGACCAGCTCCTCGATCTTCGGGTCCCGCCAGACGCCGGCGGGACATAGGCCCGGCCAGAGCAGCAGTGTCAGCCAGAGGGCCATACCCCAATAGGCCCGCGAAATGTTCACCCAAGTGGACTGCCGACTTTGCATCCTTCACGCTCCGTTAGGCCAATCCTTACCCCACCCTGCCTCCCTTGTCAATGCCCGGGTTTAATGCTATTCTCTCGCCCATGCAGTTGACGATCCTTGGATCCGGGACCGCGATCCCAAGCCTCCGGCGGGGATCGCCCGGCCTCCTCGTCGAGGTCGCCGGCCAGTCGCTCTTGTTCGACGGCGGCGCAGGGACGCTGCCTAGACTCCTTGAAGCTGGGGTCACGGTCCTCGATCTGGACCGGGTCTTCTACACCCATCTTCATCCGGATCATACGGGGGATCTGGTTCCACTCCTATTCGCCCTTCGGAATCCGGCATGGCAACGGACGAAGCCGTTGTACATCACTGGACCGAAGGGGTTCCGGGCCTATCACAATGGCTTGGTCGAGCTGTACGGCGACTGGATCGCCGCGAAGAGTTACGAGCTGGTTCTCGAAGAGATCCTTGAAAAGGTCGCCGAAGGTGAGGGCTTCCGGGTGATTCCCAAAGAGGTCGTGCATCTTCGACATAGCCTCTGCTACCGAGTCGAGTCGGGCGCTGGCAAGACTCTGGTCTTCTCGGGCGACACCACCTACTGTGACGCCATCATCGACGCGGCGAAGGGCGCAGATCTCCTCGTCCTGGAATGCTCTGCCCCGGATGAGCGACCCATGAAAAATCACTTGACCCCGACTCAGGCCGGCCAGATCGGGGCGCTCTCAGGCTGTCGGCGACTTGTCTTGACGCACTTCTATCCGATCTGCGACGAGTATGACATCGTCACGCCTTGCAGGAAAGTCTTTGATGGCGAGTTGATCTTGGCTGAGGATATGATGTGCCTGCCTGTTTAGGGGAGGAGTCATACAATGCGAAAGACACCCGGATTGATCGTGGCCCTGGATGTCAAGGACCTTGTCACGGCCGGAAAGCTCGTGGACCAGCTTCGCCCCGCGGTCACGCTGTTCAAGGTGGGGGTCCAGCTCTTTACGGCTGAGGGCCCGCGGGCGGTGGAAGTGGTGCAAAAACGTGGTGGCCAGGTCTTCCTGGACCTGAAGCTTCACGACATCCCGAATACGGTCGCCGGGGCCGTTCGGGAGGCGGCCAAGATGGGGGCGGTGATGTGTACGCTGCACGCGTCCGGCGGTCGGTCAATGCTGCAGGCGGCGAAGGAGGCCGTCACCCAAAGCGGCTCGGCGATGCGTCTCCTGGCAGTGACGATCCTCACCAGCCTGGACCCGCACGGGTACGAGGAGGCGATCGGCAGCGGGCTGGGCCTTCAGGCGCACGTCATTCGCCTTGCCTCGCTGGCGCGCGAGGCAGGGATGGACGGGATCGTCGCCTCCACTCACGAGATCGCTCCGCTCAGAGGCGCCCTTGGCCCGTCGATGCTGATCGTGACGCCGGGGGTTCGCCCGGAATGGGCTCCGGCCGACGACCAGCTTCGAGTCATGACCCCCAGGGAGGCCGCTGCGGCGGGCGCCGATTACCTGGTGATCGGCCGGCCGATCATCACGGCAGCCGATCCGGCCGCCGCTGCCCGGCGGGTCCTCGGCGAGCTGCCCCAGACGGTCTGAAGCGGCAAGACGGCGAGTCCAGGATGACGGGTTAGGCTCCCCTCAATTGATGTTGCCAGGAACAAGATGACATCGGACCTGTTCGACAGATCCCCGTCCCCGGGTGAGAGGCTTCCCGGCCCTCTAGCCGACCGGATGCGTCCGAGGAGCCTGAAGGAGTTCGTGGGGCAGGGACATCTGCTGGGGGAGGGAAAGATCCTCCGCGGCGCCCTGGAGACAGGCGACCTGCCATCGCTGATCCTCTGGGGACCCCCGGGCTCCGGGAAGACAACCCTCGCGTTCCTGCTGGCGGAAAGGATCCGGGCGACCTTCGTCCCGTTCTCGGCGGTCAGCTCGGGGATCAAGGAGATCAGGGAAGTGATCGCCCGCGCCGAACGGGAGCGGGCCAATGGGACGCGGACCCTTCTCTTCATCGATGAGATCCACCGTTTCAACAAGGCGCAGCAGGACGCCTTCCTGCCTCATGTGGAGCGCGGCACGATCGTGTTGATCGGCGCCACGACCGAGAACCCGTCGTTTGAGGTCATCGCCCCCCTGCTCTCCCGGGCGAAGGTCCTGACGCTTCAGCCTCTGGCTGAGGAGGGGCTGGTGCTGATCCTGCGGCGGGCGCTCGACGATCACGAGCGGGGCCTCGGTCGCCTGGCCATCGAAGCAGACGAAGAGGCGCTTTGTTTCATCGCCAGGTTCAGTTCCGGCGACGCCCGCACGGCATTGAACACGTTGGAGCTGGCGGCCCAGATGGCTGGCCGGGAGCCCGAGGGCAGCCGCAGGCTCACGCTGAATATGGCTCAAGAGGCCGGACAGCGCCGAGCGCTCCTGTACGACAAGGCAGGGGATGAGCACTTCAATCTGATCTCGGCCCTGCACAAAAGTCTGCGGGGCAGCGACCCTGATGCCTCCCTCTATTGGCTCGCGAGGATGCTGGCCTCCGGGGAGGACCCGTTGTATCTCGCGCGGCGCCTGGTCCGCTTCGCCTCTGAAGATGTCGGCAACGCTGATCCGCAGGCGCTGCAAGTGGCGCTGGCCGCCAAGGACGCCTTTCATTTCCTCGGTTCTCCCGAGGGCGAATTGGCGCTTGCCCAGGCCGCCGCCTATCTGGCGACCGCGCCCAAATCGAACGCCGTCTACATGGCGTTCGGCGAGGCGCGGCGTGACGTGGAGGATGCCCCGCTTGAAGGGGTGCCGCTACATCTGCGAAATGCGCCCACCCCTTTGATGAAAGAGATGGGCTACGGCACGGAGTACCAATATCCGCATGATCTCCCGGAGGCATTTGCCGAACAGGACTACCTGCCGGAGGGATTGAAGGGCCGAATCTACTACCACCCCACCGACCGCGGGCTTGAAGTTGAGATAGGACGGCGGCTGAACGAGTGGCGCCGCCGCAAGGTGGGGATACCATCATGACAGAGAGGAGGTGATTGGATGCGAAAGCTCGTGATCATGATCGCGCTGGCCGTTGCCGTCACATGGGGCCTCGGCACTCCCGCGGCCTGGGCCAAGACCTGACCCAAGCTCTACAAAGAGTGCCAGGCGGCGCTCAAGGAGTCAAAGAAGGACGCGGCCACCAAAGCGAAGGTGGAGAAGATGTGCAAGGAGGGGATCGGGCTCCACGATGAGGGAAAGCACCCTGAGTCGGCTGCCAAGCTGAAGGAAGCGCTCTCGGACCTTGCCAAGAAATAGGAGCCGTCGTTATTCATTAGGGCGGTTGGTGAAGGGGGCTCCAGTGCGGAGCCCCCTTCCACACGAGGCCGCAGCGGTTGCGGTCGGCTTCCATAGGTAGGGAGGAATCATGGCCGTCATCAAGACTGTTGGGGTGGTTGGGGCCGGCCTGATGGGCTCCGGGATCGCGCAGGTCGTGGCCCAGGCGGGGTACTCCGTCATCATCAGGGAGGTGGAACAGCGCTTTCTGGATAGGGGATTGAAGGCGATCGACAGCCAACTGCAGCGGGCGGTCGAGAAGGGGAGGATGAGCGCCGAGGAGAAGGCCAACCTCCTGGCACGGATCAGGTGGACCCTGAGCCTGGACGACCTGAAGGGGGCCGACCTCGTCATCGAGGCGATCGTAGAGGATCTTCCCGCGAAGCAGGAGCTCTACCGCGCGCTTGATCGTCTCTGCCCTCCCTCCACCATCTTCGTGAGCAACACCTCATCCCTCACCATTATGGCGATGGCCTCCGTGACCGGCCGGGCTGACAGGTTCGCCGGCTTGCACTTCTTCAACCCCGTTCCGGTGATGAAGCTGGTGGAGGTGATCCGGACCATCCGGACCAGCGAGGAGACCTATCGAACCATCTATGAATTCGCGACGTCGCTGGGGAAGGAGCCGGTGACGGTCAAGGACAATTGTGGATTCATCGTGAACCGCCTGCTGGTCCCATACCTGCTGGATGCCATCCGGGCGCTGGAGGCGGGCGTCTCCACCGTGGGAGACATCGACAAAGCGATGACGCTCGGCTGCAACCATCCGATGGGACCCTTCGCGCTGGCTGACTTCGTGGGGCTCGACACCACCTACTTCATCGCCAATGTCATGTTCGAGGAGTATCGGGAGCGACGATACGCGCCCCCGCCGCTCCTTCGAAAGATGGTGATGGCAGGCTATCACGGCCGAAAATCCGGTAAGGGTTTCTATGACTACTCCGGCCCAACGCCGAAGGTCACAGATCTGGGGCTATAAAGAGCAGTTCATAGTTGATAGTTCATAGTTCATGGATGAGAGCTAAAGAATCCAGGAAAGGAACGGTGCCTTGCCTTTTCTATGAACTATGAACCGTGAACCATGAACCGCGAAGCCCTTTTTCCCTTGACAGATCACACGAAAGTCTGATAAGAGCCTATGCGGGGCCGCAGCGGGTGATTCACTTATTAGCTTGTTATTCTCAAAGGAGGGGGGCATGACCAAGGCGGAGCTGGTTGACAAGATTGCCAGAGACTCGAGTATTACCAAGAAGGCTGCTGAGATGGCCCTGGCGAGTTTCACTGCCGGGGTGCGGGACTCGTTGAAGAAGGGGAAGAAGGTGACCCTGGTTGGCTTCGGCACCTTTGCTATCTCCAGGCGGGCTGCACGGAACGGGCGCAATCCCCAGACAGGTGCCATCATCAAGATCAAGGCTGCCAGGGTGCCGCGCTTCAAGGCTGGCAAGGCCCTGAAGGACGCGGTCAAATAACTGCCCGCTTCATTCAGATTCTCATCTATCCGCCAAGTTAGCGAAGGTCACAAGATACGACGAAAGGGGGGGCATTCCCCCCTTTTCGTGTTCATAGGGGTTCCAACGGTCCTCGTTCGTCGTCCGCCTTCGTGCTTCAACAAGTCTGGGACAATCAAACCGACGTCTTCAGCTCGGAACCTGGAACTCGGAACCCGGGACTGGGCAACCAGAACCTGGGACCGGCTTGCCCTGAACCCGGAACTTGGATGATGTTGGACCGTCAATCAGGATCCGCACGAACGGGACCTTCCAGCCTGGCACGGACAGCCAGGCCGGACTTCACGGCATGCAGCATGCCGTGAACGGCGCCGGCGGGATCGTCTGCCGCCATCACGGCGGAGATCGCCGCGATCCCATCAGCGCCCGCCTCGATCACCTGAGCCGCATTCGAGGCGGTGATTCCTCCGATGCCCAGGATCGGCAGCCGGACGTGCCGCCGGACCTCTCGGAGTCGTTCGAGGCCGACAGGCGGTCCATAGGCTGCCTTGGATGGGGTGAAGAACAGCGGACCCAACACGAGGGAGTCGGCCCCGTTCTGGGCTTCGATCGCCTCTTGGACGGTGTGACACGAGACGCCGATTAGTCGCCCGGGCCCGAGCAAGCGGCGTGCCTCAGCGGGCGGGAGACTCGTCTGGGCGAGATGGACGCCGTCAATCGGGAGGGTCAAGGCCAGATCGATGCGGTCATTGACGAGGAGGACGGCTCTTCGGCTGTGCACGATGGGCAGGAGCCGCTGCGCCAGTTCATAGAGGGCCCGCGCGGAGAGGTCCTTTTCGCGAAGCTGGATGGCTATCGCGCCGCCCTGAAGCGCGGCATCGACCACCACCTCGAGGGGCCGACCTTTGGTAAGGGAACGGTCGGTGAGAACGTAGAGACCCCACGAGGACGGGTGCGGGGTGCGGGGTGCGGGTTCAGAGTTCGCCCTATTCGATCATCCCTTCGAGCGGGCTCGAGGCGGTAGCATAGAGCTTTTTGGGAATCCGCCCGGCGAGGTACGCCAGTCGCCCGGCGAGGACGGCGTGCCGCATCGCCTCAGCCATCGCCACCGGATCTTTCGCGCCGGCGATCCCCGTGTTCATCAGGACGCCGTCGCACCCCAGCTCCATGGCGATGGCGGCATCGGAGGCCGTGCCCACTCCCGCATCGACAATGACCGGGACTCGCGCCGTCTCGAGAATGATCTTGATATTGTACGGATTCCGTATCCCGAGTCCCGAGCCGATCGGGGCGCCGAGGGGCATCACCGCGCCCGCGCCCGCGTCTTCGAGCTTCTTTGCCATGATGGGATCGTCGTTGGTGTAGGGCAGGACGACGAATCCCTCTTTCACGAGGACCATCGTTGCCTTCAGCAGCTCCTCGTTGTCGGGGAACAGGGTCCGCTGGTCGCCGATGACCTCCAGCTTGACCAGATCGGAAAGGCCGACCTCTCGGGCCAGGATCGCGGTCTTGATCGCCTCCTCCGCAGTATAGCAGCCGGCGGTATTGGGCAGAAGTGTGTATCGTTTCGTGTCGATGTAGTCGAGAAGCGACTCCTGGGTTCGATCCAGATTCACCCGTCTTACCGCCACCGTCACAATCTCGGCGCCTGAGGCATCGTGCGCCCGTTGCATCGACAGGTAGTCGGGATACTTCCCCGTCCCGACGATGAGCCTGGAACGGAACCGCCTCCCGGCGAACGTCAGGACATCGCTCTTCTCCATCGCGTTCCCCTCCCGCACCATCCCGTCTCTCACTCAGCGCCGCCGGCCATGAAGGTAATGATCTCCAGTCTGTCACCTGCCTTCAGCACCGCCTTGTCGTACCGCTCTCGCTTAACGATCTCCAGATTGAGCTGGACGGCGACCCTGAGAGGGTTGATGTTCAACTCATTCAGGAGCACCGTGAGGGTGGCCCCATCTGGTACTTCACGTTTCTTCCCATTGACGATCAGGTCCATTCCGGTCCGCACGCCTCACGGAGTTCCCTGCTGACCGCCGTCTTCAGCTCCTCGCCGGGGTGGACGCGGCCCCGCCGGGCGGGGTCCAGATACCTCGGTCCGGTTCCTCGCCCCGCTTGACCAGCAGCACCCTTCCGTCCTTCACTGCCACGGCCCCCACGGCCGGAATGGGGCGGTCTGGGCCGATGAGGAAGGTGGAGACCCAAGACACATCGGTGACGGGTTCCGGCCAGTGACTGAGGATGGCGATACAGTCGATCACACCGACCACCATGGCGGACCGTAAGGGCTACTCGCTCCTGGGTGAGAAATCGGACCTGCCGGGTTCCTCCTCTGAGACCCTCACCCGATGCCGGCCCTCGGCACGCCGCCGACTGAGCATCAGATACGACCCGACTGCAACAAGACCCAGGCCGGCCGTTCCCCAGAAGATCTGAAAGGCGGGCTCGTCCCAGTCAGGCCGGCTCATCATTAAGAGGAGCAGCAAGGTGGTGCCAAAAAGAGCGGTGATCTCGCCGACCGCCTCGCGGCGGATCATTCGACGCACGAAGTGACGCACATTGGAGGGCATAGTGGAGCATCACACCAAGAGGCCACCGTTGATACTGATTTCCTGGCCGGTGATATAGTCGCCATCGGATGACACAAGAAAGATGACGGCTCGGGCGATCTCCTCCGGGCGACCCAGCCGCTTCATCGGAATCTCATCGATGAGGCGCTTCAGCACCCGTTCGGGAATAGTCCGGACCATGTTGGTTTCGACGAACCCCGGGGCAACAGCATTCACGGTGATCCCCTTGCTGGCCAGCTCTTTAGCCAGGCTCTTGGTGAAGGCCATGATCCCCGCCGCCGCGGCGGCGTAGTTGGCCTGGCCGAAGTTACCGGCCTGACCGGTGAAGGCGCTCATGTTGACAATGCGCCCCCACCCCATGGCCAGCATCCCCTCGACAAAGAGCTTGGAGCAGTGAAACGTCCCGTCAAGGTTTACCGACAGGACTCGCTGCCACTGGGCGAAGTCCATCTTGACGAAGGTCTTATCGCTGATCACACCGGCGTTGTTCACCAGGATGTCGATCGTTCCCAGGGACCGCTCCACCACCTTCTTCATCGCGGCCACCTGGTCGTACTCGCTGACGTCGGCCTGGCAGACCACCGTCTGTCGCCCTTTGGCGCGGATGGCTTCGGCTACATCTTCGGCTTGCGACCTGTTGGTCACATAGTTGACCGCGACGTCAGCTCCCTCGTCCGCCAGCGCCAGCGCGATCGCACGGCCCAACCCACGCGAACTCCCGGTGACCAGCGCCTTCCGCCCTTTCACCCTCATCGGCTGCCTGTTCATTCAGGCGGCCTCCGGCTTCTTCCCACTTGGGTTCCTGCGGGTCGTGCCGGGCAAAGAAGCCAGCATAGCAAGGCGCGGCCCCCGGGGCCACACCCACTCCGCGGGTACCCGGCGTACGTTTCCAGGTACGTCGCAGGGAGTGCCCTGGGTGCCGGCAACGCCGCTTGCGCCGTTCCAACTTGTTGCGGTTAATCGCCGCCAGGTGTCCGGCGAAGAACCAGCGCCTTCTTTGGCCGCGCCCTTTTTCGCGCAAGTGGTTGGAACGGCACTAGGCGAAGTTAATTGGACCTGCACTAGGCGGCCTCCGCGAAGCTGGTGATGATATACGTGCCGCTCTTGGAGTCCCGCTTTAGCTCGATGATATTGTGCTTGGCGGCGTCTTCGAGGAGCTTGGAGAAGCTGCTGTAGCCGTAGTAGCCTTCGTTAAACGAGGGCCGCTTGCGGATCATCGTCTGCTTGACCATAGACCCCCAGAGCACCTCTTTATTCTCGCGCAGAAGCGCCTGAATGGAATCGCTCAGGAGGTCGAACGCCTCCGCCTTCTTCTCGGGAAGTCCGGAGATCACGGGGGCCTTCTTGGGGGCGCGGATCAGGTCTTCATAGTAGATGAACTCGTCGCAATTATCCACCAGCAGTTCTGAGACCGAATTCTTGACCCCGAGACCAATGACCTCCTTGTTGTTCTCCCGCAACTTCGAGACCAGGGGCGAGAAATCGCTGTCTCCCGATACGATCACAAAGGTGTCGAGGTGTTCCTTGGAGTAGGCCATGTCCATCGCATCCACCGCCAGCCGGATATCGGCGCTGTTCTTGCCGCTGATACGCTTCTGCGGGATGTCGATCAACTCGATGGCCGATTCGTGGAGGAGCCGCTTGTATTCGGCGTAGCGCCCCCAGTCCGCGTAGGCTCGCTTCACCATGATCTTTCCCTTCTCCACCAGTCGCTCGAGCACGAGGCCGATCTCGAACTGCTTGTGTTTGGCCTCCTTGATCCCAATGGCGATGTTTTCGAAGTCGATAAAGAGGGCGAGTCGCTTCTCTTCGTTCATCGAGCTCCTTTCGCTTCCGCGCTAACAGGCTGACAGTGGTACCCCAACAGGTCACGCACGCTTACGCAACGCGGGACAGGCCTTTGGTTCGGCACAAGCGTAAACGCCCCACCTCAGGACTGTCAATAGTTTTAATCGGACCGGGAGGCCCGACCTACATGTCGTCCCGCAATAGACAGCCTGCCTGTATCGATCTGCGCGCTAGCGGTACCGCGCAGCTTCATTTCTGATGGGAGTGGGCAACAGGTTTGCCGGGCCATCGCTTGGCGACCATGGCGACCAAGCCCTGCCGGCTCGAGGGGCTTACGATGAGCCACAGCACAGTCAGCATGATGTAGGCGATGGCATAGGCATATCGGAATACGGGGTCGGTAAAGAATAACTGAGTCACAAAGAGGGCGAAGATCATGCCGGCCTCGGCCAGAGAGAACGAGAGATTGGCCAGCACGGCAATCGCGAAGAGCGATTGGGCCGCCGTCAGGAAGATCTCCTCTGTCTGCCTGGCGTCCAGGTGCATGGCCCCAAGGTGCCCGGCAGAGAGGCTGTAAGCGAGGGGAAGCATTCCGACAAGAAGGGTCCATTGATTGACCTTGGACGAGACGAGCGTGCCCATGCTGGCGCCGGGCTTTCCCTTGAGGGCGAAAACGATCGCCACGATAAACTCGGGAGACTCCGAGGCCAATGGTGCGAGCCATTGGACCAGCAAGAACTCCTCGATCCTGAATGTCCGACCAGTGGCCAGAAGTCCCTCGGCGAACGGCTCGGCCGCAAGATAAATGCTGATCGCGGCGTAGATGAACATCCCGATGATGGACACGCGGCGCGCCAGCGGCCGCAGATGCATGAGCAGTTCTCCCGGCCCTCCCTCCAGCTCGGGGTGGACGACCTGGGCCTTCGACGCGGAGATCATGTATGAAACGAAGATCGAGATGAGGATGAAGGAGTCGAGGGCCGAAATGGTCCCTTTCAGCGGGATCACGAAGCTGTAGACAGTGGCGAGCCCGAGGTGAAGAAGCTCGATCGAGTGGGCCCGATCCAGGACGACCCGGCGTTGTCTCGTCTTGAGCCAAAACGTCGCAACGACCGCCGCCCATCCGATGCCGATCAGCAGGCGGTTTGCACCCGTCATGTTGGCGGTCGCGTAGGCGGTATAGTTCGGATCTTTGCCGGCGGACCAGGCGAAGTAGATGTCCACCGCATACTCCGGAAGCACCGCGATCAGCGCCAGGAAGGCCAGCGCGAGTGCCTGCGGGATGTCAACCTGTGCCACCTCGGCCGCCCAGGACAGGATGAAGGCGGCGCCAAAAATCGCTAACCCGGCGCCCACCACCTCCCACAGGGGGGACAGGTGAACGCTGGAGAGCCGGATGCCAATCCACTGGAGGGACAAAAGGATGGCGGTGATCAACCACACCCAGGCCTTCATCGACGTGGCCCTGCTCGCTCCCGCCCTGTGACCCCGCGAGGTGTCATCGACCTTCCCGATCCTTCGTCACGCTTGTTTCCTCTTGCTCCTTCCGATGATGATGGCGCTTCATCCAGTCGAAGATCCGATCCCGGTAGGTGTGCAGGACAAGTAGTACTACCGCGAGTAACGAAAGCAGGATAAAGAGGCTGACATACTGGTGTCCGCGGACCTGCGTCCCCTGGATGGAGAGGAGCCAGGTCCCGGGGATGCGTCCCACCGTGCTTACCAGGAAGAATGTCCCGAAGGGAATAGGGCTGGCGCCTAGAAGGAAGCACAGGATGTCCTTCGGGAAACCGGGGATGAGAAAGAGGAGGAAGATGACCAACTCCCCCTTGGCTTGGGTCAGAAAATCGAATTTGTGGTAGGTCTCCTGCCTCACGAAGCGGCGGACGAACGGCAGTCCCAGCCAACGGCCCAGGCCGAAGCCCAAACAGGAGCCGAGGGTCAGGCCGATGGTTGAATAGATGAGGCCCGGGAGGGTCCCGAAGAGGTATCCGCCGAGGATCCCGGTCGCCTCGCCGGGGATCGGGGCCGCCACTACCTGCAACGCCTGGAGCATGATGAAGACGATCGGACCGTAGGGGCCGGCGTCCTTAATATACTGGGCGATCGCCTTCCGGTTCGCGTAAAATTCGAGCAGCTCCCTGTATCGGTCCAGAGCGAACCAGCCGTTGAAGGCAACAATGGCAAACAAGATGCCGGCCAGGAGCATGAAGACCGTGGCGATCACGAGACCCTTCTTCATTGACGATCGTTCTCCCAATGCGCAACACTGGATGGTACAGGTTGCGGAGTCCGAGCACAAGGAGGTAAAGGTCGGTGTTGTCGCCTGCTCGCTTTACCTTGTTCCACCGTCGGGTAGCTGTCAATCGCGGTTGCCACCGGTCTGGACTCGCTTGGAATGCTGACGAGAATGGAGATGAAGGGCCTGCCTAAGAGGTCGCCCACGCAAGAGAAGTGGAGGGGACGAGTCGCCGAGGCGGCTTCATGAGGAGAGGTCAGCCCTTGACCGCCGGCCCGCTTCGACCGCTTCAATAACAGGCAGTTCAGGATGTCTGGACAGTCGTAGCTCTTTTCGCATAAGAATGGTCTGAGGCGTTTCCATACGGGGATTCGACATGTTCACGCTCCACGCTCTTCTACCCGTTAGTGCAAAGTGTTGTCAAGAGAAAACCGTCCTATGTGAGGACATTTCAAGGGGTCGAATTGAATGCCAAACCTTCGCATGTGGGTCAGGGCCGCGTTGTGAGGCCGATCACTTGGTTTGGGCCTGCCGGTGGCCGCTGACCTTGACATGATAGGAACCGTCACGTATCCTGATCTCGGAAGTCGGAGTGAGAGACGGTTCTCCTCGACGAGTTAGTGTGAGCGATATCAGACTATCATCGATCCTCTCGGGGTCATGCTAGACCAAAGGAGGTGGCATTCGTGCCGATTTATGAATATCAGTGCGAAGCCTGCGATCACAAGTTTGAGGTGATCCAAAAGGTCTCGGACAGACCGATCAAGAAGTGTGTGTTGTGCAGGGGAAAGGTCCACAAAATTCTCTCTGCTCCAGGACTGCTCTTTAAAGGCTCGGGCTGGTATGTGACGGATTATGCGAATCCCGAGCGAAAGAGGGCGCTGGAGGCTGACAAGAAAGCGGCCTCGGGCGATGGCAGCCAGAAAACGGAAACAAAGGCCGAGACCAAGGAGTCCAAGAAAAGCGTGGCGGACTAGTGCCGTTCCAACTCGTTGCGGCTAATGCCGTTCCAACTCGTCTCGGCTAATCGCCAAGAGATGTTCTGTTACCCAAAAGGTTGGAACGGCACCAATCTCTGACACGTGTCCTGCTAAGAACTGCCGCCGTCCCGAACCTCACCATTTTTTCGTAAATAGTTGGAACGGCACTAAGCTCAACCGGATCGATTCCACCGGAATGCATAAGGCGAGGCGCACTCCTCGCCTTTCTTGTTCTCGGGGCCTTGCTTTGGTCGAGATGACACGACGACTGATTCTAGGCGGGTCCCGCGGGCTGTCGCGTGTCGCTGCAAGGGGCGCGTGTCACTGATCCCCGTTCGGAGTTGGCGCCTGCCGGGAAGCTCAGACAAGGGGCGCATCGAGCCGTAACGACATCGCTAAGGGGAGGTGGTTGAATGGGCACTAGTGCCGTTCCAACTTGTCGCGGCTAACTGTCAACAGGTGTCGTGCTAAGAACTATCGCTTTCCCCGGCCTTACCATTTAGGCGTACATAGTTGGAACGGCACTAGGAGGCGGCGTGGGCCGCATCTTGATCCCCCCCAGAGACGTCATCGTGGGTCAGGATAGCGACGCTTTGGCCATCTAAGTGACAGGTATCGTTGAGAAGAGCGAGGTGGGCCGTGTCACCGTTAAATAGGATCTCGGTCACGGCGGTGTTGTCAGTTTTGATCCGAAACAGGCGATTCAAGTCGAGACCCAGGATATGGCACAGGTAGACCTTGATCACGCCGCCGTGCGTCACCACAAGGAGGTCCCCATCGATGTGAGATCTCCGGAGGCTCTCGATGGCCTCCACCGCTCGCTGCTGGAAGACACGTATCTCCTCTCCCCCAGGTGGAGAAGAGACGTCAAGCGGCCGATCGAGCCACCGATCGTACAGGTTGCCGGACGTGGTCCTGATCTCGATGGCGGTTTTTCCTTCCCATTCTCCCAGCCGTATCTCCCGAAGGCCATCAATGGGCCGAGGACCAAGGCCGGTGGACTTGCCGAGGATGGCGGCCGTGTCCAGGGCGCGCCTGAGCGGGCTGGTGTAGAGGGCAGTGAACGGTCGGCCCTTCAGCCTCGCGGCGAGGAGCGCGGCCTGATCCTTGCCTCGATCGCTCAAGCCGGGGTCGAGATTCCCCTGGATCCGACGCTCCTGATTCCAGATCGATTCTCCGTGGCGGATGAGGAGCATGCGTGTAGCCTCTGATGACTTCTTGGTCTATTCGCCACCGGGCTGGAAGGCCGTGACTCCGGATGGCGCGGAGGTCACCGGCTCATCTCCACGCGGGAAGCACTAACCGGCCGTCCTCCCATCGCGATTCCCTCCTACCCGTCTGTCAGAGGGTTTCGGTCGCCAGGGCGTGATTTCTCTTGCCGAGTCCGTTCGTTAGACCTCAATGAACTCCAACTGAGGCGCACGTGAGAGTTCCCCCTCCGCCTCCAACATGGTGAAAAAGTGACGCATCCCGTCGAGGTGGCGTGGTGTCAGGTCGAAGGAGAGGCGTTCTTTCAGATAGGTCGAACAGGCCTCCCGGCTCAGTCCGACCCGAAGATGGACTGCCTCACAGATATCATCGAGCCGCGCGATACTGTAGCCCTTCGAGCAGCGCAGGGCATGATGGAGCCGATGAGTCTCCTCTCGGTGCTCACGGTAGAAATCGCGGCGGACCGCCCAGATGGCGAAGACGAAAGGCAGTCCCGTGAGCTCCTTCCACGCCTCACCTAAATCGAGGGCGTATGGGAGTTGTCCCCTGGCTCGAAGCGCCGGGTCGCCGATCATCAGCATCCCGGCGATGTGCTTCGGCAGCGAGCTGGTGGATTGCGCCTCGGCGTGGAGGTACTGAGGAGACACGCTAAATATTTTTTTGAGGAGGATTTTCACAAGAAATATCGACGTCAGTGAGTCCCTGTTCAGGCGGACGATCTTCCCATTGAGTTCGGCCGGACGTACGCGGCTCAAGAACAGGACGCTCTCGACCGGCCCGTCGCAGGCGATCGCCAGGTCCGGGAGAATCAGGTAGCGATCTGGATGGCGGGCGTATTCGATGGCGGAGATGACCGAGATGTCGAGGTGACCTTCTCTGAGCATGAGGTTCAGCTCGGCCGGCGTCCCGTCAACGATCCGGCAGACTGCGGGGATCGCCCCCTGCTCGATCCCGTAGTAGATCGGTTCGCAATTGATGTATTTGACCCGTCCTACGCGTGGCTCCATTGCTGTCTTTTCTAGGCCCGGTACAGGACCTTCCCGTCCACCATACTCAGGACGACCGATTTCTCCGAGGCCTGCCGCACCAGCGATCCGTAGGGGTCGACGTCGTCAAGGTGATCGATGGCGAGGGCGATCACGTCCGCGCGCTTGCCTGGTTCCAGGGAGCCGATCTCCGCGGCCATGCCGAGCGCGCTGGCGCCGCCGAGCGTGCCCATCGTCACAAGCTGCTGTGGCGTGACCGTTCCGTCGTAGAGCGCGAGCGCGAATCGCATCTCATCCCAGAGACTCAGCGTCTCATTGCTGGCCAGGGAATCGGTCCCGAGGCCCACCCGAAGCCTGGACGCCAGGTAGCGTGGCAGCGGTGCAGTTCCGACCCTGAGGTGGGAGTTGCTCCGGGGGCAGAGGGCCAGCGCGACCCCATGCTGTTTCAAGAGCTCGAGATCGGACCCGCCCAGGTGGACCGCGTGGACCGCCATCAGCCGCTCCGAGAGCAGGCCGAGTCGAGCCAGGAACGCGGTCGGGCTCTCGCCGAGGATCCGGTGCGATGGGGCGTGCCGACCTACTGCCGGCAGCAGATCGCTGGCGATCGGTCCGAGGCCCAACCCGATGTACGCGACCTCCTCGGGCGATTCGGCCAGGTGGACCGTCGCGGGGATGCTGCTACGGCGCAGCAAGTCGGCGCACCGGTCGAGCAGGGGCTCGGACAGACTGTACGGCGCATGAGGCGAAAGACCCACCGACAGCAGGCTGCCGCTCGCTTCGAGCGCCAACGACCGGACGGCTTCCTCAGCGGCGCTGAGCCGGCCTGCGGCCTGTTCGGGGTCCAGCCCCAAGACCTCTTGAAAGACGATCCCGCGTAGTCCCAGAGCCTTCAGGGGGCCAAGGCTTGCACCGGAGGAAGTGATGTCCGCCACGCAGGTGACCCCGCTCCTCAGCAGGGTCTCCGCCCCCTCCAGTGAGGAGGCGTCGAAGAACGTCCGATCCAGGGTGGGTCGGAGGGCCAGGAGTCTCGCCGCCCATTCGGTGAACGATCGGGCGGGGAGAAGGCGGCCGTGCAACCCGGTCAGCTCCAGATGGGTGTGCGCGTTCACCAGACCCGGCAGGATGACGGCGTTCCCGAGCGACTCGTAAGGCTCGCCTGAGACATCCCGCAGGAGGGCCGATGTCGGGCCGACGGCGCGGATGATCCCATCACGGATCAGGAGGCTGGTGTCCGGACGAGGAGGGGAGGAAATCGGGAGAAGAAGGCGGGCGCTCAGGATCACGACAGGCCTTTGTTCGGGAGAGTCGATAAGGATCTCAGGTGGCAGCCGACAGTCGCTGTCGCCGAATCGCCTCGGCCCTCTCCAGCTCGGGCGGCGTGTTGACGTTCATGAGTCCGAGGAGATCAGGGTCCACCGCCCGGAGGGCCGGTTCCTCGATGACCTTCACCTTGACCTTGGGGAAGAACCCGGCGATCTTGAACTTGCCGACGTCGATTGCTTCCTTGATGAAAGGGAGGCACGACTTGGCATAGATTGCATGCATGGGCTGCAATTCGCCTGCCACGCGGGGCACCACCACATCCCAGCCCTCGGCTTCGCGGACCAACAGGGTGATCAGGTCTGCGCTGAGGAATGGCATGTCACAGGCGACGAAGAAAGCTTCCGGGTGGGCGGCGGCGCTGAGGCCGGTGTAGATGCCGCCAAGGGAGCCGGAATCCGGGATCAGATCGGGAATCACCCTGACGCCAAGATAGGAGTACAGGTCGAGGTTGTTGGCGATGATCAGGACCTCCGGGAACAGCCCCGCGAGGCGATCCGCCGTGACCTCGATCAGCCGCTTGCCCCCGAATTGGATGAAGGCCTTATTGAACCCCATCCGCGAGGACTTGCCGCCCGCTAACACGATGCCAGTCACACCCTTCAGGCTTCGTCCTCGGCTGCGACCGGCGCTTCCAACGCATCCAGACCGGTCATCTCCGGCTCGTCTTGCACCTCGCTCGGTTCGGTCAGCAGCTCCTGCGACGCCTCCTCGAGGTCAGTCTCCCCCATCTCCTCCTCTTCCTCCTCGATCATTACTCCCTCGGCGAGCGTATCCTCGGCTGACAGGCTTCGGAACCAGGTTGGCTTCACCTCGGGTGTGACCAGCTCCTCCGCCAGGGCGCCCTCGGCCTCAAAGTTCAGCTTTCCCGCCCCCACTTCCTCCAGGGCGGTGTAGGTCGGTTTGGAGCTCTTGGGGGCGATCAGTGGTTCGGCACCACGCATCAGTTGCTTGGTGCGCTTTGCGGCGATGATCACCAGGCGATACTTGCTGTCCACATACGTCAACAGATGTTCCAACGGCAATAGCGGCATGCCCACGATCCTCCTTCCTACAATCTTAGCCGACGATCTCGCCCAGAAAGGAGAGATCCACCCGATCACTTCGGGATCGCTCGGCGGTGATGATTGAGCACAGTTGCTTAACTGCGTCGTCAAAGATGTCGTTCACGACAATGTACCGGTATTCCCTATAGTGCTGTAACTCCTCCCTCGCCCTGGCCAGGCGCTGGCGGATTTCTTGCTGGGAATCGCTCCGCCGTTGGCGGAGCCTTGTCTCCAACAGCGCAAAGGTGGGGGGGACGACGAAGACAAACGCTGCCCCCGGGTAGACCCGTCTGAGGACAGCCGCCCCCTGGGTGTCGATGTCCAGGATGACGTCGAGCCCCTCCGCAAACTGTTTTTCCAGCAGCAGCCGGGAGGTTCCGTACAGGTGGCCATGGACGGCAGCCCACTCCGCGAAGTCGCCCGCCGCGATCATCTTTCGGAAGTTCGCTTCATCCACGAAGTGGTAGTCGCGTTCGTCCTGCTCGTCGGGCCGCGGGGCGCGGGTGGTGTACGAAACGGAGTGGACCAGGCGCGGTACCCGTCGCGCCGCCTCCTGACACAACGTTGTCTTGCCTGCGCCGGAGGGGGCCGACACCACCACGATCAGCGGTTGCCGCTCCATGCAGACCGCCGTCCGTCAGCCGGCCTTCCGGCCGGGGAGCGCGTCGGCCTCGAGCCGCTGGGCGATCGTTTCGGTCTGGATAGCCGAGAGCACGACATGGTCGCTGTCGGTGACGATGATGGAGCGGGTGCGCCTGCCGTTGGTCGCATCGACCAGCTTCCCGGCCTGCTTGGCCTCGTCCTTCAAGCGCTTCATCGGTGCCGAGCCGGGATCGACGATGGCGATGACGCGCGCAACCATCACCATATTCCCGAACCCTACGTTCAGCAGCTTCGTGGCCACTCGGACGCGCCCTCTCTCACTCCACGTTCTGAACCTGTTCCCGGAGCTGCTCCAGTGTGCTCTTCAGCGCCACCACGTCCTGGGAGATCTTGGCGTCGTTCGCCTTGGCCCCGATGGTGTTGGCCTCGCGCTGCATCTCTTGCAGGAGAAATTCCATCCGCCGCCCGTGAGGGCCCTGCTGTCCGATGAACTCCCGAAACTGTCCGAGGTGGCTCGTCAATCGCGCCACCTCTTCCGCGATATCCGAGCGGTCAGCCAGGATCGCCACCTCCTGTTCGAGGCGCCCGGGATCGACCACCTTACCCTCCAGCAAGCGTTGTAGCCGGATCTCCAGCCGGTTCTTATAGTTCCGCACCACCTCCGGCGCGCGGGCGATGATCGCGGTGACCGTCGCCTCCACCAGGTCCAGATGGCCGAGGAGAGCGGCCTCGAGTGACTTCCCCTCGTCCCGCCGCATCTCGGCCAGGCCGGTCATCGCCCGTTCGAGCGCAATTCGGATGTCAGGCCAGTCGGTCTCCGGAGCCCCCACTTCGTCACCTTCCAACTCGAAGAGGTCGCGTTGCGAACACAGGAACTCGAGCGTGACCTCCCCAGGAAGCCCCAGCTCAGCCTGAAGGGCCTTGAAGGCGGAAAGATACTCGACGGCAAGAGTCCGATTCAGGCGCACCTTTCTCGGTTCCCCATCGGGTAGCTCCTCGGTGAGCGTGACGTCAATCCGCCCTCGTGCGAAGCGTCCCTGCACCGCCCGCTGGATCAGGAGGTCCAGCCCGGCAAGCCGCCTCGGGAGGCGGGAGCGAACCTCCAGGTAGCGATGGTTGACCGACTGGAGTTCGCACAGGTAACGCCCCGAGGGGGCGACGTGTTCCCCTCGCCCAAACCCGGTCATGCTGTTGAGCATCGGGTCACAGCCTCGACAACGACGGGGGGAGTGCCGCCATAACCTCGATAGGTGGGCGCGACGGAAGGCGCGGAGCGCTGCATAGATATGGTAGTCTAACGATCCATCGACGCTTTGTCAAATCGAATCCAGACGGGTGTTCCCTGGCGGCGAGGTCCTTCGCAGGGGGCTGCCCCATATCTCTCAACTATCTGCCGCGGGCCTGTTCGTCTCGAAGCGTCATCATGGTGCCGAGCATGGTCGCGATCAGCTTCTCCTGCCCGTCGCTCTGTGCGACGACATCGCCCCAGCACACGGTGATCGTGCGTCCGGGCTTTGTGACATGCCCGCTGGCTATCATCCGGTCGCCCGTGGCGGGGGAGACGAAATTGACCTTGTACTCGATGGTCAGCACCGTCGCGTCCGGCGGCATCAGGGTCATCGCCGCGTAGCCGCAGGCGCTGTCCACGATGGCGGTGACGACGGCGGCGTGCAGGAACCCGTGCTGCTGGGTCAGGTCGTCACGGAACGGCAGCTCGACCTCCACCTCGCCCGGCGATACCGTGGTCAGGCTCGCCCCGATGGTCTCCATCACCTTCTGGCGCGCAAAGCTTTCGCGCACACGAACCTCAAAGTTCGGATCCTGCGGTTCGAATGTCGGCATGTATGCCTCCGCCGTTCATGATATCTCATGCCCACTGAAGATCGGTTTCCGCTTTTCGACGAAGGCCTTGATTCCCTCGCGGAAATCGGCGGTCTTGCTGCTCAGAGCGATGAGTTGGGTCTCGTTTTCCATCTGTGTTTCCAGGCTTTCATGCCCGCTCATCAAGAGAAGCTGCTTGGCCCGCCCGAGGGCCAGGGTGGGGCCCGCGGCCAGCTCGGCCGACAGGGCGTTCACCGCGGCCGGGAACTCGGCATCTGGCGCCACCCGGTTCACCAGCCCCCAGGCCGCTGCCTCCTTTGCCGTCAGAACCCGGTTCGTATAGGTCAACTCCAGGGCCCGACGTAGCCCCACCAACCGTGGGAGAAAATAGGTCGAGCTGCCATCTGGGGTAGCACCGATCTTCGAGTAGGCCATGGTGAATCTGGCCGACTCGGCCGCCACCACGAGGTCGCAGGCCATGGCCAGGCTCATCCCGGCGCCGGCCGCCACGCCGTTGACGGCGGCGATGACCGGCTTCGACATCCGATTCATCCCGGAAACGGCGCCGTGGAAAAATGCCAGGAGTCGTTTGAGGTAAGGGGAGAGGGTCTCAATCCGTTCGACGAACTCCCTGATGTCTCCGCCGGCGCAGAAGGCTTGGCCGGCACCCGTAAGGACCACCGCGCGAATCCTCCGGTCCTCGTCGCAGGCCGAGACCAGCTCCAGGAGCTTCTCCACCATCCGTATAGTCAGGGCATTGTATCGGTCGGGTCGGTTAATAGTGATGGTGGCCACCCGGTCCTTGACCTCGAAGATTAACTCTTCGCGTTCCATTCCATCTCTCCCTTCTTTGCGTCAATCCGACCGACTCAGCCGGGCGCAGCGCTTTTGGAGGCCCTAGCGAGGAGGGCCTGCGGTGGCCATTGCGTCTTTCAATCTTCCCTTCGCCTAATAAGGATACGCCAGTCTCCTTCCTATGTTCAACCAATTCCTGCTGATTCTCCAGAGCCACAACGCCTCCCTGCAGTCGCATACCAACATCCCGCCCGAACTGCTCCCGGGTTTTACCTTGAATTTCTGGTAAGAGGTCATATATTAGACTGTAGATAGGACAGGTGTGGCGATGGTCCCGGGGTGACCATAGCTGTTCAGCCACCTCACGCGATTTCGCCGGCGTACTTCTCAGCAACGCCCTCTCGGGTGGAACTTAGCCCGAGCGGGCGTTGCTGTTTTTCGTCCCTCGGAGACTTGAAGCGATGGTTAGAAACAGCGGCGGTCTCGAGCCCGACCTGGCAGGGTTCGAATCTTTCCGCCAGAGGGAGGTGAGGAGGATGCCCGGATACCCGCCGACCTGCGCGACGTGCGGTGCAATTCTAATCGGGTGGGGATGGAGCAAAGAACTTGAGAGCTTTGTCTATTTCTGCCCGCCCTGTCGAAAGCAGCAGGAGGCATCGTCGAGTGAGATTGTGCTCCAGAAGGCAGCCTAGGATTGGGCAGCATTGAGCATTGGGCCCGGTCGCGTATTAGCCTCGCGGGCTCATTGGTGCGGAGTGAGCCGTGAGCGGTCAATGTTTGGGTTGCCGCTCGGCTCTCGGGGGCGTAGCCTACCCGTTCATCGCTTGCGGCCAGTCTATTCAGATCAGCCATAGCATGCCTAGTGGAGATTGAGAGACCAAGCGGGGCCTCGGGCAACCACGTGCGGTCTTGACGCAGGCGGCCCGGGCGATGCAGGACAGGAGCGCCCTCGCTACAACTGGGCGACGACGACTCCAGCGCGGCATGCCAGGAATTACACGCCTATGTAAGATTTGACGGGTTCCCGAGGCACGACTCCGCCCAGCGCTAGGGGAGGAACACCCAACAAAATTAGGGCGTTCCGTGGACGCACCCTCTTGGCACCGCGCATGCACCTCACCCTCG
>JACQQF010000010.1 GCA_016207095.1 Candidatus Methylomirabilota bacterium | reverse complement strand
CTCGCGCTGGTGGGGTTGGCCGACCGGATGGATCACCTCCCGCGTCAACTGTCCGGCGGGCAGGAGCAACGCGTCGCCATCGCCCGCGCGCTGGTGACGGATCCGACCCTGTTGCTTGCCGATGAGCCGACCGGAGATCTCGATGCCAAGTCCGCGCAGGACGTCCTGGCGATCCTCAGCCGCCTGAATCGGGACTTCGGCAAGACGATCATCATGGTCACCCACGACCCGAAGGCCGCCAAGGTCGCCACCGTCGTCCACCAGCTCGACAAGGGCCTCCTCCTGCCACTGTAGAGTCACGGAAAGTCCCCTTTGAAAATGAAAGCCCCGAAGCGCTTCCCCCGCACCAGCGGGGGCCCAGGTGGACAAGGCCAGGGGCTTCGGGGCTCGGTGACTGCTGGAATTCCGTAGGCGGAATCCATAGGCAGCCGATCCGTGAGGAGGATACGCCTACGTTACAATCACCTCACAGGTCCAGATCGCTAAGGGTATGCGCACTGGATCACCTCCTTTCTTGTGTAGGCATACCGTATCGAAGGTTTGAAGGGGAGGCAAGGAAAAAATGCAGGGATCGCCCTGACCGGTCCTTGACACCTTCTGGAGTGCGTGGGATAGAGGGACCTGAAACCTTGGCTTCGACAAGCCTCGCCCGAGCGGCTTTGAAGCGTCGGAGGACCGGTCCGGAGGCCGGTCAAGAAAGACGATGAGACGCCTCGGTGTAACGCTTCAACTTGGAAACGGCGTGCCGCGTGGGGAGCTGATCGAGCTGGTGAGGCTGGCGGAGGAGCGCGGCTACGAGGCCGTCTTCGTCCCCGAGTCGTGGGGCTACGACGCGATCACGACGCTGACCGAACTGGCCGTGCAGACCCGACGGATCAAGATAGGGACTGGGATCCTCCCGGTCTGGAGCCGGAGCCCCGCCTTGCTGGCGATGACCGCGGCGTCGCTCGACGACCTGTCAGGCGGACGGTTCATCCTGGGACTCGGAATCAGCGGTCCGGTCGTGATCCAGGACTGGCACGGCGTCCCCTTCGAGCGGTCGATCCAGCGAACGCGCGAGGCGATTGCTATCATCCGTCTTGCGCTCGCCGGCGACCGGGTCACCCACGACGGGGAGATCTTTCGGGTCCAGCGGTTCCGGTTGGAGTTTGACCCACCGCGGCCTCGCATCCCGATCTACCTCGCCTCGATCGGTCCCAAAAACCTTCAACTGACCGGGGAGGTGGCCGATGGATGGCTCCCGATTTACTGCTCTCCTGAGAGCTTGGTCTTGATGCGTCAAGAGGTAGTCGTCGGCGCCCAGGCCGCAGGCCGAGATCCGGCAGTAGTCGAGGTCGCGCCCTACATCCTGGCCTGCCTGTCAGAAGATTCAGAGGCCGGGCGGCGCCTGGCGCGAAGCCACCTGGCCTACTATATCGGCGGGATGGGAACCTTCTATTTCAATCTGATGCAGCGCTCCGGGTTCGGTCCGGAGGCCGAGGCGATCGGGCGGGGGCGGCGAAACAGATGAGCGATGCCATGCTGCAGGCCCTCAGCCTGACCGGAGACGAGGCGGCTTGCCTTGCGCAGCTTGATCGCTTCCGATCGGCCGGTGCCACACTTCCGGTCCTGATGCCGCCTCGCGGCTCGACACCCGCCATGGTCCGACGGACGATCGACCTCCTCGCCCCCTCTTAGCCAAACCCACCCTTGCCCCTCAACCGAGAGGGGAGTCACCTTGCAGCCGAGGGCGGTCGCTTTGCTCGCCCGCGCGCCGTTCGGCTTGGCTCACGACGGGCCTCGCGCCGGCGGAAACAGGCTTCGCAGAGGGCGATCTCAGGATTCCGGCTGCTGTGCCAGGCTTCAGCGGTCGGAACGAGGGCGCCGCAGTCGAAGCACGCCGAGGTCGGTGGCTCGGAGCGGTCTTCGCCAGCCCCAAGAGGGCGTCGCAGATGTTTGCACGTCATACGGTCGGCGCCACTCCTTCGACCCGCTCAGGCTGCGCACTGAGCCCGTCGAAGTGACGGGCTTTCGCGATCCATTCTTTGTAGTTGCCGGAATAGCCGACCTTTTCCTGCAACGATTTGATCTTCGCCTCGATTGCGGCGACCTTTGTGGGGCTGAGGGCGGGCCGGCCGCGAAGGTATTCGCAGACATGCAACCCCACCAGTCGGCCGTGTTTGAAGGAAATCTGGATGTTCCCCTTGCCGGTCACGGCGTTGCCGAGGGCGAACACTCCAGGTAACCCCTCGACCTCCCCGCTGTTCTCGTCCTTGATCCGGTACAACTCTCCCTTCATTTCGATTCCCTGGAGCGGTTCGGGGATGCTTCCGATCGAGCTGATGACGAGGGGCGCCCGGACCTCCTTCTCGCTGCCGGGCTTGAGGACCGCTCTGCCGTCTTTGACCTCGGTCTCGGCAAACTTCAGGCCGGCCAGCCCGTCGTCCTCAACGATCGGCGCGACCGGCGCGTGCCGCTCGTGAAACGTAAACAGGTATTTCTCCAGGAAGTTCTGGAGCAGCTTTCGCCGGACCATCCCGGTTTTCGCCATCTGCTCCGGTGTGGGATTGTCGGGTGGCTCCTGGAGTGGCATATCTTCGACCCGGCGCCGATAGTAGAGCGTGCACCCCTTGACCCCAAGGTCGGCCATAGTGATTCCCAAGGCGTCAAGCGACCGCTTGATCCCCTTGTGTTCCAGTTCGAGCATTTCACCCGGCAACCCTTTCGCCTTGAGGGCGTGCCCCACCGCCTCGAGCTGGAGGATCTTCACCACATCGAGTGAGGCGAGACCCCCACCCACCACGATGGCGCCGTCCGGCGCCTCGCACCTCGGTCCGTCGTAGCCCGGATCCTCGTAGTGGTTGAACCAGTAGACGAACGGGTTTTGATAATAGAACCCGCGATCGACATAGGCGTCGATTCCCGGAATCGGGAGCGGCCGGTCGCGCCAGGCGCCAGTCGCAAGGCAGACGGCGCTCAATCCCCATCCCAGGATCTCTTCGAGTGTGATGTCGCGGCCGAGCTTGGTCAGGGGGATGAAGCGAACGTTGGGGTCGGCCAACTTGGAGTCGATCTTGTCATACTCCTGCCTCCGCAGCTTGACGTGCCAGCGGGGGAGGCCGTCCTCAATCTTGCCGTACGGCCTGGGGTTCTGCTCCATCACGATCGTCAGGATGCCCTGCTGCGTAAACTGGGCTACCGCCTCGGACCCGGCGACCGCTCCGCCGACGACCAGGACGACCTGTTTGCCCGACGCCTCGTGGTTAGCCATCAGGGATCTGTCTTCTTGGCAATGGGTGGAAAGAAGGTGGAAACTCAGTGCGTCACTCGATAAGCTTCCACAACCTATCGAATTTTGCCCGGCTCGTCAAGCCTGGATTGGTTGGTAGGTTGGGTGCCTCGACTAAGTGGTTGGAGGCGTTTCCGATTTGGTTTGGGTCACGGCTTGCTCTTATACAGATCGACACGAGTAGCCATGTCCGTGAGGTGCCTGGTGGATACATGGTGTAGGCCTGCCTTTTGCAAGCCGGGGGCGATAAATCCCAGCGGAAAACGTGCCCCAGCGGAAAGCGAAGTCATGACCACGACCCCGTCGAAGGAGCTGTCCTTGAGTGTGCTTTGCAAAAATGTGTCAAGGTTGGTCTGATTGCGGAAATAAGAGGCACGTGGGGGGAGACCCAGATAGAGAGAACGTGTAGCCCCGGCGCGGTCTGATCGGCTGACCACCGCCAGAATTTTTTCACTGAGCCAGGCGGGCAAAGGATAACGGGTCAAGGCAGCAGCAATTTTTCGCTCTTCCTCTATGGGTCTCACCGATCCAGCCCGTGGGGCCTGCATGACCTGCTCTTGCGTGATGAGT
>JACQQF010000033.1 GCA_016207095.1 Candidatus Methylomirabilota bacterium | reverse complement strand
TCATGGAGTCCCTTTATCAAAGTGGTTTGATATTTGAACCGTTGAGTTGTCATAATATCGTGCATGGTCGAGCAGTTGCAACGCAATGACCAACAAAAGACCAACAATCCATGACCTTTATACCCGCAATGACAGGCGAGGGGTCTCGGTCCTCGCAATGACGCGGGCGAGGGGGTTCGTTCCCGCCAATTACACTCTGGTTAATGCAGTTTCATCTGGTCCCCAGATGGAAGCAGACCAGCTTCAACTCGGTCATTTCCTCGACAGCATATCGAGGCCCCTCCTTGCCGAAGCCGCTCTCCTTCAGCCCGCCGTACGGCATCAGGTCGGCGCGCCATTGGGGACCCCAGTTAATCATCAGGTTGCCCGCCTCGACCTCGCGCGCAAACTGCATCGCCCACTCCAGATTCTCGGTGAAGATGGCGGCCGCCAGGCCATAGATCGAGTCGTTGGCGAGCGCGATCGCCTCGTCGAGCGACTCGAACCGCGTGACCGCAACGGCCGGGCCGAACAGCTCGTCGCAGGAGATCCGCATCTCGGGCCTCACGTCGGCGACAATCGTAGGGGCATAGATGGCCCCCTGGCGCTGCCCGCCCGTGATCACCCGTGCGCCGCCCGCCGCCGCCTCCTGCACCCACTCCTCGACCCGGATGGCTTCTTGCTCCTTGATCATCGGACCGACCTTGGTCCGTTCATCCAGAGGATTGCCGGTGGTGAGCGCCGCGACCCTGGGCGTCAGGGCATCCAGAAAATCGCCGTATATCCGGTCGCTCGTCAGGACCCGCTGAGTGGAGATGCAGACCTGCCCGGCATTCGAGTAGCCGGTCGCGGCCACCGCCGTGGCAACCTTCTCCAGGTCCGCGTCAGGCATGACGATAACTGCCGAGTTGCTCCCGAGCTCCATCGTGACCTTCTTGATCCCCGCCACGTGGCAGATCCGCTCGCCGACGTCGCGGCTGCCGGTGAAGGTGATCTTGCGTACCCGCCGATCCCCGGTCAGTGCATCGCCGATCTCCTCTCCCAGGCCGGTGAGACAGGCAATCCCATCGGCCGGCAGCCCCGCCTCCAGCAGCACCTCCGTCAGCTTGATCGCGGAGAGTGGGGTGTCTTCGGCCGGCTTGAGGACGACCGCGTTCCCCGCAGCAAGCGCAGGTCCGACCTTGTGACAGACCAGATTGAGCGGGAAGTTGAACGGGGTGATGGCAACCACGACACCACACGGCACCCGCAGCGTAAACGCGAGCTTACCGGCCCCACCCGGCGCGCCATCAAGGGGAACGGTCTCGCCGTGCAGCCGCTTGGCCTCCTCGCCGGACAGGGTCAAGGTCTGCACCGCACGGCTCACCTCGAAGCGCGACTCTGCCAGACTTTTTCCCTCTTCGAGGGTGAGAGTTCTCGCAAACTCCTCGGTCCGCGCCTCGATCAGGTCCGCCGCCCTTTTCAGGATTCGATAGCGGTCGTAGCCGGGAAGTCTGGCCATCGTCTTTGCGCCCCGGACTGCCCCTGCCAGGGCCCTGTCCACATCGCCCAGATCGGCCCGCGGGACAGTATCCACGACGCTTCCATCGTAGGGGTTCAGGACCTCGATCCTCTTTTCCGCATCCACCCATTGACCGGCCACATACATCCGCATCGGACCTTCCCTCCTCGTGCCGTCAATCTCCCTCTATTTGCAGGCGTAATCCATCCCTCAAAGAGACCGTCAACAACATCATTCGTAGGGCCCCACACGCACGCGAGAAAAGAGCGACAGAGAGTGTAACGACGCGCCGCATGGACGGGGGTGGCTCCGCGGAGCCTGTCTTACGTTGGATTCAGCCGGCCGGCAGGTGTTCAGGTCCAGGGGAGTTCGGCATTCCGATTGCCTCATGGGCTGGTTCCCCCGAGGCAGATGTGAGTGGAGCCTGGGAGAGGGGCGGTCGAAGGACGACGTTCCAGACCGCCGCCAACTATCCTCCCTTCGTGTGCATTTCGAGGTGGGGGTCCTTTTTGAGTCCCTCAATCGGGACCGATACACCTCTCGAACCAAGCTGTAGCCGCTCTTCCGCGCCCCGATCCCTTCGCGTTGTCCATCGGGAAACAATGGCGGACTTGAGCTCTTCTCTCGAGGCACCAAGGCGCAGAGGTGTTCTCAAATCGATCCCCTCCTGGGCGTAGAGACACAAGTACCACATCCCATCAGCAGTGAGCCGGCTCCTGTCACAACTGCTGCAAAACGGCGCCGTGGTGGAGGCGATGATGCCGAACACGGTCCCGTCCGGGAGGACGAACCGCTCCGCAGGCGCCGAGCTGACTTCGGTAACCGGCTCGATTCGACCATACTGCCTGCCCAGCAGATCGAGCATTTCCGCCCTTGAGACGACCTTGTCCATCGACCACTTGGTCGCCCCACCCACATCCATGTACTCGATGAAGCGCACCTCCGCGCCGAGTCGCTTCCCGTACTCAAACAGATCGATGAGCTCGTCCTCGTTCACCCCGCGCATGATGACCGCGTCGATCTTCACTCCCTCGAACCCCGCCTCCCGTGCGGCTTTGATCCCATTGAGCACCTTGTCAAGGGAGTCTCTTCTCGTCAATGCCCTGAAGCGCTGAGGGCGGAGCGTGTCCAGGCTGATGGTCACACGGTGCAGGCCGGCGTCGTAGAGCGGCTTCGCTTGTTCCGCCAGTAGGACCCCGTTCGTCGTCATGGCAAGGTCCTTCACTCGTGGATTCCGGGCGAGCATGTTGACCAATGCCGGGAGGTCCCGCCGTAAGAGCGGTTCGCCGCCGGTCAGGCGAACCTTGTCTACTCCAAGCTCCGTAAACAGCTCCACCAGCCGGCTGGTCTCCTCGAATGAAAGGAGGTCTTCACGGGGAAGCCAGACATACTCCTCCTCGGGCATGCAGTACTGACAGCGCAGGTTGCACCGGTCCGTGACCGACACTCGCAGGTTGCGAAGCGGCCTACTGAAGGTGTCGGTGATGGGGTGCTGTTCGGTGACGTACTCGGTGAGCATCTCTCTTCTCAGCGTCCCCTCATGGCACGAGACGCCTCCACGCGGTGGCCTAATGCCGTTCCAACTATTTACGCCTAGATGGTAAGGCCAGTGCCGTTCCAACTATTTGGCGTCGCGACACCATGATGTGTGGGCAACTTAATCGGCCTCCGCATAGCGTCATTATCTCTCATCTCTCCGAAAAAGTTGGAACGGCACCAGGGAAAGCGATGGTTCTTAGCACGACACCTGTCGACAGCTAGTGCCGTTCCAACTTTTTGGGCAAAAGGACATCTCTTGGCGATTAGCCGAAACGAGTTGGAACGGCACTAGCCCGTCCCCCTGGCTTCTCGCGGCGGCATGACGATGAACTCGAGCCGGCGATGCGCCTCGCGAAGCGCAGCCTCGACACGCTCGGGCGACTCAGCGCGCGCAAAGATAAACCCAAGATAGCGCGCCCCCTCCGGAAGGGGCACAAGGTCCTCCCCCGGATGGGCGGTGATGGCGATCTCCTCGATCCCGGAAACGGACCTCGACTCCGCCTGGCCCCGGACCTCCTTCAGGACCCCTGCCCGGGGGATCGGAATCATCATCACACCTGCCGCCCGCCGCTCGCGTTCCAGCGACGGGATCCCGATGCCGAGGGCATGGCGAAGGATCAACTCCTCTAGTGAGAGGCCGGTGCCGAACCGGAGCGTGCGGGAGCAGAGCCCCCCGATCGACCGAGCAGCCACCTCGATGACCGAAGGCCCGCGGCTACCCACGCGCAGCTCGGCATGCACGGGCCCATCCTGCAGGCCCAGCGCTCGGGCCGCCCGCGCGGCGCAGGAGGCGATCTCCGCCTGGACCGCGGCAGGCAGGCGCGACGGCGTGACGTAGATGGTTTCCTCGAAAAAGGGGCCATCGAGGGGATCCGGTTTGTCAAAGAGGGCCAGTACGTGGAGCTCGCCCCTCACCAGCAGGCCCTCAAGGGCCACTTCCCGCCCCGGAACAAACGCCTCTATAAGGACCTGTCGGGCGATGTCGCCCAAGGCCGCGGCATCGGGGGTGCAAAGGATCGCCTCCAGCCGCCGGACCGCGCCGACGAACTGGCCTTCATCGTCCGCGCGGATGACACCGCGGCTCGCCGAGAGCATGAGCGGTTTGACCACGCACGGGTACACCATCCGGCGGGCCTCCCGCACGGGGTCATCGTCGAGGGAGCGCAGGACGTAGGACGGCACAGGGACGCCGTCCCGGCTGAGGAGATCCCGCATCTGGTGCTTATCTCGCGATGCCGCCGTGGAAGCCACCGAGTTGTGCGGGAGCGAGAGGGCCGCCGAGAGCGCGGCCGCGAGGACCGTAGTCGCGTCGTCAATCCCCACGATCGCGTCGATCGGGCGCGTCGCGGCGAAGTCGATGGCCTGGCGCGCAGCCTTGTCGGGATTGAAGAAATCCAGGGAGAGGTAGCGGCCCGGTTGCGCCTCCTGGAAGACATTGGGCCGTTCCGAGGCGACCACGACCTCCACGCCCAACCCTTTGGCTGCCTCGAGGAAGGCGCCTGAGCGGTAGGTGGTGGTGGGGAGGAGCAGCAGGACCCGGGGCATCTTTTCCCCTACCCGGAGGACGAGGCGGGGCTGGACCCGTGCGCGCGGGCGCGATGGTACCCTTCCAGTATCCGGTTCGCTTCGATGATGGTCTCCAGCTTCCGGACGACCTCCTCGACCTTTCGGCCGGGGATGGCGAAGTAGAGCTCGTCGTCCCCAAGCCCTGTGTAGACCCTGTTCCCGATGCACCCGAGGCTTGTGGTTCCGCGCGCCGACCGCATGGCTTCCGGGATCATGGCGCACGCCGGCCGGCCCATCGTCGCGCCATCGTGGCCGATGTCGGCGGCCCGGGCAGCTTCCGCCACCAGCATCACCTGCCTAGTGCTGCCTCGCACCAGCACCACGTCCGGGTCACACGGCGCCTCCGCGAGCGGCGCATAGACCGCGACCCCGAACGGCTCGTCCCTGCGCGGCAGCGTCGCGACCTCCTCCATCCGGATGTACTGGATCCCAACCATCGTTTCGATCACTGACTCGAGTTCCTTCGCCCTCTCCGGCGGAAGCATCACCCCATGGGTGTGGGCCCCCACGGGGCAATTATAGTGGTCAGCCGCCTCCGTGTAGAAGACCCGTCCCTCCGCGGCGAGCTTCCAGTACGCGCAGCCGGCCGGACCGGGGGTATCAACCTGGCGAACACCGGGCGGCGCGGTGGGCCGAAACGCCAGCGCTACAGGCAGCCATCGAAGCCCGAGGAGATCGTAGAGTTTCCTTCCCTGCGTCGTGAGATCCATTCCCTCCATCTATCATCTCCTCCGTTCCCTCCCCACGGAGGGGAGAAGGGCAGGTCGAGGGGTAAGGCGGCTGGGGCGACACACGGCACCCTAGATACGAAGCGGAGCGCTACGCCTTGCTGGGCGTGTAGTACGGATTGCGCCCTGCTGCGTGGTCGGTGGTGTCAAGGACCTCGGTCACCTCGGGGATCTCCTCCTTGATCAGGGTCTCGATCCCCGCCTTGAGCGTGACGTCGGCCATGCCGCACCCCTGGCAGCCGCCGCCCATCTGGAGGTAGACCACGTTGTCCTGGACGTCCATGAGCCGGACGAATCCGCCGTGGCCTGCCACGCCCGGGTTGATCGAGGTGTCAAGCAGGTGTTGAACCCTCTCCTTGAGGTCAAGGTCTTCCATCATGATCCTCCTTTTAGATCTCCACCTCTACATCGGAGCCGTTCACGCGACAACGATAGCTGGAGACCCCGGTCCGCGCCGGGGGGCCAGCCACTTCCCCGGTTGTTACGTTGAACTTGGCCCCATGCCAGGGACACGTCACCATGTTCCCCTCAACGTGACCCTCGGAAAGGGGACCGCCTTTATGAGTACACGTGTCATCCATTGCATGATAGCTCCCCCCGATATTAAAGACGGCGACCGTCTTCCCCGCGATGTCCACCTTCTTCGATTGGCCCGGGGGCAGCTCGCCAGTCGTTGCCACCTTCACAAAGCCTGCCATCTTCTCCCCTCCTTCTCCTCATCCTCGCACCACGGACTCCGCACTTCGCACCTTACTCTTTCTTGGGATACTTCTTGTGATAAAGATTGGCGACGCTCCCCTCCACCTCCATTTGGGCCTCCCACTGACCCTTCTGGACTGACACCGGAAGGTTATGCCCGGCCGTGAAGGGATCGGCGTTTTTCGCGATGTACTCTTTCCACTGTTCCGGAACCTGGCCCGCCTCGAAGATCGCGGACACGGGGCACTCCGGCTCGCAGGCGCCGCAGTCGATGCACTCCTCCGGATGAATGAGGAGTATATCCTCCCCCTCGTAGAAGCACTCGACCGGGCAGACGTCCACGCACGCATGGTCTTTGACGCCGATGCACGGTTCGGCCACTATGTATGCCATCACATCCCTCCTTGCTGATGACAGGCACCTACCATGACGAATCGAGGCCCATCCAGGGGGTCGAAAAGAACGACGTCCCGCTCACTAAAACCCAAGCTGCAGTTTGGCCGCTTCGGACATCATCGACTGGTCCCAGGGAGGATCCCAGACGACATCCACCTTGGCATCCGTCACCCCGCTCACGCCCCGCACCTTGGCCTCTACCTCGGCGGGTAGCTCAGCGGCCGCGGGACAATTCGGCGACGTCAGTGTCATGCGGACCAATGCGGAGCCTGAGGGCTCCACCTTGACCTCGTAGATCAGCCCCAGCTCATAGATATTGACGGGGATCTCCGGGTCATAACAGGTTTGCAACGCCTCGATGATCCCTCCCTCGACATCACTGGTATTGACGGACACGGCGTCCATGGAACCTCCTGAAACCGGTCAACGAAGGTCGGCCACTTCTCGACCTTCACCCACACGCCCTATTCTGTCGATACGATCTGCCCCTTCTCTTCAAGCGCGGCATGCAGGGTGTGCCATGGCAAGGTGGCGCATTTGACCCGAACGGGGAATTCGCGCACGCCTGAAAAGGCCGCGAGCTTTCCGACCTCGAGTGGATCGAATGTGACACTGAGGTCAGCCGTGACCATCTTATGGAATGTTTCGAACAGGGCCTCCGCATCTGCCTTCGACTTTCCCTTGAGACTGGCGGTCATCATCGAGGCAGAGGCCTTGGAGATCGCGCAGCCGGATCCCTGAAAGCTGATACCTTTGATCACGCCATCCTCCAGGCGCAGGTAGACGGTGAGCTGGTCGCCGCACAGGGGGTTGTACCCTTCGGCCGTCCGGTTCGCGCCGTCAAGCTTCTGGAAGTTGCGCGGCCTTCTATTATGGTCAAGGATGACCTCCTGGTAGAGCTCGCGAAGGTCAGACATCAGCCGAACAGCTCAGTGACCTTGCGGATCCCTCGCACGAGCGCGTCGATCTCACCTCTGGTGTTGTAAAAGGCCAGCGAGGCCCTCGCGGTGGCCGGCACGCCGAAACGCTGCAGCACCGGCTGAGCGCAGTGATGGCCCGTTCGGATAGCAATCCCCTCCTGATCCAGGATCGTCCCGATGTCATGGGCATGCACGCCCTCAAGCACAAAGGTCACGATGCTTGCCTTCTCTTTCGCCGTCCCGATAAGGCGCACGCCCGGGACGGCAGACACGGCCTCCGTCGCATACGCGAGCAATCCGCTCTCGTAGGCGGCTATCCTGTCCAGCCCGACTCCATCGAGGTAGTCGATCGCCGCGCCGAGCCCGATGACGCCCGCGATATGCGGTGTCCCGGCCTCGAACTTGAAGGGGATCACATTGTAGAGCGTCTTCTCGAAGGTGACCGAAAGGATCATGTCGCCGCCGCCCTGGTACGGAGGCATGGCCTCGAGGTGGTGAGCCTTGCCGTACACCACGCCGACGCCGGTGGGGCCAAACAGCTTGTGGCTGGAGAACACATAAAAATCGCAGTCGAGCTCCCCTACATCCACTGTCAGATGAGGCGCTGCCTGCGCCCCATCGATCAGCACCGGCACACCCCGGCTGTGCGCCATCTCGACGATCCGCTTGACCGGGTTGATCGTGCCGAGCGCGTTCGACACATGCACCACCGAGACAAGCCGCGTCTTCGGGCTCAGGAGCTTCGCGTACTCATCGACCAGGAACTCGCCACGGTCGTTGATCGGGACCACCCGCAGCACCGCGCCCGTCTCCTGGCAGAGGATCTGCCACGGGACGATGTTCGAGTGGTGCTCCATTGCGGAGATGATGATTTCATCCCCCGCCTTGACGCGCATCCTGCCGAAGCTTTGGGCCACGAGGTTGATCCCTTCGGTGGCCCCGCGAACGAAGACGATCTCTTGGGCAGTCGAGGCGTTCAGGAAGCGCGCGACCTTGGCGCGGGAGTCCTCAAAGGCCCGCGTGGCCTGCTCGCTTAAAAAGTGGATCCCGCGGTGGATGTTCGAGTTCTCCGCCAGGTAATACTGCGTGACAGTATCGATCACGACCTTCGGCTTCTGGCTGGTGGCCGCGCTGTCGAGGTAGACGAGCGGCTTGCCATGCACCCGTTGCTTCAGGACGGGGAAGTCTTCCCTGATCCTCTCTACGTTAAACGCGACGCGAGGTCCACTAAGAGTGTCGGCCGCGGCGACTTGATTGACTGCCTTCATTAGGAATCCTTTTGAAGTCGTGCCAGCAATAGATGTTCGAGCTGCGCCCGGACCGGCTCGACCTTGATCCGGCCGATCATCTCGCTCGCAAAGGCATAGGTCAGAAGACCGCGGGCCGCCTCCAGATCGATGCCGCGCGACCGCAAGTAAAAGATCGCCTCCTGATCGAGCTGGCCGATAGTCGTTCCGTGGGTGCACTTCACATCGTCGGCGTAGATCTCCAACTGCGGCTTCGTGTTGATCACCGCGTCCTCGGAGAGCAGCAGATTCTTGTTGGTCTGCTTGGCGTCGGTTTTCTGGGCGTCCTTGTGCACGTAGATCTTGCCGTTGAAGACCCCCTTTGACCTCCCGCCGAGCACGCCCTTATAGAGCTCACGGCTGCTACAGTGCGGCTTCACATGGTCGATCCTCGTGTGGTTATCCACGTGCTGCCGACCCGCAACCATGTACAGGCCGTCAAGCGTGCACTCGATGCCTTGTCCATCGAGAACGGCGTTCACGTCGTTCCGGACCAAGGCGCCGCCCAGGTCGATGGAATGGGACGAGAAATTGCTGCTGTGGTTCAGGGAAGCCTGGACTGTGGAGATATGGAATGCCTCCTCGCTCTCCCGCTGCAACTTGTAATGGGCGACCACCGCGCTCTCGCCCGCGACGATTTCCGTGACGACGTTGGTAAAATAGAGAGCGTTGTTCAGACCGATGTAGCTCTCGATGACCATCGCCTGGCTGTTATCCCCCGCGAGAATCAGGTTCCGGGGATGCGAGACAATGGCCTTCCCGCGCCTGTCCTGAGCCATGTCGAAGCCTGCGCTGAGCCCCGTCGAAGCGGGCCTGTCGTGAGTCGAGACGAACAGCAGGTGGATCGGCCGCTCGACCACCTTGCCCTTCGGGATGGACACGAACGCCCCATCCTGGATGAAGGCGGTGTTGAGGGCGACGAACGGGTGATCGTGATAGCCTGCGTGCCTGGCCAGATGCGGCTCGACCGCTGCCGGGTCAGCGCTGAGCGCCGTCGCAAGGCTCCCCGCCTTCACGCCATCCGGAAGTGACCCAATCGAGGACAGCGCAGGCGAGTAACGGCCATTCACAAAGACGAGCTGCGCGCACGCCGCCTGCCCAAGAGTGTGGAGCGAGAGCGACTCCTTCGTGAGCCCGTCAGGCTCATCATCAGCGGGCCTGAAGGGGGCCTTCACGATCGGGGCCACGCTGGTATACTTCCACTCCTCATGCTGAGTGGTGGGGAACCCCAGTTCGGCGAAGCCGGAGATAGCCGCCCTTCGGACCTGGTGGACCCAGGACGGACCACCTCTCAAGCCGTTCTTTTCGAACCGCTCAAAGTCCGCAAGGTACCTGTCGAGTTCTTTCGAGTGCTGAATCATCGCGTGGGTTTTTTCTTCTAGGCGAAGTTAATTGGCCGGCACTAGGCGATGGTGTGCTGGGCTAGGTCGGCTTCAGGCTTAAGCCAGTCGTATCCCTTCTCTTCGAGTTCCAGGGCCAGCGCCTTTCCGCCCGATTTGACAAT
Organism: Candidatus Methylomirabilota bacterium; assembly: GCA_016207095.1. GTDB lineage: Bacteria > Methylomirabilota > Methylomirabilia > Methylomirabilales > Methylomirabilaceae > Methylomirabilis. The sequence goes on along the minus strand of JACQQF010000033.1, from coordinate 3,045 downwards.
CCGACCGTCAAAGATCACGTGGACGAAGTCCGGGATGATGTAGTTCAACAGCCGCTGGTAGTGGGTGATCACAAGCATTGCGCGAGCCGGGCTCCGGAAGGCGTTGACACCATTGGCCACGATCTTCAAGGCATCGATGTCGAGGCCGGAGTCGGTCTCGTCCAGGATGGCGAGCTTGGGATCGAGCACGCCCATCTGAAAGATCTCGTTGCGCTTCTTCTCACCCCCGGAGAATCCCTCGTTGAGCGGACGGTTGATCAGCGCCTGGTCCATCTCCACGAGCTTCATCTTCTCCTTGACCATGGCCAGGAACTCTATGGCGTCGAGCTCCTCGAGGCCACGGTGTTTCCGGATGGCATTGACCCCTGCCTTCAGGAAATAGGTCGTGCTCACGCCGGGAATCTCGACCGGGTATTGAAAGGCCAGGAAGATCCCCTCGCGCGCCCGGTCTTCGGGCGACATCGCCAACAGATCTTTCCCCTCATAGACCACCTCGCCGGCCGTGACTACGTAGGTCTCCCGCCCGGCAAGCACATGGGCCAGGGTGCTCTTACCCGAGCCGTTCGGACCCATGACGGCATGAACCTCTCCGGCGTTCACCGTGAGATCGATCCCCCGCAGGATCTCCTTGCCGCCGACACTCGCATGCAGGTTTCTGATTTCAAGCATTCGCTATCCTTTGTGTCTGGCAATTAACTTAGGGGCAGCGCCTGTCCTGAGCACCCTAGCCGTTCGTCCTGAGCGGGTCGAAGGAAACGGCTGGGGTGTCGAAGGGCTTGCCCTGCCCAACGGGGCGCAGCAAGCAGCGCCCCTACCTTAGCCGACGCTGCCCTCGAGGCTGACGCCCAGCAGCTTCTGGGCCTCCACGGCAAACTCCATCGGCAGTTCGCGCAGGACCGTCTTGCAGAAGCCGTTGACGATCATATTGACGGCATCCTCGGCCGAGATCCCGCGCTGCTTGCAGTAGAAGAGCTGATCCTCGCCGATCTTCGACGTTGACGCTTCGTGCTCCACCTGAGAGGTGCTGTTATTCACCTCGAGGTAGGGGAAGGTATGGGCGCCGCACTTATCGCCCAGCAGCAACGAGTCGCACTGCGAGTAATTGCGCGCCCCGGTCGCGCCTTTCTGCATCTTCACCAGCCCGCGATAGGTGTTCTGCCCGTGGCCGGCGGAGATCCCCTTCGAGATGATCGTGCTCCTGGTGTTCTTCCCCAGGTGGATCATCTTGGTCCCGGTATCGGCCTGCTGGTAGTTGTTGGTGAGCGCCACCGAGTAGAACTCGCCGATCGAGTTCTCACCCTGCAGGATGCAGCTCGGGTACTTCCAGGTGATCGCCGACCCGGTCTCCACCTGGGTCCAGGAGATCTTGGAGTTCTTGCCGAGGCACTTGCCGCGCTTCGTGACAAAGTTGTAGATGCCGCCCTTGCCCTCCTTGTCGCCCGGATACCAGTTCTGGATCGTCGAGTACTTGATCTGGGCGTTGTCAAGCGCGATCAGCTCCACGACCGCCGCGTGCAACTGATTCGTGTCCCGCATCGGCGCGGTGCACCCTTCCAGGTAGCTCACGTAGCTGCCTTCGTCGGCGATGATCAGCGTCCGCTCGAACTGGCCGGTGTCCGCCTGGTTGATCCGGAAGTAGGTCGAAAGCTCCATCGGGCACCGGACGCCCTTCGGGATATAGCAGAACGACCCGTCGGTGAACACGGCGGAGTTCAGCGTCGCGAAGAAGTTATCGGTGTAGGGAACCACCGACCCGAGATACTTCTGGACCAGCTCCGGATGGTTCTCCACCGCCTCGGAGAAGGCGCAAAAGATGATCCCCAGTTCCGAGAGCTTCTCCTTGAACGTGGTCGCGACCGATACGCTGTCAAAGACCGCATCGACCGCGATACCACTCAGCCGCTTTTGTTCCGACAGAGAGATGCCCAGCTTTTCGAACGTCTCCAGCAGCTTCGGGTCCACCTCGTCGAGGCTCTTCGGCCCATCAGCTTTCTGCTTTGGCGCGGAGTAGTAGATGATGTTCTGGTAGTCGATGGGAGGATACTTGACATTCGCCCACTTCGGCTCTCCCTCCGACTTTTCCATCTTCACCCAATGCCGGTAGGCCTTCAGCCTCCACTCCAGCATGAACGGTGGTTCGTTCTTCTTGCTTGAGATCAGGCGAATAATGTCCTCATTCAGCCCACGAGGCGCGCTATCTGTTTCGATATCCGTGACAAACCCGTATTTGTATTCCTGGTTTGCCAAGGCCTCGATTGTTTTCGACTGGTTGCTCATTGCTTCTCCCTCTGCAGTTCCCGCCGGATCTTGGCTGTTACTCCTCCCCAGCGTTCCCCTGCCTCTGCTCGCACTACCGAATCTCTAGTAACCTACTCAAGATTATACACTTCTCAGAGCGTTTTTTCCAGCCTGATCTCTGCAAATGGCCGTCCTCAGGGCACCCTCGTCACGCCGACGCCACCTTTCCTGCCCCTTGAGGGCGCTCCGGCGTCATCGGGGTCGGGTAGAAGCGATCCGCCGTCATGGTCGGCTGGTCGTAGACGAGGCCGCTGCGGGCATAGGCCCCCAGCTCCCCGATCCGGGTCCACATCGTGATCGCGTCGAAGGGACAGACCTCGACGCAGAGGTTACAGTACATGCAGAGGTTGTGGTCGATGAAGAAGGTCGCGGCCCGGCGGTCCTTGCCCTTGCCGGCCCCGGTCAGCTCGATGCAGCGGGTGGGGCAGATCCGGGCGCAGGCGTCGCAGGCGGTGCACTTGAGTTTGCCGGTCCCCTCCTCGATGGTGAGGATGTGGCGGTTCAGGGTGCGGAGGGGTTGGAAGCGATGCTCCTCGGGGTACTGGGTGGTGATGGCCGGGGTGAAGAGGTAACGGAGGGTGACCTTGAGGGCGAGGAGGATGCTCCAGGAGCCCAGGAGGAGGTCGCGGAGGTAGCGGCGCATGGTCAGGCCTGCGCCGGCAGGAGGGAGACCTTCCCGCTCGGCCGCTTCGCGATGGTGTCGTGGGTGATCTGCTCCTGGAGTTTCAAGACGCCGAAGATGAGGGC